>DASTWQ010000115.1:0-9807 GCA_035758545.1 Holophagaceae bacterium | reverse complement strand
GGGAAGGCGCTGTCCAGGACGAGGCTGTAGTCCGGCGCCTGGTGGGTCTTCAGGTAGGCGGTCATGTCCTGGGAGCCGCTCTCCTCGTCGCTGCCCACCAGGAGGCGGATCGTGTGGGTGCGGGGCAGGCCGCTGTCCTCCAGGGCCTTCATCGCGAGCAGGGCCTGGATCAGGGGGCCCTTGTCGTCCGCGGCCCCGCGGCCGATGACGTAGCCGTCCTTCACGGTCCCGGCGAAGGGCGGGAAGCTCCAGTGGGAGGCCTCCACGGGCTGAACGTCGCCGTGGATGACGAGGCCGAGCACCGGCGCCGTGCGGGGATGGAGCGTCGCGGGCAGCTCGATCTCGAAGACGGCGCCCGCGTCCCGCAGCTCGAAGCCGAGGTCCTCGGCCCGGGCCTTCAGCCAGCGCTTCTGGGCCATCCAGGCCTTGGGATTGCCGGCGTAGGTGGGGAACTGGATGGCCTGCTGGAGCCAGGGCAGCAGCTTCGCCTGTTCCTGGTGGTGGTAGGCCTCCTGCACCTTCGCGACGTCCTTCACGGCGTCCGGTGCGGGACTCTGGGCGCCGAGGGCGGCGGCGAGGACGGCGAAGACGAGTTGGCGCATGGCGGGCCCCCTGGTCCACACTGTGCGACGGAACCTCCCCGGGACGCCACCATGCCTGACACCTTGTCCAGTCCCTGGCCCGCTTCCCCGGACACGGCCTGCGGGCTCCCGGAGTGGCTCGAAACCGAGGTGGCCATCCTCGGCGCCGGCATCCATGGCGCGGCCCTGGCCCGGGAGCTGACGCTGCGGGGCGTGCCCTGCGCGGTCATCGACCGGGGCACCGTCGGCGGCGGCACCAGCCAGTGGTCCAGCCAGCTGCTCCACGGCGGCATCCGCTACCTCCAGACCGGGGATATCCGCCAGATGCGGGAGGGCCTGCAGGAGCGCGCCGCCTGGGCCCGGATCGCGCCGGCCCGCTGCCGCTGGGAGGCCTTCTGGATGCCCCACCGCGGGCTCTGGGAGGGTTTCACCCACCGGCTCGGCATCGGCTTCTACGACCGCTGGGGCTCCGACCGCCCCGGCTGGCCCGGCGATCTGGCGCTCGGCGCCGTGCCCCAGGCCATCTTCCGCGCGGATCCCCGGGCGGAGCGCACGCGGTTCCGCGGCGCCGTGGCCTACGCGGACCTGCTCACCCACGACCGGGACCTGGTGCGCGACCTGATGGCCTCCAGCCGGGCCGCAGCGCTCGACTTCCACGAGGTCGAGGGCTTCGAGGAGGGCGGCGGCGGCCTGCGGGCGATGCGCCTCCGGGACCGGCGGGACGGGACCTTGCGCACCGTGGCCGCGAAGCGCTTCGTGTTCGCCCTAGGCCCCTGGACCGACCCGTTCCTGGCCCGCTGGTTCGGCGAGACCCGCCGGCGGCTGCGGCTCTCCAGCGGCATCCATCTCTGGTTCGATCCGAAGGGCACGCCGCTGGAGCGCTGCGCGCGGCCCTGGGCCATGATGCGGAGCAAGGGCCGCATCCTCTTCGTCATCCCCCGGGACGGCCTGATCCAGGTGGGCACCACCGAGCGGGAGGTGGAGGACGGCTGGGTGCCCATCGTCGAGGCGGAGCGGGAGGAGCTGCTGCACGCGCTGGAGCGCTTCCTCCCCGCGACGGACTGGCGGAACCTGCCGGTGGCGGCCGAGGAGCTGGGCGTGCGGCCCCTGGTGGCGGCGGACGGCGGCACGGACAAGCTGAGCCGGGAGGCGGTGCTGGAGGCCCACCCCCGCCTCGCCAATCTGCGTCTGGTCCTGGGCGGCAAGCTCACCACCGCCCGGGCCCTCATGGACCGGCTGGCCACGGAGCTGACGGGCCAGGCCTGCCCGGCGTCCCGGACCGAGCCGCTCAGGCTTTGGGATGGACAAGGAACGGAGCTTTGATACACTGCCTGTTCCGGCACCCGTAGCTCAGCTGGATAGAGCAACAGGCTACGAACCTGTAGGTCGGGCGTTCGAATCGCTCCGGGTGCACCAACTTCCCCCCGCTCTTACGCGGGGGTTTTTGTTTTGGGGCAAGGCCGAGCCCCGCTGGCTTGCCGGAGCGCTTCTCACGCCCACCACATTTTAATGTCGGGCGTTCCCTCCAGCTATCGGACAGCGCCCTGCGCTGTCCTCCCGCTCGCCTCAGCTCGCGGAGCTGGAGCCTCCAGCTATCGAAGGCTCCCCCGGAGCCTTCTCCCGCTCGCTCGGGCTCGCGGAGCTGGAGCCTCCATTCCGGGTGCAAGGGAAACGAAGCTCGATGCGCGGTTTGGACTGCGAACCTGCGTGGCATGGAATGGATGTTCTGAGGCGGTAGGAAGGCGGGCCCAGGCTAGCGCTTGAGCTTGCCTTTGAGGGTGCGGACCTTCCAGCGGAAGTGGGCGCCGCTGCCGCCTTGGCGGCGGTCGCCCTTCCGGCGTTCCAGGTGCACGGGGAGGTCCTCCCGGCGGCGGTCCTCCCGGCGCAGCTCCTCGGTGCGGATGGCGAGCAGGGCCACGGCGAAGAACACGACCACCACGAGCAGGACGATCAACACCACGACCATGGGACCTCGCACGGGGATGGACCCTCAGGGTAGGCGGGGCGCCTCCGGGTGGGAAGCTGGAGCCGGGGCCGGGGGCTGAGGCGGGGCGACCTTCCCCCGGGTCTCGAGGGGGCAGGAAACGGCCGGTGCGCCCCCGAGGGCGGGGGGCGGGGGCTGCGTCCGCCGGTGGATCCGGGGCCGGGTTCCGGCCGCCGGGGCACTGGAGACCAGGCCGATCCGGCCCGTCAGCACCTGCCCGGAGCTGGACTCCGCCCGTCCGCCGCCGCAGGCGGTCATCAGCGTGGCGAAGGCCGCGGCCGCGAGGCGGGTGCGCCGCCGGGCCCGGAGGCGCCGCAGGCCCACGGGACAGTCGGCGGTGATGACGGTGCCATCCGCCCGCCGCCGGAGCTGCAGGCAGGGCGCCTCGCCCCCGGCGCGGAAGAGGGCCTCGACCTCGTCGGCGGTGAGGCGGGCCACCTGGTAGACGAGGCGGTCGCACTGGCCGCAGTGGTGGACCCGGTCATCGCCGGCCATGGCGGACCAGGGCACGTCGCAGGGTGAGGCGATCCGCAGGGCATCCACGAAGCGCGGAGGGATAGAGGTATCGGGCATGGGAGCCTCCTCACCCGGAATGCCGCGGCCCGGACCTTCCTTTCACGCTGGGCCAGCTCCGTTCCAGACAGGCCTCAGGCCTCCGCCCGCTTCTCCTCCAGTTCCAGCCACTCCAGCTCGAGGGCCTCCAGCTCCGCCTTGGCCCCGTCCCGGTCCTTGAGGGCCTGGTGACCCGGGGCATCGGCGGTGAGGAAGGCGGCGGGGTCGGCGAGGATGGCGTCGAGGCCTTCGATCCTCCCGTGCAGGGCGGCCATGGCCCCCTCGACCTCCGCCAGGCGCCGCTGCTCCTTCTGGCTGAGACCCGGCTTCCGGGCCCGGGCGGGCGCGTCCGCGGGGCTTGCGGCCACCTTGGCCGGAGCGGCCGGCGCCGCCTCCGCGGCCCGGGCGGCGCGGAGCTCCCGCACGGTCGTGGGATTGCCCTCGTAGAGCTCCCAGCGCGGCGAGCCGGCCTGCCAGGCCAGGGTGTGGGTGGCCACCTGGTCCAGGAAGAAGCGGTCGTGGCTCACCAGCAGCAGCGTGCCCGGGAAGCTCCGCAGGGCCTCCTCCAGGTTCTGGAGGGTGGGGATGTCCAGGTCGTTGGTGGGCTCGTCCAGCACCAGGAGGTCCGCGGGGCCGAGCATGGCCTTGGCCAGCAGCAGGCGGTTCCGCTCGCCGCCGGAGAGGCTCGCCGCGTCCCGCTTCTGGTCCGGCACGGAGAAGCCGAAGCGCGAGAGGTAGACCTGCGTGGGCGTGATGGCGCCGCCGAAGCTCACCGTCGGCGAGCCCTCGCAGAGGTTCCAGGCCAGGTCCCGGCCGCCGTCCAGCTCGCCCCGGCCCTGGCTCAGGGTCGTGATCTTGAGCTTGGGATGGCGGTCCAGCTCGCCGCCCGTGGGCGCCAGCTCCCCCAGGAGCAGCTTCAGCAGGGTGGATTTGCCGCAGCCGTTGGGGCCGAGCAGGGCGATGCGCATGCCCCGCTGCAGTACCAGGTCCAGGCCGCCCAGCAGCTCCGGGCCGCCGGGATAGCTGAAGGCCAGCCTGCGGCCGTTCAGGAGGGCGTCGCTGCGGTTGTCACCGCCCTGGAAGGCGAGGGCCTGGCGGGAGACGAGCCGGGTGCGGTCCGCCACCTCGTCCTTGAGGTCGAGGACCTCCTCGATGCGCAGCTTGGACTTGCGGGTGCGGGCCTTGGCGCCGCGGCGGAGCCAGGCCAGCTCCGTGCGCAGGCGGTTCTGCATGTGGTCCGTGAGCCGGGCTTCCCGGAATTCCTGGTCGGCCTTCAGGAGCAGGTAGTCGCTGTAGCCGCCCTCGTAGGAGAGGGCCTTCCCGTCCTCCAGTTCCACCATGCGGTCCACTACCGCATCCAGCAGCTGGCGGTCGTGGGTGATGAGCAGCAGGGCGCCGTCGAAGCCCTGGAGCCAGGCCTGGAGGCGCTCCACCTGGTCCGGATCGAGGTGGTTGGTGGGCTCGTCCAGGATCATGACCTCGGGACGCCGCAGCCAGGCCTGGGCCAGGGCCACGCGCTTGCGCCAGCCGCCGGAGAGGGCGGCCACCGGGGCGTCCAGGTCCACGAGCCCCCAGAAGGTGGCGGCCTCCGCCACGCGGGGCGCGAGATCCCAGCCCCAGTCCTGGAGGCGATGCTCGATGGCCTCCAGCTCCTCGTGGAGCTTCCCGGATTCCCCCGCCGCCAGGGCCTCATGGATGGCGGCGTGGCGCTCCAGCAGGGCCCGGTGGTCCGCCAGGGCGGCCTCCAGGGCCTCCCGCACGGTGGCGCCCGGCGTGAACTCGGGTTCCTGGCTGAGCTGGGCCAGGCGCAGGCCGCCGGTGAGGATCACCTCGCCGCCGTCCGGCGTGTCCTCGCCGCTGAGCAGCTTGAAGAGGGTGCTCTTGCCGGCGCCGTTGCGGCCGATGAGGCCCACCTTCTCGCCCTGCATCAGGCCGAGGGAGAGCTGGTCCAGGATGGTGCGGGCGCCGTAGCGCTTGGTGACCTGGACGAGGCTGAGGGCGATGGCGGGCACGGGGACTCCAGGACCCTCCAGAATCCCATGCCCCGCCGGGCTCGGGAAGGCTCAGCCTCCGCGATGGAGGGCCGACAATGCCAGGGACATCCGTTGCACGGCCTCCTTCAATTCGCGCTCGTCATGGCCGGTGAAGCCCATCCGCAGGCAGTTCAGGGCGCCGCCCTCCGGCAGGAACGCACGTCCCGGCTTGAACTCCACTTCCGCTTTCCGGGCCAGTGTGTGCCAGCGGTCCACATCCGTGCCGGGAGCCTCGATCCAGAGCGCAGACCCGAGGCGGGGCGGCGCGATGGACAGGGCCACTCCCTGCAGGCCATGGAGGGCCTCCATCAGGACGTCCCGCCGCCGGGCGAAGGTCCGTTCCAGGCGGTTGACATGGCGGGCCAGGGCGCCCTCTTCCATGAGGTCCGCGATCGCGAGTTCGAGGATCGGATCGCCGGACCCGTCAATGTGGCTGCGGACCCTGCGGAGAGAGGCCATGACCTCCTGGGGCGCGTGGATGGTGCCGAGCCTCAGGCCCGGCGCCAGCAAGCGGGAGAGGGTGCCCACATGGATGACGCCGCCGCTGACGTCCTTCGCGGCCAGGGGCAGGGCCGGGGGGCCGCCGAAATGGAATTCCCCTCCGGCATCGTGCTCGAGGAGATGGAACCTGTGCTGGAGCGAGAGCCCCAGGAGCCGTCTCTGCCGGGATTCGACCAGGGAGACTGTGGTCGGATACTGGCAGGCCGCCGTCACCAGCACCATCCGGAGCGGACCTTCCCGGAGTCTCGCCTCGAGCGCGTCAATCTGTAGGCCTTCGTGGTCCACAGGGACCGGGACAAGTTCCGCACCCCGCTCCCGGAGGACCTCCCAGGCCCTGGGTGAACCGGGCGACTCCACCGCGACCCGGTCCCCTGGCCGGATGAGGGACTGGATCACCAGGTAGAGGCCCATCCGGCTTCCGCGGGTGACCATCAGCCGTCCCGGATCGGCGGGGAAGCCCCGCAGGCGCGTCAGCATCTCAGCCAGAAGCTCCCTGAGGCGCGGCAGCCCTTGGGGATCGAGGGCCCGGAGCGCGGCGGGGGTGTTCAGCGCCCGGGCGTAGGCGCGGGCCAGGGGGAGGCGGGGCAATTCCCGGGGATCCGCCGCGCCCGTGCCGATGGACAGAATGGGCTCGGCCTCGGGGGGCGGGCCCGGGGTCCCGGGGGGCTCCGCCGAAGGCGCCCAGCGCGGCGGGGCCTCGGCGACGAAGGTCCCCTCCGAGGGGCGGCTGACGATCCAGCCCTCCCCGAGCAGCTCCTGGTAGGCCGCGAGGATGGTGTTGCGGTTCACCCCCAGCGACTCGGCGAGGAGCCTGTAGCCGGGCAGGAGATCTCCAGGGGCCAGGCGGCCGCGTGAGATGTCCTTCCGGATCGCCTCCGCCACCTGCCGGAACACAGGCAACCCCGACCCAGTCTCCAGTGTGATCTTCAGGTCCCAGCCAGGCATGGCTTGATCATAGGGGCCTCCCCTGGGGCTGGAGGGGGTGGCCTAGGCCCAAAAGGCCGGACCGCACCTCCCCCGCGCCCGAGGGAAATGCGCGAATGGACGGAACCCAAGGTCCCGGAGGAATCATGATCAGTCGAGGATGGACGTGCGGACGCGGCGCCAGCCTCCGGCTCTTCGCCGTCCTGTCGCTCGCGCTGGGCATGGCCTGTGGCGGGTCTCCTGCCCCCGCGAATGACCCGCCGGCGGCCAAATTCAGCCTCGTGGGCAGCGTCAGCCCCTCGCCTCTCTCCCTCACCCAGGGTGTACCGGCCGACTTGGACGCCGCCCTCTCGGTCCGACGAGATCCGAGCTTCCACGGCACGATCTCCTTCCAGGTCTCCGGGCTCCCTGCCGGGGTCACGGAGACCTACGGCGTCGCCTGGCCATCGGACACGATCGGCCACCTGTCCTTCCATGCGGATGGAACGCAGCTGGCCGGGACCTACCAGCTGACGCTCCTGGCCTCCTCTCCCGGCGTGGGAGATCAGAGCCTGTCCTTCACGATGCAGGTGGCGCCCCCGGTCCCGTCCGTCGCTGTCGAGTCCATGGCCTCCCTGCTGCTCATCCACCCTGGCGATGAGGGAACGGTCCAGATCGGCATCACGCGCTCCGGAGGATATGCCGGAGCGGTGGATCTCGCGGCCGAGGGCCTGCCCGCCGGAGTGCTCGCGGCCTTCGCGCCCGCCTCCACCGAGGGCATCTCCTCCACCCTGACCCTGAATGTGGATCCGTCCACCGCGCCTGGAACCTACGCGCTCACCATCTCGGGCAAGGGCGTCGGCACCGCGGAGGCGACCACGGTCCTGGGCCTGCTGGTGGACGGGCAGGGCTCGACCCTGATGTCCCTGCGGGTCGAGGCATCCCCGATCCCGCCCTCCTCGGTGGGATTCCAGGACGGGGATGGACCCTGGCAGGACGCTCCCCAGGACAGCGACGGGACCTTCCGTTTCGTCCTGACGGATCCCGCAGGGCGCTACGGCGTGGCGGCCGCCTGGCCCGGGAGCCTCCTTGTGACGCCCGTCCCCTCGGGCCGGGTGCTGAAGGCCACGGTCGCCGAGGTCCCGGCCCCGGACATCGCTTCACCTCAGCTGGTGGTCAACGGGGCGGTCCAGACCAGCAGCCAGGTGACCGGCACCCTGGCGGGCCTGGGTGACAAGGGCACAGCTCAGGTCTCGGTCGGGCGGTGGTCCACGAAGGTCACCGTCGACGCACCCTCCTTCGACCTTCAGGTGGATGATGGGACCTTGGATCTCGCTGTCGCGCGGACGCCTTCCGGGGCCTCGGTACCGGATCGCCTCCTCCTCTCCCGGGGCGCGGTGATGATGAACGGTGACCCCGTTTCCGTGGGGACCTTGGATCTGGACCAAGGTCTGGTCCTGGCACCGGTGACGCTGGACCTCGACCCTGCCGAGGCCGGGGAAGTCCTTCACGGAGAGGTCCGGTTCATCACCGCCGGTTCCGCCTCCGGCGAGCGGTCCAAGGCGAGGGTCAGCCTCGGGTTCGGCAGCACCACGACCTTCACCTTCGGATCCGTGCCCGCCGGGGTGCTCCAGTCTGGGGATCTGTTCGTGGAGGACGTCCGGGCCGCGCTCCAGGACGGTACCGGTCTCCGCCGCGCCGTCAGCGTCACTGAGGAGGCGCCTGCCTCGCCGCTGGCCCTGCCCCCCGGCATGGACCTGCCGGTCCTCTCCTCCAGTTCAGTGAATGGCGCTGCTCTGCCGGTGGCCCGATGGAGCCTCGACGCTGGCACCCGCTGGACCGATCTCGTCTACCGGCAATCCAACCGCGGCGTCTGTTGGGAGGAGGCCGTGACGTCTGGGTGGAGCTCCCAGTCGGCAGATGGCGCGGACCACCTTCCGGACCTCAGTGGTCTCACGGGTTGGATGCCGGGGGCCTCCCTTGCGTCCAGCCAGCCCATTGACTGGACCGTGACCCGGATCCAGACGCCCAACCTGCAGGTGCCCCTGGTCCTGGATCCGACACCCGCGGCCGGAATCTCCTACACCGCCGCCAGCCGATCCGGGACCCTCCAGCCTTGAGGCGTTGGATCCCGGCCCTCGCTCAGACGCCGTAGCGCTCCGGCAGGAAGGCCAGTTCCCGGGCCACGGCCAAGTCCAGGGCGTCCTCCCGGGCGGCGGCCGGATAGACATCGGCTTCCTCCCGGGCGTTGTGCTCCGCGAGGCGGGCCTCGAGGAGGCCGAGTTCCGAGCGGAGGGCCGCGAGGTCCGGGGCAGGGGCCTTCAGGCGGGGCAGGAGCCGGGCCAGCCCCTCCATGAACAGGTCATGGTCCGCCCGCAGGCGCGAAAGGAGATCCGCCAGGTCCGGCCGCGCGGCGAGCACCGCGGGGAAGAGGGCTTTGTGCTCTGCGCGGATGTGGACCGCCAGCCGCATCCAGAGCCGGTCCAGGCTCCGGTGGGCTTGGTCGATGTTCCCGGCCTCCAGTGCCGAGAGGCCCTCGGCCAGCAGGCCGTCCAGGGCCCGGTGGTCGGCGGCGAGCCGGGCCTCAGCGCCCAGCCTGGACCTCCAGCGTGTCCAGGGCCGCGAAGGCCTGGGCCTCGGTGCAGCCTGAGAGCTGCAGCCAGCGGCGCCCGCCCAGGTCGATGCGGAGGATCCCGGTGGCTGGATGCCACCAGCCCTTGCGGCCGCCGGCGCCCTGCAGGGAGCGGGCGCCCTCCAGCTCCGCGGGGGCCGGGGGCAGGCAGGCCTCCGCGGCGAGCGGCGCCTGTCCGGGTACCTCCAGGGACAGTCCGCCGTCCTGGAGTCGCCAGCGGGCGCCGGGCCAGGTCAGGCGGGTGCCGTCCGGCGCGGTGACCGTGGCGCCGTCGCAGAGGGGGGGAGGGGCGTCCTGGGGCACGAAGCTGCCGCCGCCCAGGGCCGTGGCCATGCGGTCCCAGCCCAGGCTGCCGAGGTCCGCGAGGTCCGTGGCGCCCAGGGCCAGGCGGAAGGCCGAGGCCGGCGCCTGGTCGAAGGTCGGATCCACGGGCACCCAGCGATCCCGGAGCTTCACCTCCACCCAGAAGTGCATGCCGAGGGTGCGGCCGAGGCCCACCCAGCCCAGCACGCCGCGGGCCGGCACGTCGAGGCGGCGGAGGAGCGCCACGGCGAGGACGCCATGCTCGGTGCAGTCGCCCTCGGGCCGGCGGCAGACCTCCAGGGCGGAGGCGAAGCCCAC
>DASTWQ010000108.1:0-4674 GCA_035758545.1 Holophagaceae bacterium | reverse complement strand
GTGGGCTTCGCCTTCCAGATGACGCCGCGGCTCCAGCGGTTCATGCCGGTCTTCGAGACGGCGCTGACCCAGGCCAAGGGCCTGCGGCGGGCGGGCTCCGCGGCCCTGGACCTGGCCCACACGGCGGCGGGCTGGTTCGACGGCTTCTTCGAGCTGGGCCTCAAGCCCTGGGACGTCTCCGCCGGCGCGCTGCTGGTGCAGGAGGCCGGCGGCGTCCTGCGGGACTGGGACGGCTCCGCCGACGGCTGGCGCCGCAGCGGTGACCTGCTCGCGGGCCCGGCGCCGGTGGTGGAGGACCTCGCGGCGCTGGCCCGGATCTGAGGGCTCAGTCCTGAGGGGCCCGCTGGCGCTCGCGGCGGGCCCGGCGGAGCTCCTTCAGCTTCTCCCGCTGCTCGGGCGTCAGGATCTCCCGCACGGCCTTGCGGCGGCCCTCGGGGTCGTTGGCGTACTGGCGGCGGACCTCCCGGAGCTTCTGCTTCTGGTCCTCCGTGAGCCCGAGGGCCTGGAGGTCGCCGCGGCCCGGCCGGGCCTGGCGGGCCTGGCCGGCCGGAGGCGGCGCCGGGGCGGCCTCCTGGGCGAAGGCCGGCCCCGCGAGGGCGGTGAGGAGGGTGAGGACGGCGAGGCGGCGCATGGGGCCTCCGTGAGGGCTTCCAGGATGAGACCCCTCCGGACCCCGGAGGGTTGAGAAGGGTTCTAGGATCCGCTCCGATGGCCCATCCTGGAACTTCCGCCCCCAGGAGGTCCCGATGCCCCGCCCCGCCCTGTCCCTGCTGCTCGCCGCGGCCCTGCCGGCCCTCGCGGGCACCGCCTCCCTGAAGCTCGCGCCGGTGGTGGATCCCCACTCCTACGGCAACCCCCAGGAGATCCGGGTGGCCCACGTGGCCCTGGACCTCACGGTGGACTTCCAGGCGAAGGCGCTGAAGGGCACCGCCCGCCTCACGGTGAAGCACGAGCAGCCGGGCACCACCCGCCTCGTCCTCGACACCCACGGCCTCGACATCGAGGGCGTCCAGGCCGGCAAGGGCAAGCTGCTGAAGCCCGCCCCCTTCAAGCTCGGCGCGGAGGACAAGGTCCTGGGCGCCCCCCTGGAGATCGAGCTGCCGGCCGACGCCACTACCGTCGAGGTCGCCTACCACACCCGGCCCACCGCCGGCGGCCTCCAGTGGCTGGAGCCCTCCATGACCGCGGGCAAGCAGCACCCCTACCTCTTCAGCCAGAGCGAGAGCATCTACGCCCGCACCTGGATCCCCCTCCAGGACAGCCCCAGCGTGCGCGTGACCTACTCGGCGCTGATCCACACGCCCAAGGCGCTGCGGGCGGTGATGAGCGCGGAGCAGGACCTCAGCAACCGCCGCACCGGGACCTACGCCTTCAGGATGGACAAGCCCATCCCCACCTACCTGATCGCGCTGGCGGTGGGCGACATCAGCTTCCAGCCCCTGGGCAAGCGCTGCGGCGTGTGGACCGAGCCGTCCATGATGGCCAAGGCTGCCTGGGAGCTGGCGGACACCGAGAAGATGATGGAGGCCGCCGAGCGGCTCTACGGCCCCTACCGCTGGGGCCGCTACGACATCCTCGTGCTGCCCCCCAGCTTCCCCTACGGCGGCATGGAGAACCCCCGCCTCACCTTCGCCACGCCGACGATCCTGGCCGGCGACCGCAGCCTGGTCTCCCTCGTCGCCCACGAACTGGCCCACAGCTGGAGCGGCAACCTGGTCACCAACGCCACCTGGGGCGACGTGTGGCTCAACGAGGGCTTCACCACCTATGTGGAGCGCCGCATCGTGGAGGCCCTCTACGGCCGCGATGACGAGGAGATGCAGGCGGTCCTGGGCCGCCAGACCCTCGACAAGCAGGTGAAGACGCTTCCCGCCGCCGAGACCATCCTGCGCCCGGACCTGATGGGCCAGGACCCCGACGACAGCCTCACCGACATCCCCTACGAGAAGGGTTCCATCTTCCTGCGCCTGCTGGAGCAGACCTACGGCCGCAAGCGCTTTGACGCCTTCCTGCGCGGCTACATGGACCACTTCGCCTTCCACAGCATCACCACCGAGGACTTCACGGCCTACCTGAAGACCCACCTCTTCAAGCAGGATCCGAAGGCCGCCGCGGGGATCCCCCTGGACGCCTGGCTCTACCAGCCGGGCCTGCCCGCCGACGTGCCGGCCCCGCACTCGGACCTCTTCGACAAGGTGGACGCCGCCACCGCCGCCTGGCTGAAGGGCGAGGACACCGCCGCCCTGCCCTTCGCGGCCTGGAGCACCCAGGAGCGCCTGCGCTTCCTGCTGGGCCTGCCCGCGGACCTGACCGCCGCGCAGATGACGGCCCTGGACGGCGCCTTCCACATCACCGAGAAGGGCAACGCCGAGGTGGAGCACGTCTGGCTGCGCCTCGCCATCGCCCACGGCTACGCGCCCGCGGACGCCCGGCTCCGGGCCTATCTCCTGGAGATCGGCCGCCAGAAGCTCATCCTGCCCCTCTACCAGGACCTGGCGAAGACCCCAGAAGGCAAGGCCAGGGCCCTGGACATCTACAAGGCCGCCCGGCCGGGCTACCACCCCATCGCCCAGGCGGCGGTGGATAAGGTGCTGGGCGTCTCGTTTTGAGCCCTACTGCAGTACCACCGTCGTCACGCTGTAGGCGGGCATCGGCAGGATGAACCCGTTCGTCACCGGCAGGTGGATGTCCGCCTGCCGGACGGGCTTGGGGATGGCCGTGCCCGCGGCCTGCTGGGTGAGGGTCCAGACCTGGGTCGTGGTGAAGGCCTGGGTGTGGGTCAGGCGGATGGCGGCGGTCTTCGCGGCGGCGGTCTTGTTGAGGGCCACGATCACGACCCGCCCCGGATGCCCCGCGTCCATGGAGGCGTAGACGCTGGTGCCCGTGATGTCGCTGGTGGCGGCGGAGAGCCCCGTGTCGCCGAACCGTGAGCCCGCGTCGTCATAGTCCAGGAACATCCGGAAGCCCGCGAGGATGTAGGGCTCGTCGGTGGTGTAGCCGCCCCCGGAGGTGGACCGGCCCGGGGCCCAGTAGGTGGCCGAGAACACGCCCTCCCGGCCGAAGATGCCCAGGCAGTCGGCCTCGGCCAGGGCGCCGCTGATGTGGAGCCCGCCGCCGAACTCGTACTCGCTGAAGGACAGGGCCGTGCCCGGGAAACCGTGGGCGATCTTGTCCTTCAGGCGGGGGATGAGCCGCACGGCCTCCCCCAACACATCGTGGGCGATCCAGCTGGAGTCCCGGTCCGGATCGCGGTTGTCATTGTCGGAGGCCGCCGGGGCGAAGCTGGGGTCCCAGAGGGCGCGGGGCGCCTGGACACGGGCCGAGATGAGCTCCGCGCTGGGCGCGTCGCCCTGGTCGTCGGTGATGCGGGTGCCGCCGGAGGTGTAGGTCTCGGGGTACCAGTGCAGGTCGAGGGCATCCAGCCTGCGCAGGCCCGCGGCGTCGCTCTCCGCCTTCATGCGCGCCAGGTAGGTGTCCAGGAACCAGTCATAGCCGTCCGGCGTGGGGGACCCGCCGTCCGTGGCGCCCTGGAAGTTCCAGTAGCCGCTGAAGCCGTAGCTCACGGGCCCGAAGAGCTTCGCCTGGGGCGCCACGGCCTTGAGCGCGGCCGCCAGCGAGGCGCTCCGGCCGAGGAAGTCCGCGATGGTCGGCGCCGTCGGCTGGATGAGGTTAAAGGTGCTGTTCCAGAGGTCGGGCTCGTTGTCGAGCTCGAGGAAGACCGGCTCGGAGGCGGCGGCGGTGAACCCGTCCGGATACCGGGCCTTCAGGAAGGCCAGGCACTCGTCCATGTAGACCTTCGAATCCGCGGGATCCGGCGGATCGCTGAAGGCCGAGCCCTTGGCGAAGGCCACGTCCTTGAAGCGGGTGGCGACCTGGCCGGCGCTCACGTCGCCGTTCTCGTCCCCCGCCACCTTGCCCTGCATCTGGAGGGTGATGAGCGCGGCGTTCCCGCCGGCCCGGGCGGCGTCGATGCGGTCCGTGAGGGCGGCGCCGGCCGTGGTGCTGGCGCTCAGGTAGCTGTCGTTGCTGTAGGGCCCCCAGTCCGTGCCGGCGTTGCTGGCGTTGGTCTCCCAGTTGTAGGCGGTCCAGCGGTTCCCCCCGGCGCGGATCACCCCGCAGTGGTCCGGCTCCCAGGCCCAGTCCGGGTTGTCCACGGCCTTGGAGCCGTTGATGCCGTAGATGTAGGGCGAGATGGGATGGGTCTGCTGGCTGCTGAGGGTGAAGCTGGCGTCCGCGGACCCGGGATCCCCTGGCGGGATGAACCCTGAGGACTGGACCGTCACGGTGACGGCGGCGGTGGCGCTGCCGGCGGCGTTCGTGGCCGTCAGCGTGTACTGGGTCGTCGCCGTGGGGCTCACGGCGTAGGAGGACCCCGAGACCGCGCCGATGTTGGGATTGAGGCTCAGGCTGGTGGCGCCGGTGACGCTCCAGGCCAGGGTCGAGCTGCCGCCGGCGGAGATGGTGGAGGGGCTGGCGGTGAAGCTGGCGATGAGCGGCTTGGGCGCGGCGACGGTGACCGTCACCGTCGCCTGGGTGGAGCCCGCGCTGTTGGTGGCGGTGAGGGTGTAGGTGGTGGTCGCCGCCGGGGCCACGGCGCGGGAGGTGGTCCCGCTCACGTCGCCGGCGCCCGGATCCAGGCGCAGGCCCGTGGCCCCGGTGACGCTCCAGGTCAGG
>DASTWQ010000059.1:0-19288 GCA_035758545.1 Holophagaceae bacterium | reverse complement strand
CGGGGTGCGGCCCCGAGGCGACGGGCCGCCGCAGCAGCCCCACTGGCGCTCGCGGCCCTTCTCCTGGCCACGGCCTGTGCCGCCCCGGGCATGAAGTTCCGGGAACGCCCCAGCAGGAACGAAGGCTCCTCCACAGAGGTGAACGGCCTCCGGGTCACCCTCCATCCCCTCGACGTGCGTGCCCTGGCCGAGGCCCCCCCGGCCCCGGATGGCGCCGCCGCGCTGGCGCCCCTGCTGGCTCAGAAGCCCGAGCCCTACAAGGTCGGTCCCCAGGACGTGCTCCTGGTGACGGTCTGGGACCATCCCGAGATCACCCTCCCCCTGGGCCAGTACCGCCAGGATGCGGCGACGGGCTCCGTGGTGGACGAACAGGGGGCGCTCTACTTCCCCCACGTCGGCAAGCTCCAGGTGGCCGGGCTCAGCGTCAGCCAGGTGCGGGACCGGGTCACCGCCGCGCTGGACAAGGTGCTCCAGAACCCCCAGGTGGACGTGAAGGTGATCGCCTTCCGGTCCCAGCGGGTCTACATCGGCGGCGAGGTGAAGAACCCCGGCGTCTACCCCGTCAACGACGTGCCGCTGACCCTGGCGGAGGCGGTCAACCGGGCTGGGGGCTTCCTCCCCGCCTCCGACGACAGCCGGATCCTCCTCTCCCGCGGCAGCCAGACCTGGAGCCTCAACTTCCAGGCCCTCATGCTCAAGGGCAACCGCATCGGCCAGATCTACCTGAAGGACGGTGACTCCCTGCAGGTGCCCAATGTCCAGGACGCCCCGGTCTACATGCTCGGCGAGCTGGCCCGGCCCGGCACCGCGCCCATGATCCACGGCGAGCTCTCCCTGGCTCAGGCCATCCAGGAATCCGGGGGCATCGCAGGGCTGACCGCGGACGCCCGCTGCATCTACGTCATCCGCCAGGGCGCCTCGCCGGACGCCGTGGAGGTCTACCACCTCGACGCCAGGAACCCCACCGCCATGGTCCTGGCGGACCGCTTCCCCCTCCGCCCCCGGGACATGGTGTACGTGGACAAGGGCACGATCGTCCGCTGGGGCCAGGTCATGAACCAGATCCTGCCCACCTACACTGGCCTGCTGGAGACCGCCACCAGCGCCAAGTACCTGGGCTCCTCCCTCAACTCCAAGCCATGAGCGCCGGCACCATCGGGCGGATCCTGGTGCTCTGCGAGGGCAACCACTGCCGCGGCCCCCTGGCCGAGGCCCTCCTGCGTGCAGCCCTCCCGGCCCGGATCCAAGTGGCGTCCGCCGGGCTCGCGGCCATGGAGGGCGCCCCCGCCGATCCAGAAGCGGTCCGCCTCGGCCGCGCCGAGGGCCTGGATCTCTCCGCCCACCGCGGCCTGCAGGTCACGCCGGATCTGGCCCTCGGCGCCGAGCTGGTCCTGGTCATGGATGAGGCCCAGAAGGCCTGGTGCGAGGCCCTGTTCCCCAGCGTCCGGGGGCGGGTCTTCCTGCTGGGCCACTGGCGGCCGGCAGAGGCACGCGAGATCGCCGATCCCTACCGTCGGGGCGCGGAGGCCTTCCAGGCCGCCTGGCACCGCATCCAACTCGCCGTGGCCGACTGGCTGCCCCGGCTGAACTCCGAGCGAAGGTCCGCATGAACAGCCCCCTCCCCCGCGGCGTGCAGCCCCTCCACCCCGCCGGCGCGCCGGTCTCCCCCCTTCCTGCCCCCGGGGAGGCGGAGGAGCTGGGCCTCTTCGAGTGGCTGGGCAACCTGTGGGAAGGTCGCTGGCTCGTCGCCGGGGCCCTGGCCTTCTTCGTCGCCGCAGGCGGCTTCTACGTCTGGCGGGCGGCGCCGGTCTACCAGGTGCAGGCCATGCTCCAGGTGGTGCCCCGGAAGGAGGGGGCCGCCACCGACCCGGGGTTCGCCCGCCTGGAGGGCTACCTCTCCCAGCCCGCGGAGGCCCAGAGCGAGATCGAGATCCTCCAGAGCAACCTGGTGCTGGGCCGCACGGTGGAGGCCCTGGGTCTGGACCTGGTGGCCAGGCCCAAGCTCCTCCCGGTCATCGGGGAGGCCCTGCACCGCCACGATCCCGAAGTCCCGCGCCTGGAAGTGGCGCGGTTCGAGGTGCCCGACAGCCTGCGCGGCCAGACCTTCCGGGTCCGCGCCCTCCCCGGCGGACGCTTCCAGCTGGAGTCGCCCAAGGGCGCCGTCCTCGGGAGCGGGGCGCCGGGCGAGACCCTCTCGGTGGTCTACGCGGGGGATCCCGTCCAGCTCACGGTCAAGAGCCTCCGGGGCGAGCCTGGGCAGGCCTATTCCCTCGCGCGGAAACCCCTGGTGGAGGCCATGGCCGCCCTGCGGGCGAATCTCGAGGTGGTGGAGAAGGGCAAGCTCAGCAACGTGCTGGGCCTGACCCTCAAGAGCTCGGACCCGATCCTCGGCGCTCGGACTCTGAACGAGATCATCAACCAGTACACGCTCCACCGCATCGAGCGGAAGAACGCCGCGGCGGCGAAGACCCTCGCCCTGCTCCAGTCCCAGCTGCCCCAGGTGAAGGCGCGCCTGGATGCCGCCGAGCAGCGGCTCAGCGACTTCCGCACCCGGACAGGCTCTGTGGACGTGTCCCGCGAAGGGGACGTCTACCTCCAGCAGAGCGCCACGCTGGGCGGCCAGATCTCCGCCCTGGAGCAGCGTAAGCAGGAGCTCCTGAGGACCTACAAGGAGGGCTCGGATGTCGTCACCACCCTCAACCAGCAGATCAGCCAGCTCCGTGGGGAGAACGCCCGCATCGAAGGTCGGTTGAAGGCCCTGCCAGGGGCCCAGCAGGAGGTGGTGCGCCTCTCCCGGGACGTGCAGGTGGACACGGACCTCTACACCTCCCTGCTGAACAACATCCAGCAGCTGCAGGTGGCGAGCGCCGGGGAAGTGGGCAGCGTCGCGGTGGTGGATCCGGCGACGCCCGATCCCGACCCCATCGCGCCCCGCCGCACCATGCTCCTCGGGCTCTTCACCTTTCTCGGGCTCCTCGTAGGCCTGGGCCTGGTGATCTTCCGGAAGGCCCTGAGCCGCGGCGTCGAGGACCACCGCCTGCTGGAGGCCCGCCTCGGCCTGCCGGTGCTCGTGACGGTGCCCCACAGCCGCGCCCAGGAGGGCCACGGCCGCGCCCTTACCGGGGGAGAGGACGGCCTGCACCTGCTGGCGGCCCTGAATCCCGACGATCTGGCGACCGAGAGCTTCCGCAGCCTGCGCACCATGCTGCACTTCACCATGAAGGATGCCGGCAGCAACATCATCATGGTCACCGGGCCCGCGCCGAGCGTCGGCAAGTCCTTCACCAGCGCCAACCTCGCGGCGGTGCTCGCGCAGGCCGGCAGCCGGGTCCTGGTGGTGGACGCCGATCTGCGGAAAGGCGCCCTGCACCGCTACTTCTGGGCCAGGGACCGCTCCGGCGGGCTCTCGGACATCCTCGCCCGCCTGGCGGACCGGGAGGCCGTGACCCACGCCACCGAGGTGCCCGGCCTGGACCTGATCATGTCCGGATCCATCCCGCAGAACCCGTCCGAGCTGCTCCTGGGAGACGCCTTCGGCGAATTCCTCGCGGGGGCCTCCAAGGCCTACGACTTCGTCATCCTGGACGCGCCGCCGGTCCTGGCCGTGACGGACCCGGCCATCATCGGGGCGAAGGCGGGCTGCGTGCTGGTGGTGGCGAAATACGGCGCACACCCCATGGACGAGCTCCGAACCTGCGTGCGCCAGCTGTCCAGCCACGGGATCCGGGCGGCGGGTTGGGTGTTCAACGACGTCCAGGCCCTCCCCATGCCGCTCGGCGCTTCCTCCTACCGGTACGCCTACCACTACCGCTACGACTGAGCCCGCCTTCAGGCCGCCCCGGCCGCATCCAGGTGGTAGACCCGGCACGGCTCCAGGCCCTCCAGGGTCTCCTGCCGGGCGCCGGGGAAGACCGACCGGAGCCCCTCCTCCTGGAGCGGAAGGGCGTAGTAGAGGAGGATCCTTCCTCCGGGCCGCGCCAGGAGCTGGGTCCGGAGCCGTTCCGCGAAGGCCGCCATGCTCCGGGGACCGAAGGGATTGGCCAGGTAGACGACGGCGCCCACCCAGTCCACGTCCGCCTGGAGGGCGTCCTCCTGGAGGATGCCCAGGCTCCCGCAGCGGGCCCATCCAGGGCGGAGCCGGCGGAGATTCCGCCGGGCCAGGGCCGCCGCGGCCGGATCGATCTCGATTCCCACCACGCTGTCGAAGGGCAGGCGGGAGAAGTAGGCGAGCGGCCGGCCCGCGCCGCAGCCGACGTCCAGGAACCGCGCCAGGGGGAAGTCCTGGCTCCGGAGATGCCGCTCGATGGCCGCCAGGACGCTGTAGGGCACCGGCTGGCAGGGCCGTCCGTCCCCGGCCGAGGTGGCGGGTCGGACGAAGACCCTGCGCTGGGTCCAGATGCCGAGCCGCCGGTCCATGCGGGCCTCCTCCAGCCATCGGAACCCCGAGCCGACCATGCGCACGGGGTCCTGGAGGGTCTTGCGGAGGAGGTAGGCCAGATAGTCCATGGGGCCAGGGCCCTGGAATCAGGGGATCTCCATGAACCTAAGGATGTCGCCTGTAACTTTGCGCACATCGTAACGGGCCTCCGCCACGCGGCGCCCTTCGGCCCCCAGGCGGGCGAGCTGGGTCCGGTCCTGCGCCAGGCGGGCCATGGCTGCCGCGAGGGCCGCGGGATCCCGGGCGGGCACCAGCAGGCCGTTGCGGCCGTCCTGCACCGCCGCGCGGCAGCCGGGGACATCGGTGGTGAGGATCGCCCGGCCCATGGACATGGCCTCCAGCACCGAGCGGGGCGTGCCCTCGCCGTAAGAGGGCAGCACCAGGACATGGGCCGCGGCCAGGGCGGGGCGGACATCCTTGGCCTCGCCCAGGTAGTCCACGACGCCCTCCCGGGTCCAGGCCGCGAGCCGGTCCTCCCGGATGGCCTTGGGGTTGGTGTCCAGGGGCCCTAGGATGCGGAAGCGGACGGGCGCCACACCGGAGGCGACGCGGCGGCTGGCTTCCACGAACTCCTCCACGCCCTTGTCCCGAAGCAGGCGCCCCACGAAGAGGAAGACCGTGGGCCCGTCCGGCAGGGGGGCGAGGCCGAAGTGGTCCACGTCCACCCCGGAGCCGTTGACGATGGTGCGGGGGATCCGCGGGGGGAGCAGGCGCTCCGCCTCGAAGAAGGCCCGGTCATCCTCGTTCTGGAACAGGACGCCGGAGGCCCGACCCAGGGCGCCGCGGTAGAGGGCCTTCACGGCGCCACGCACGGCGCGGTCCTTGAGCCCTTCGGGGTCGCCCTGCAGGGTGGAGCCGCGGCCGGTGATCATCGCGTAGCGACGGGGGATCCCAGCCTGGGCCGCGGCCCGGAGACCGAACGCCACGGCCTTCACCTCGTAGGCCAGCAGGCAGTCCAGCCGGAGCCCCTCCAGGAGCCGTCGCAGCCGACGGGCGTTGGCGAGGTCCCGGATCGGATTCACGCCCGTGCGATCGATGGGCGCCTCCAGGTGCGTGGCGCCCAGGGCCGCGAGCTCCGCCCGGATGGCGTCCGTCCCGCCAGGCGCGAGGCCGTAGACCGTGTGGCCGGCCTTCGCAAGCTCCGAGAGGAGGTGTCCCCGGAAATTGACCAGGTCCCGGGCGGCGCCTCCGAGCACCGCGACGCGCATCAGCGCACGGCGGCGCGGGCGGCGAACCAGGGCACGAGCTCGTCCAGGCCCTGGGCCACGGAATGGGTCGGCGCGTAGCCGAGGTGGGCGGTGATCTTGGAGAGGTCCGCCTGGGAGTGGCGGATGTCCCCGTCCCGGGGCGGTCCGTAGACCGGATCCTGGCGCCGGAAGCCCGGCACGATCGCCGCGAGGCGGTCGGCGATCAGGCCATAGAGATCCGTGATGGAGGTGGTGCCGCCGTAGGACACGTTGAACACCTCGCCCAGCGCCGCTTCCGGGGCGTCGCCGGCGAGCAGGTTGGCCTGGACGGCATTGGCGATGAAGCAGAAGTCGCGGCTCGTCTTCCCGTCGCCATGGATGGTGCAGGCCTCCCCGGCGGTGAGGGCGGCGAGCCACTTCGGCATGACGGCGGCGTAGGGTCCGTTGGGATTCTGGCGCGGGCCGAAGACGTTGAAGTAGCGGAAGCCGATGGCCTTGAATCCGTAGGTGCGGGCGAAGATCGCCGCGTACTGCTCGTCGATCACCTTGGTGAGGGCGTAGGGCGATAGGGGATTCCCGGTGCGGGACTCCACCTTGGGCAGGCCGGGGTCGTCGCCGTAGACCGAGCTGGAAGAGGCGTAGGCCATGCGGCGCACCCCCGCATCCCTGGCCGCCACGAGCATGTTGAGGAAGCCGTCCACGTTGGACTGGTGGCTGGCGATGGGGTCCTTGATGGACCGCGGCACGGAGCCGAGGGCCGCCTGGTGGAGGACGGCGTCCGCGCCCTCGCAGGCGCGGTGGCAAGCGTCGAGGTCGCGGATGTCCCCCTCGATGAACCGGAAGCGGGCCCAGGCCGCCGGGGGCACGCACCCCCGCACGTCCTCGAGGTTCCCGGGATTCCCGGTGGAGAAGTTGTCCAGGCCGACGACTTCCTGGTCCAGCTCCAGTAGCCGTTGGAGGAGGTTGGAGCCGATGAATCCCGCCACGCCGGTGACGAGCCAGCGCCGCGGCGCGCGCCTCAGGTCTTCGCAGAGCGCTTCATAGCGGGTCATCAGAGGCTCCAGTAGGCCATGGGCTCGGCGAAGTCCCTGGGGTGGAAGGCGGACTTCACGTCGACGAACACGGAGGTGGGCTTGAGCGCGGCGCGGATGCCGTCCACGCCGCGGTCCAGGAAGGCCTTGTGGGACACGGCGAAGACGAGGGCGTCCAGGTCCTGCAGGGCCTCGAAGGGCGACAGGCGCAGGCCGTACTCCTCATGGGTGGCCTCGCCGTCCGCCAAGGGGTCGTGGATCAGCGGATCGATGCCGAACTGGCGCAGCTCCGCCACGATGTCGGGCACCTTGCTGTTCCGGATGTCGTGGACGTCCTCCTTGAAGGTGAGGCCGAGGATGCCCACCTTCGCGGACTTCACCGGGATCTCCTTCTGGATGAGGAGCTTCGCCAGCTTCTGGGCCACGTAGGCGCCCATGGTGTCGTTGATGCGCCGCCCGGCGAGGATCACCTGGGGCAGGTAGCCCAGCTCCTCCGCCTTCGTGGTGAGGTAGTAGGGATCCACGCCGATGCAGTGGCCGCCCACCAGCCCGGGGCTGAAGGGCAGGAAGTTCCACTTGGTGCGCGCGGCCTGGAGCACGTCCATGGTGCGGATGCCCACCTTCTCGCAGATGATCGCCAGCTCGTTCATGAGGGCGATGTTGATGTCCCGCTGGGTGTTCTCGATGACCTTGGCCGTCTCGGCAACCTTGATGGAGCTGGCCTCGTGGACGCCGGCCTTCACCACCGTGCCGTAGACGCCCGCGATGGTCTTCAGGGTGGGCGCGTCCTGGCCCGAGACCACCTTCACGATGCGGTCCACGGTGTGCACCTTGTCGCCGGGGTTGATGCGCTCCGGCGAGTAGCCGAGCTTGAAGTCCACGCCGCAGACGAGGCCCGAGTGCTTCTCGAGGACCGGGCCGCAGACCTCCTCGGTGACACCGGGGAAGACCGTGGACTCATAGACGACGATGCTGCCTTTGCGGATCACCTTCCCCAGGGTCTCGCTGGCCTTGATGATCGGCGTGAGGTCCGGGCGGTTCCACCCGTCGATGGGCGTGGGCACCGCCACGATGAAGAAGTCCGCGGCGCGGAGTTCCTCGGGATCGCTGGTCATCTGGAGGGCCGTGGCCTTCAAGGCCTCGGGGTCCACCTCCCGGGTGCGGTCCACGCCGGCCCGGAGCTCCGCGACCTTGGCGGCGTGGATGTCGAAGCCCAGGGTTCCCGGGAAGTGCTTCGCCAGTTCCAGGGCCAGAGGCAGCCCCACGTATCCGAGACCGACGACGGCGATGCGCATGCTTGGCCTACCTTCCCTGCAGGGATCCTGGATCCGACAAAAAATTCAGAATGCGATGATCATGACGATAATTTCACACAATGCGGAATGCTTCAATGCCTTTTCGCGACGAGGCGGAAGGCTCAGCTTCCCGCGGGCGCGTCGGGCCGGAGGGTCAGGCCCTCCCTCAGGTTGAGCGCCATGAGCCGGACCTTGAAGGGCCCCGGCGGCGGGCCGCCCGATCGCCCGGACGGCCGGAACCGCACCACCCGGACCTCCCCCGGCGGGAGGGGGAAGGCGTTGTCGTCCGGCAGCCGGTCCGCGCAGGCCAGGTGCACGCCCTGGAGGAAGGCCTCCGTCCGGAGCTCCACTTCCGCCGTGCCGTCCTCGAAGGCGCGGACCGCGGTCTGCAGCCCCGGCAGCTCGGCGAAGGGACGGCCGTGCCCCAGGGGGAGGTGGACGTCCGATCCCAGGCTCCGCCCGCTGGCGGCCTCCCGCAGCCGGGCCACGGCGACGTCGTGCCGGGGGGGCCCGAACCGGTAGGCGTAGGCCAGGTCCATGAAGGCGGGGAAGAGGGCCTCGCCGGAGACGGTCTCAGCGCCGAAGGCCGGCAGGCGGAGGCGGCGGCTTCCGCGGCCCACGGGGATGCGCCCGCCCTGGAGGAGTTCCAGCTCCAGTTCCGCCTCCAGGGGCTCCGGGCGCTCGTTGAAGGCGTGGAGATGGATCCCCTCCAGGCCCTCGTCGGTGATCAGCACCGTGCGGGGGGCAAAGGCCCGGCGCAAGTGCCAGTAAGCCGCCTTGGGGCGGCCGGTGCTGTCCAGGAGGCCCCAGCCCGCGCCGGGCCAGAGGTCCTTCAGGAACCAGACCAGGCCGCCCCCGCAGCCGCTGCCGGGGCGGCGCCATTCGGCGAAGACCGCCTTCATGGCCTCGCC
The DNA here is from genome assembly GCA_035758545.1 of Holophagaceae bacterium. Classification (GTDB taxonomy): domain Bacteria; phylum Acidobacteriota; class Holophagae; order Holophagales; family Holophagaceae; genus JAFDVN01. The sequence continues at coordinate 10,426 of DASTWQ010000059.1, read as the reverse complement.
GGTGACGGCCCGGGAGAGCTCCAGGTACCGCGCCAGGTCCCGGCTCCGGAGCTCCACGGGTTCCACGGCGAAGAGCCGGCCCAGGTAGTGGTCGCGGATGTCCTCGAAGTCCCAGCCGACGCCGCTGTCCCGGGGCACGCGGGCCTTCCAGCGGGGATGGTGCGTCGGCAGGAGGGCCCCGTCGGCGAGCAGGTCGAGGGTCTCCGGATCCGGGACGTTGGAGAAGCCCAGGCACTCCGGGGTGAACTTCACCCGCGCGCGGCGGGCGTCTTCCAGCGGTCGCCGGTAGGCCCCGACGCCGTAGTAGTGGGTCAGCCCCTCGGAGGTGTGGAAGGGCAGCGCGCCGCCGCAGGGCGTGGACGGGACGTAGGGGACGCCGGGATGATGCTCGGCGCAGAGCCGGGGCAGGGTCTGGTCATAGAACTCCCCGGACCAGGCCTCCGGCGGCTGGCCCAGCATCGCGGCCTGCTGGGCCACCTCGCTGCTGCCGCAGTAGGCCGCGACGCAGGCGTGCCGCTGGAGCCGCGCGAGGTGGAAGGCCGCCTCCGCCTCCACGCCCTGGCGGAAGCCCTCGTCCGCGAAGGGGTAGTCCAGGTTGGCGAACATGAAGTCCTGCCAGACGAGGAGCCCCAGCTCGTCGCAGAGCCCGTAGAAGGCATCGGACTCGTAGGCCATGGTCCCGCCCACGCGGATCATGTTGAAGCCCGCGTCCCGGGCGAGGGTCAGCGTGGCGCGCAGCTCCGCCTCGGAGCCCGTGAGGGTCCGGGCGTCCTGGACGGTCCAGCAGGCCCCGCGGCAGAAGACCGCCTGTCCGTTCACCTGGAACTGGAGCCCACCTTCGGCCTGCGCGAGGACGACCTCCCGGAAGCCGATGGGGCCGCCATCCAGGCGCCGCGGCCCCTGGGGCGTGGCCAGTTCCACCGCGCAGTCCACCAGGGCCGGCGTCCCGTGCGTGTGGGGGTCCCAACGGGGCAGGCCCGGGAGACGGAAGGAGCCTTCGAAACGGCTGCCTCCGGCGGTCCGGACGAGGGCGAGGGGTTCGCGGCGGTCGCCCACCCGGACCCATCCGCCGGTGGGTGCGGCGGCTTCGCCGTGGGCTAGATCGAGGGCCAGGTCGAGCCGGGGCACGCCGTCCTCCAGCCGGGGCTGGAGGCGGAAGGCGCGGACCTCCAGCGCGCCGACGGGCTCCAGGCGCACGGGGCGCCAGGGGCCCACCGCCGGCAGCGCCGGGGCCCAGCCGGGGATCCTCCCGAGCAGGGAGGTGCGGAACCAGCGGAGGTTCTGGTTCGCCACGAGGGCCGTGCGCCACCGGGGCCGGGGCCGCCGGCGCGCCAGCTCCGGCTCCAGGGCGCGGAAGCGCAGCAGCAGATCGTTCCGGGGCCGGAGCCGGTCCCCGACCTCGCAGGCCTGGGGGAGGAACATGGTGTCGGAGGCGAGGATCCGCTCCCCGTTCAACCAGGCCTCCGCGAGGGTCGCGAGACCTTCGAACCGCAGCCGCCAGCGGCCTCCGCCGCCGCCCTCCGGCGCGGGGAAGTCGCAGCGGTACCACCAGTCCTGCGCGTCCAGCGCAGGTCCGCCCTCGGGCTCAGCCCCAAGGGCCTGGGCCACGGTCCCGGGGACTGGCGCCGGGCGCCAATCCAGGCCCTCGGGCAGCTGAGAGGGCTCCTGGCAGGCGCTGGGCCCGGTGCCGGCGAAGGTCCATCCCGAGTCCAGGGGGATCGGGGCCTCGCCATCGAATCCGAGCGCGGGGGGAGGCGCCGTCATCGGGCGGCGCCGGCCTGCTGGAGCAGGGTCTCCGCCGCGCGTTCCCACTGTTCCGCCATGGCGTCCAACGGGGAGAGATCCAGGGGCCGGCGGCGGGCCATGGCCCGGGCCAGCCCGAACTGGAAGGCCTTGGTGGCGCGGCTGATCTCGTCGAAGGCCAGGCGGGCCGGCTCGAAGCCGTCCACGCCCTGCTCCTGAAGCCAGGCCAGGTAGGTCTCCGCGAGCCCGAAGCAGGCGCCGTACTGGCGAAGGGTCGCGAAGGAGTAGGCGTGGAAGACCTCCAGCTCCGCCTGCAGCAGCCAGTCCAGGTCCCGCTCGAAGGCGGCCTTGAAGGCCGGGAAGGGGTTCCGCTCCGGCATGCGGCGCAGGTGGCGCTGGAGGCTGGCGAGGGAACCCTCCAGCAGCTCTCCGCGGGAAAGGGGGCGATGGTGGGGCAGCCGCTTCACGTACTCGATGTAGGGCGGCAGCATCCGCTCATGCACCAGCCCGGCGGTCTGGAACACGTCCGCGAAATCGGCACCCTCCAGGGCGTGGTAGCCCTGGTTGTGGAAGTAGCCGAGGGTGGTCCGCTCCAGGTCGATCTCGTTCACCGCCACGGTGGTCTTCACGTGGGCCAGGCGGTAGGCGGTGCCGGCGGTGTCCGGCAGGTAGAAGGAATCCAGCTCCACGAGCACCGGGCGGCCCAGGGCCACCTGCTCCTCGATGTGGGAGGCCAGGGGCCGCCAGGGGGCCAGCTCCTGGATGTCGAAGCCGTAGAGCGCCTCCAGATCCGCCGGAGCGAACTTGAAGAAGGTCCACTGGTCCCCCTCGAAATCCGCCGCGAGGGTGAAGGCCAGCGACGCACGGGGCTCCTCGCCGAGCCCATGGAGCAGCTCGATGATCACGTCCGAGTAGCAGTTGGTCTCCGTCCAGACCCGGTCCTCGCCGTGGATCAGGTGGCGGCGGTAGCTGGCGGGATCCAGGGGCGCGACGCGGGGCATGGCCTCAGTCCAGCCCGAGGATCCCGCGCACGGCGGCGGGCCAGCGGCCGCGGTCCAGGCCGTGGGTCTTGAAGAGGGCGAGGGCGATGCGCTCGAGGCCGAAGCCGATGCAGGCCGTGTGCGCCGGGGCACCATCGGCGGTGCGGATGTCGAAGGCGAGCCCGAAGTAGTCCTGGTGGTAGTTGCAGGAGGTGATGGCGGTGGGCTTCTCCTCGGAGCAGATGGGCACCACCAGCTCGTACTTCAGCACCTGCTCCCGCTGGGTGGCCTTCATGAGGCGCCCGCCGCGGCCGAAGAAGGGATCGTTGGCGACGACGGCCTCCACGGGCAGGCCCACGGATTCCAGCATCTGCTTGCCGCGCTCCAGCCAGCCGTCCCGGTGGGCCAGGGCCTCCTCGGCGGTGCCCAGGCGGACGTACTCCCGCTGGCGGAAGATCTGCATGCGCGCCGGATCGTCCGAGGGCTCGTGCCGGAAGACGAAGGTCTCCAGGTCCACGATCCGCCCGCCCGCGGGCAGGTCCCCAGTGGAGGCCGGATACAGCGGGTAGCAGGCGGCGGGGATCATCATGACCTCGCTGGGGGCGAGGTCCCGGGTCCAGTCCTCCCCGGCCTCGAACTTCCGCAGCAGCTCCGCGTGCTCCGCGTCACCGCCCGTGAAGCTCTCCACGGAGCCCATGAGGTCCGGGAAGTTCTGGATGTGGTTGATGCGGCAGTAGTGCTCGCGGTTGAACACCGGGGGGAAGCGCATCACCTCCGGGGACAGGTGGGCGCCCATGCGGGTCACATAGGCGCCGAAGCGCTCGATGATCTCCTCGAAGGTCCCGCTGCGGCCGTACACACCCTTCACGCCGGAAGGGATCAGGAGCCCCGCCGCGATGAGCTCCTCCTGATAGGCCTTGTAGGCGTCGGTCTGGACGGTGCCGCACATGGTCAGCCCTCCCGCTGCAGGATCTGCATCGCGGAGCTCTGCCCCAGGATGCGGTCGTTGTTCACCATCAGGGCGGCGCCGTAGGCGTCCCGGAGCTGGCGCCCGAGGGAGAACTTGGAGTCGTTGCGGTAGCCCTGGATGCCGCAGATCAGCATGGCCTTGCTCACGGTGTCCACGATGAGCTGGGAGGAGGCGATCTTGAGGTTGTTGACCCGCAGGGACCAGCCGAAGTCCGAGGAGAAGGCCTCCGGGCGAGGTTCCTGGAGCTTCTGGTGGTACTCGCCCACCGTCTGCTGGACCGAAGCGCGGAAGCCGAACAGCACCGCGTCCAGCTCCGCCAGGCGCAGAGCCGAGGGGGGCAGGGCGCTGGGGGTCTTGCGGGCCTCGGCACGGACGAAGGCCCGGGCCCGGCCCACGGCCTCGGATGCGATGCCCAGCCAGAGGGAGCTCCACACGCTGTGGGAGAAGGGGTGCATGGTGCGGGCGTGGATCTCCGCGTAGGGGACCGGCAGGATCTGCTCGGCGGATCCCGTCGCGGTGAGGGTGAAGCCCGAGCTGCAGGTGCCGCGGAAACCCAGGGTGTCCCAGCCCGAGAGGGGCTTGAGGGCGCAGTCCTCCTTGCGGACAAGCACCTGGGACTGGTCGTTCCGGCCCGCCTCCGGCGAGCTGCGGCAGGTGACGAGGATGGCGTCCGCCGCCTCGCCGTAGGAGATCACCGGCGCCTGCTTCTCCAGCGTGAAGCGGGCGTCCTTCACCTCCACGGCGCAGAGGCTGGAGCGCACATCGCCGCCGATGCCGATCTCGGTGGTGGCGGAGGCCAGCAGCAGCTGGCGCTCGGCCAGCTCCTGCAGGTACGCCCGGAAGAAGGCCGATCCGAGGGCATGGTGGACGATGCAGGCCACCTGGATCTGGTGCATCGCGAAGATCATCGCCGTGGAGCCACAATAGCCCCCGAGGGCCTCGCAGATCCTCGAGAGGTCCTGGATCGAGAGCCCCATCCCGCCGAGCTCCTCCGGCACGTAGCAGCTGAGGAGACGCGCCCCCTTGAGGGCCTCGAAGGCCTCGCGCGGGAAGCGGGCGTCGCGATCCACGTCCCCGGCGGCGGGGGCGATGACCTCCCGGCCCAGGGCATGCACCTGCTCGAGCAGCGCCGGCAGGGCGGCGTGGTGGGCTTGCAGCGTGGCTTCGCGCATGCGGGTCTCCCTGGGCGGGCGCCTCAGCGGGTGAGTTCCTGGATGGCCTCGTTCAGGGACGCGATGCTCTCGAAGGTCTTTCGGCCCAGCATGCGGTCGGGGAACTCGACGTTGAAGCGGTCCTCCAGCGCCAGCATCAGGTTGACGGTGGTCAGGGAGGTGAGCCCGGCCGCGTAGAGGTCCGAGGTGTCCGTCAGGGAGGCCGGGTCGGCGGACAGGCGGGCGTGCTGGATGACGATGTCGCGGATGGCGCTTTGATACATGCGGCAGGGTCCTTGGATTGGACCTATAAATTACAACAACCCTGCCGGGATTGAATGGAAAAAAATCACAAATCAGACCCCGGATCTCCCGCCCCGTCGTCCGGCTCGCCGAGCACCATCCCCACCACCCGCCTGTGGGCCCAGACCGGGCGCACGGTGTGGTCCACTCCGGGGAGCAGGGTCACCGGAGGCCGTCCCTCCGGTGGAAGGTGGCGCTCCAGGTAGGGCAGGCTCGGGTCCCCCTCGCTGGAGACCAGACAAAGTTCGGTACCTCGGGCGGAAACCCGGCGCAGGAGGGCGGCGACTTCGTCCTCCCCGTCCCGAGGCTGGAAGGGGGCCTTCAGGGCCATCCAGGCCCGGGCACCCAGGGCCTTCATCACCCGGCCCGCGGGGATGCGGCCGGAGAGGAGGCGCCGCCAGCGGCGTCCATCCAGGAGAGAGGAACCGATGTGACTCGTCACCCCCGAGACCCGGGCGTCGTCGTTCCACACGAAGGCCAGGCAGTTGATGAGGAGGGCCCGCCGCACGGGCCGCCGGTCCGCGGTCTGGACGCCGAGGAAGGAGCCCGAACAGAGGCCCACCACGTCGATGGCCCCCGCACCCCGGGCCCGGAGCCCGTCGTAGGCCAGAAGGGCGTCGGCGATGGCGGACTCGCTGTACATGGCCTCCAGGTCCGCGTGGGGCATCTCCACGCCGTCGCTGTCCCCAACATCGCGCACGTCGAAGCGCAGGGAGGGCACGCCCCGGCGGGCCAGGGCCCGGGCGGCCCGGGTCCAGAGCCGGTTCGGCCCCGCCCGGCGGATGCCGCCAGCGTTGAAGAACAGGGTCCAGGGCGCCCCGGCCGGCGCACCGCCCTCGGGTTCGCAGAGGATCCCCGACAGTTCTCCGGCCCCGCCCTCCAGCATCAGCGGGTGCTCCCGGACACCGCCCGGCAAGGCCAGGCTCCCCTGCAAGTCCACGGGACGGAGCGCCACCGGCGCCGAAGCCCTCGCCGGTTCGAGCCAGGCCTCGATCAGCTCCGCCACCTCGGGCCGGAGCTCGGACTTGTAGGCGTTCTCCAGGAGGTCCGCCAAGCCCTGGGGGCTGGCGGCCTGGACCTCAGCGCCATTCGAGGAGAAGGCTGCCGGGAGCCCCTCCGGCACCGCCAGGCCGTCCCGCCCCAGCAGCAGCACCCTCCCCCAGCGGCCCCGGGCGGCGAGGGCCTCCGTGGACAGGCCGCTGAAGGCCGCGACGGTGCGCGGCCCGTACAGGAATCCGCCGGCCTCGAGGGCGCCTTCCGGCGGCGGGGCGGCGTCCGGGGGCGCCTCCCCGTAGGCCCGGGCCGCCATCTGGTGGAAGGCCCGCTCCTCCCGAAGGTAGGCCTTGCCACTGGCGGGCACCGCCCACAGCGCGAGGTCGTCGAGACCCTCCGAGGCGAGGGCCAGGAGGCCCCCGGCCCGGACCGCGAACCCGGCCACGCGGGTGGCGCCCCGGGCGCGGAGGTGGGCGGCGGCCCGGGCCACCGCCTCCTGGCCGAGGGCCACCTGGTCGATCTCCAGGGGCTCCCCGGCGCTGTCACCGTGGGCTGGCCAGTCCGGCCGGAGGACGAGGTGGCCCCGGGCGGCAAGGCGATCCGCGAGGACCCGGAGGGGCCGGTAGGCGCAGGTGTCCTCGTAGCCTAGGGGCGGCAGGAGCAGCGCGGCCACACCGGAGAAGGTATTCTCAGCCGGGGCATGCTCCACGGCGAAGGTCTCCCCGAGGTAGAACCGGGTGCGGACGGGGCGGCTCACGCGCTCGCGCTCCAGGGGGCAGGGCCCGTTCCGGGCGCCGGAGCCTCGCCGCGGGTGCGGCGGGCCAGCTCGCCCATGGTGAGCGGCACCACGCCGTACCGGTCCCGCAGGGCCACGTGGCAGCGCAGGAGGTTCTCCAGGGCGGCGAGGTTCTCGTTCAGGTCCACGCCGAAGTTGTGGGGGTGCCACCAGAGGTGGAAGCTCTCGCCGGCCCGGGCGGCGGCCTCCATCGCCTTCCGGATGCGGCGCAGGCGCAGGCCCTCCAGCCGGGCGAGCCGCGGGTGGTAGGGCCGCAGGAAGCGGCTGGAGGGGCAGTTCACGAGGCCACCGGCCTCGTGGGGCACGAAGCCGTTGGCGCCGGAGAGGTCCACATAGTTGTCCAGCAGCCGCGCGGCCCGCTGGATCGGTGCCTGACGGCGCTCGTTGGTGTCCTCCCGGTACATCCAGGCCGCTTCGTTGCCGCGGAACGTGGTGAGGCCCGCCTCCGCGCAGAGCGGCAGGTAGCCCACGTGGCACTGGTTCCGGGGGAAGACGAGGCTCTCCGGCGGCGGCGCCAGCCGGGCGATGGCCGCGGAGGCCGCCGCCAGGTCGGCGCGGAACTGCTCCGGCGTCTGGCCCGCCTCCAGGCAGTAGTAGTGGGAGAAGGTGTGGCTGCCGAGCTCCATCCCCTCGCAATCGAGGATCTGGCGCGCCAGGGAGAGGCCGTAGTGGTAGGGGTCCGAGCGCTCATCGTCGCCGATGTGATCCAGGTCCCGGTAGGGATCCAGCTCGGGCCGGGCATAGGTGGGCCGCAACTCCGGCAGGTGGTCCAGCAGGTCCGCCTTGCGGTCGAAGAGGGTCAGGCCCACGGCGGCCCAGGTGGCCCGGACACCGTATTTCCGGAAGAGGGCCAGCATGGCCGGGATGGCCTCCCGCTCCCCCAGGAGGTTGCGGCCGTAGGTCTCCACAGTCCGCTTGTCCCGCATGCCCCAGAGCAGCTCGAAGTCCAGGGAGACGACGAAGGCCGGCGCGGCGCGGCGGCCGCGCCCCCGCTTCGCGGCGACGGCCTGGCGCAGCTCCTGCTCCCAGCGGTCGGCCACCCGGGTATTGTCGTGGCCCGCCACCATGCGCGCGCGGCCTTCCGCGCCCGCCGCCGCGCGGGCCTCCCCGTCCAGGGCCATGACCTCCTGCAAGGCGCGGCCCAGGGCGTCGGGATCCCGCGGCGGCACGATCCAGCCGGAGCGGCCCGGCTCGATGAGCTCACGCACCCCGCCGACATCCGTGGCGACCACCGGCAGACCCGAGGCCAGCGCCTCCATCACCGCGTTGGGCAGGCCCTCCCAGGCGGAGGAGAGGACGAAGCCGTCGGCGGCCTTGAACAGGCGGGGCACATCCGCCCGCTTTCCGAGGAACGCGACCCGGTCCTGGAGCCCAAGGGCCGCGGCCTCCGCCTCCAGGCCCGCGCGGGCCTCACCGCCGCCGGCGATGCGGAGCCGGAAGCGGGGCTCCGCCTCGGCGCAGCGGGCGGCGGCCTGAAGCAGGCCGGGATAGTCCTTGGCGGGATTCAGGGTGCCCACCGCCAGCCAGAGGAAGTCCTCCGGATCGAGGCCGAGCTCCCGCCGCACCTCCTCCCGCGGCGCCGGCGACGGGTAGTCCGCGGTGAACATGCCGTTAGGGATCACCCGCGTCTTCCGCAGGGTGAGCACCCGGCGGGAGACCATGTACGCCACACCCGCCTGGGAGTTGGAGATGGTGAGGTCCACGAGGGGCTCCGTCGCGCGGTAGACCCGCTCCCGCATCGGCGACTTGGCGTAGGCGGTCCGGAGGGATCCGATGACCACCGGCACGCCGGCCAGGCGGCCGCAGACGCGCCCCAGCACGTCCGAGTGGTAGCTGAAGGTGACGAGGGCCGAGGGCTTCCAGGCCCTGAGGACCCGCAGAAGCCGCAGGGTCATCCGGAAGGGAATGAGAGGGCGGTTCTTCGGCATCCGAGACGGCTCGCAGACCTCGTGAGGAATGCCCGCCGCCGCGAGCTCCTCGGCGAAGTCGCTCCAGGGGAAGAGGGAGAGGATGCCCACCTTCCAGCCTCGGGCCTTGAGAGTGGTCGCGATGCGCACCAGCTGGGTCTCCGCGCCGCCGCGACCCAGCTGATCGGTGAGGAAGACCACGTCGTACATTCAGGCTCCAGCGGGGGAAGGCGGGGCGGCGGGCAGGGGAAGGAGCGATTCCAGGAGGGCCCCCGTGCGGCGGGCGAGGGCCTCGGCGGGGAACTGGTCCCGGATGCGGGCCCGGCCGGCGTCGGCGCGGGCGGCACGGGCGGCGGGATCCTCCGAGAGGAGCGCGAGCAGGGCCTCCGCCAGGCTCTCCGCGTCCCCCGGCGCCACCGTGGGGCCGGCGCCGCCGAGGAGCCGCTCGGCATCGCCGGCCCGGGTGGCGGCGCAGGGAATCCCGCAGGCCAGGGCCTCGCCCAGGACGTTGGGGAAGCCCTCGTCCCAGGATGCGAGGGCGAGGACGGTGAGGGCGTTGTAGGCTCCCGGCATGTCCCCGCAGGCGCCGGGCCAGATCACCCGGTCCCCCAGCCCCAGCGCCGCGGCCTCGGCCTGGAGCGCCTGCCGGTAGGCAGGATCCCCCTCCCCGATGCAGACGAACCGCGCCTCCGGCACCCGGGCCGCGAGGCGGGCGGCGGCGCGGAGGAAGACGCCGTGCCCCTTCACCGGCGCGAGGCGCCCCACGAGGCCGATGAGCGGCGTGGCGGCGGGTACGCCCCAGACCGCTCGCTGGGCCCCTCCGGCCGCCGGATCCGGGCGGAAGCGGGCCAAATCGAAGCCGTTGGGGACGACGACCATCCGGCGGGGCCGGAACCCCATGGCCACATGGGAACGCAGCCCCGCCTCCGAATTGAAGACGATGAGGTCCACGCGGCGGGACAGGGCCGCGGCGACCCGCAGCAGGCGGCGGGAACGGCGGTCCAGCAGGCCCAGGTCGGCGCTGGCGCGGCGGATGCCCCAGGCCACCGGCAGGCGCAACAGCTTCCCCGCCAGCAGGGCCGGCAGGTTGGCGTCCATGTACCCGTGCAGCAGGTCCGGCTTCAGGGCCTTCAGGCGCCGCAGCAGCCCCGGGATCAGCGCGAGGTTGCCCACCAGCCCCCGGCGCTTGTGGAGGCAGTGCCACCGCACGGCGGGCATCGCCAGCGCCTCGGGCCAGAGGTCCCCGCCTTCCGCCGCCGGACCGTAGAAGACGATCACGTGCACCTCGTGGCGCGCCGGGTCCAGCCCCTTCACCAGCTCCAGGAGCTGGCGCTCGGCGCCGTGGGCGACGAGGGAGGGGATGAGGAACGCGACGCGGAGCACGTGGGGTCCTTCTCAGGCCAGGGCGCCGAGGAGGCCCAGGAGCCCGGTCCAGGCCACGGGGCGCCAGCGGGCCAGGGTGGCGAGGCGGCGGGCGACAGGGACGAGCGCGTCCAGGGCGGAGCGGTCCCGGTCGCCCTCTGCGGCGGCCTCCTCGAAGGAGATCATGCGGGGCGCAAGCCGGGCGAGGGCCGCCTCGAACC
>DASTWQ010000042.1:0-29234 GCA_035758545.1 Holophagaceae bacterium | reverse complement strand
GCCGCTGGTGCCCGGCATCGCCCGGCGCCTCGCGGCCATCCGCCCCGCCAATCCGGATTTCCCGCTCCTCTCCCACGCGGACGGCCGCCTGCTGCGGACCGGCGACGAGGCCTGGGACGAGGCCATCGCGAGCCCGGCCCTGCCGGTGGACTGGCTCCAGGTGGTGGAGGCGCTCAAGAGCCTTGGGGCGCCCTTGGCGGAATGCGGCTTCGGGACCCAGCTCACGGGCCTCACGCGGTGGGCCGACCGGGCGCTGCAGGTGGTCTCGCTGCAGGCGCCGTAACCTTTCCCCCCGCCGCGCCATCCCTGGATTCGCTACGCTGGTCCTGTGGAGATCGCCCCTTCGAATCCCGCCGCCCGCGCCTCCGAGCGCGGCTTCACCATGGCCCTCCTGCTGGCCATGGCCGTGGTCATGGTGCTCCTCACCATGAAGGCCATGCCCCTGGAGAGTGCCGTGGTCCAGCGGGACAACGAGGCCGAGCTCATCTTCCGCGGCGAGGCCATCGCCAACGCCCTCCGGCTCTACAAGGCCCGCACCGGCGCCTACCCCCAGAGCCTGGACGACCTGCTGAAGGTGCGGCCACGGATCCTCCGGCAGGCCTACAAGGACCCGATGACCCGGGAAGGCGACTGGGAGTACGTCTACCAGGTGGCCCCCGGGGCCACCGGCGACACCACCGGCCTGCCCATCGTCGGCGTGCGCAGCAAGAGCATGAAGGACAGCATCAAGGTCTACGAGAACAAGACCCTGATCCACGACTGGATCTTCGCCGCGGACGCCAACATCCTCGGCCTGCCGGACGGCGGCGGCGGGGTGAAGGGCGGCGCTGGCTCCGGGCCGGATCCCGGCAAGGGCGGCGCGCCCGCCGGCGGTGGACCCAAGGACAAGCTTTGAGGTGCCTGTGAAGCGGATCTTCCTCGCGGCGGCCATCCTCCTCGGGGCCGGCTCGGCCCTGGCGTTCCTCGGCGCGCGGACCCTCGCGCCCGGCGTCTCGGCGCCGGCGGCCTCGGAATCCTTGCAGGACTGGGCCAAGGCCCTCGAGACCCGCGGAGTCCAGGTCAGCGCCGGCGTCTGGGACCTCCAGAGCGGAAAGCTCATCGAAGGCTGGAAGGAGACCCAGACCCTCACTCCGGCCAGCACCACCAAGGCCCTTACCACCTACGCCCTGCTCAAGGCGTGGAAGCCCAACTACACCGTCCCGACGGAGTTCTGGGGCGACCTGCAGAACGGCGTGGTGAAGGGGGACCTCGTGGTGAAGGGGGCCGGCGACCCCTTCCTTGTGGATGAGCAGATCTGGAGCATCGCGGAGCAGCTCAAGAAGCTCGGCGTGCAGCGGATCACCGGAAGGATCCTCGCGGACCAGAGCTTCTTCGACGGCCAGAAGTACGGCAACGGTTGGGAGGACACCACCAAGGACACCTGGCCGCCCCTCGCGGCCCTCTCCGTGGACTTCAACCGCCCGGCGGAGGGGTCGCCCTACACCTCCGATCCCACGGCCCTGGCCCAGGACACCTTCACCCGCATCTTCACCACGGACGGCATCCTGGTCGACGGCGCCAAGGCGGCGCCGTCCGCCGCGCCGAAGCTGCTGCTCACCCACGACTCGCCGCCGCTGCGCATGCTGGTGGGGGACATCAACAAGTTCTCGAACAACTTCATGATCGAGACCCTGGTGAAGCGCTACGGGGACGGCAACTCCGCCCGGGGCGTCCAGCGGATCCTCGATTTCTACCGGACCAACTTCGGGTTCGGCCCCGAGCAGGTGAGCCTCATGGATGGCTGCGGCCTCAGCAAGCAGAACCGCATCGCCGCCCGGACCCTGGCGACGGTGCTGCGCACGGCCTGGTTCGATTTCGAGTCTGGCCCGGAGTACATCTCCTCCCTCAAGGTGATGGGCGGGGAGCCCTTCAAGCTCCGGCACAAGGACGCCAACCTCGACTGGCGCCTCCGCGTGAAGAGCGGCTACCTCGCGGACGCCCGCAGCCTCACGGGCTACATCCAGATGCCGGACGGTCGGCTCCGGGTCTTCGCGGTGATCCTCAACGGGGACTCCAAGGAGGACGACCTCTGGGAGCAGGTCTCCCGCTGGGCGAACTGATCCCCCCTTGAGCCGGAGGCCCCGTGGCCCCCATGCTGGACCGATGAGCGAACAGGGTGGGTCCAGCCGCGGAATGACGGCGTTGGTAGCTGGAGCCCTGCTGCTCGGCTTCGCCGCCATCTTCACGAAGTTCGCCGCCCAGGGCGGCGCCCGGCCCCTGGCCATCGGCTTCTACCGCATGCTCTCCGCCCTGCCCCTGGTGGCGCTCATGGCGGCCTTCAGCCGGGAGAGCTGGGGCGAGGCGCGCCACCGGGCCTGGGCGCTCGCGGCGGGCGTGCTCTTCGTGGGGGACCTCTGGCTCTGGCACGCCGCGCTCCGCTTCACCAGCGCGGCCAATGCGACCCTGCTGGTGGGCCTCTCGCCCCTCTGGGTCGCCCTCGCCTCCATCGCCCTCCTCTCCGCGCGCCTTCGGAAGCGGGCCTGGGCGGGCCTCGGGCTCGCCATCGGCGGCGCGCTGGTGCTGGGCCTGGCGAAGGGGGCCCGCTGGGGCTCAGGGCATGGCGAGGCTCTCGCCGCCGGGGCGTCCCTCTGCTACGCCGCCTTCACCCTGGCGCTCACGGAGGCCCGGAGGGGCCTGGGCGCGCGGAACGCCCTGCTCGTGGTGACGGCGACCTGCGTCGCCGGGTTCGGCGCCCTGGGCTGGGCGCTCCAGGAACCCTTCTCCGGATTCACCTCCGGGAGCTGGTGGGCCTTGGCCGGCCTTGGCCTGGTCTGCCAGGTGGCGGGGTGGGCCCTCATCACCTGGGGGCTCGGGCACCTCCCGGCCCACGCCGGCGCGGTGGGCCTCATGACCCAGCAGGCGGCGACCGTCGGCCTCGCCTGGCTGCTGCTGGGGGAGGGCGTGAAGCCCCTCCAGGGCCTCGGCGTCGCGCTCATCCTCGCGGGCGTCGGCCTGTCCGTGAGCGCGCCCCCGCTGCCGAGGCGGCCCGCTACTCCGGCGTGAGGACGCCGCGGTCCTCGCGGTAGGCGAAGAGCTCGCCGAAGCGGCTCCACCCCACCAGGGTCTCGAAGGTCTGGTCCACGTTCTCCATGGGGAGCCGCACCGAGAGCTCGTGGAGCAGCTCCTCGCGGCTGAGCTCCCCCTCCCGCTGGTCCATGAGCTCCTTCACGGAACGGAAGAGCCGCAGATCCAGGAGCTGGGCCTTCCAGATCTCCTTGCGCTGGTCCATGTCCGCGGCGACGAAGCGCTTGCCGAGCGGCGTGAGGATGACGCCGCGCTTGGGGGTGTCCACCAGGTCCAGCATCTCGGCCGCCTTCACGATGGGTAGCACCTTCTCGAAGGGCACATGAGTCTGGGCCACCACCTGGAAGAGGTCGCAGCCGCCGCCCTGCTGGGCGTCCAGGAATTCCAGAAGGCCGAGGATGTCGGGGCTCTGCACGTGGGGCAGGGGCTCCACCAGGTCCAGGTCCACCGTGGGTGCCGCGGTGGTCACCTGCACGTCCGGCAGCTCGGCGCTGGCGATGATGTCGTGGAGCTGGTCCACGATGCGCAGGTACTCCCGGGAGCGCGGATCCCGGGGCCGGGGCAGGGGGATGTCCACGATGGTGCGGATCGTCGCGGGGTTGCCGCCCAGGATCGCCACCCGGTCGGCCATGAGCACCGCCTCCCGGATGCTGTGGCTCACGAGGACGATGCTGGAGGGGTTGTTCTCCGCGTCGCTCCAGATGTCCAGGATCTCCTGGCGGAGCGCCTCGGCCGTGAGGGCGTCCACCTGGCTGAAGGGGTCGTCCATGACCAGGATCTCGGGATCCACGGCGAGGGCCCGGGCCACGCCGACGCGCTGCTTGGTGCCCCGGGACAGCTCCCGGGGGAAGGCCTCCTCGAAGCCCTCCAGGCCCACCTTCTGGATCGCGCCCGCCGCCTTGGCTCGGACCTCGTCCTCCGACAGTTCCCGGGCCCGGAGCACCATGCGGACGTTCTCCTCCACCGTCATCCAGGGCACCAGGGCGAAGCTCTGGAAGACCATGGCCACGCTGAGGTTCAGGCCCCGCAGCCGCTCGCCATGCCAGCGCACCTCCCCCTTGGTGGGCTGCAGGAGGCCGGAGAGGATCCGCAGCAGCGTGGACTTGCCGCTGCCGTTGGGCCCGAGGAGGCAGAGCACCTCCTCGTAGCGCACCGTGAGGTTGATGTCCTCGAGGACGCGCTTGAGCCGGCCGCCGGGACCGGGGAAGCGCATCTGGATGCCCTTGAGTTCGCAGAGGTTCATGGCGGCTCCGGCCTCAGGCTTCGAGGGTGTAGCGCTGTTCCGCCATGCGGTAGAGCGGCACCCAGACCAGGCGGTTGAAGAGGACGACCAGCCCCGCCATCAGGAGGGACGAGGCCGCGACCATGGGGAGGTTGTTGGCGCTGGTGGCCAGCTGGAGCTCGGAGCCCAGGCCGAAGGTGGCGTAGGTGTGGCCGCCGCCCGAGACGAACTCCGTGATGATGCTCGCGTTCCAGGCGCCTCCCGTGGCCGTCACCCAGCCCGTCACCAGGAAGGGGAAGATGGCCGGGAGGTAGAGGGTCTTGAACCGCCCCCAGCGGGTGAGGCGGAAGGCCTTGCCCATCTCCCTCAGCTCGCCGGGGATGGCCTGGGCGCCGGCGATGATGTTGAAGAGCAGGTACCACTGGGTGCTCAGGATCATCAGCAGGACGCTCGAGGCCCCGAGCCCCAGGTGGACCTTCAACAGGAGCGTCGTGATCGCCGCGAAGAGCAGGCTCACCGGGTAGCTGACCGCCACCTGGACGGCGGGCTGGAGGCGCTTCGCCCACTTGGGGTTCATGCCGATCCAGAGCCCCGCGGGGACGGTCCAGAGGGTGGCGAGGAGGGTCGAGAGCATCACCCGCGCGAAGGACGCGCCCCCGGCCTTGAACAGGCGCAGCCACGCCGGGGCTTCCACGAGGGAGAGGATGCGGGCCAGCTTGAAGGCCGCCAGGGCCAGACCGAGGAGGACGAGGCCCAGCAGGGCCGCCACGGTGAGGGAGGCCAGCCGCCTCCGCCGGTCCGGGGCCGTGGGCAGCACGCCCTTCAGGAGCCGCTGGGGCCGGGGGATCCGCTTCATGAGGCGCTGGGTCCGCTCGTATTCCAGCCAGCGCAGGAGGCGGGACCGGCGGAGCAGGGTGAGGAGCCAGCTCTGCGGGCGCTCCGGGCGGAGGTTCTCGTCCATCTGGAAGCGCTGGGCCCAGGCCATGATGGGCTTCCACAGGAGGCGGTCCAGCACCACCACCAGGAGGAGCACCGCGCCGATGGCGGTGAGCTCGGCGATGTGGTCCCCGCGGTCCACGGCCGTCTGCATGTAGGCCCCGAGCCCCGGCAGGAGGAAGTTCTGGCCGCCGGCGCTGAATGCCTCCGCGGCCATCAGGAAGAACCAGCCGTTGGCCACGCTCACCATGGAATTCCAGGCGAGGCCGGGGGTCGCGTAGGGCAGCTCGATCCAGCGCAGCTTCTGGTACCAGCTCAGCTGGTAGGTCTGGGCGAGGTCCGACAGCTCCGGGGGAACGGTCTTCAGGCTCTGATAGAAGCTGAAGATCATGTTCCAGGCCTGGCAGGTGACGATCAGGATCGCCGCCGAGAGCTCCAGGCCGATGTTGCTGTGGGGGAAGATCCGCGTCATGGCGAGGATCACCGGCGGCAGGAACGCCAGCAGCGGCACGCTCTGGAGGATGTCCAGGATGGGGATGAGCAGCTTCTCGGCGAAGGCGTCCTTGGCCGCCCAGTAGGCGAGCGTGAAGGTCAGGGAGATGCTGATCAGGTAGGCGACGGCCGCCCGCACGAGGCTGAGCAGCATGTAGGTGGGCAGCGCGGAGGCGCGCAGATCGATCTCCACCGCGGGGCGGTGGGCGCCGGTCCATTCGCGGCCGACGAGCAGGAAGGCCATGACGAGGCCCGCCATGGACACGAGCACGAGCAGGTCGAGCCACCGCCGGCCCTTCACGGGGGTCGTGAAGAGATGCGTGGCCTGGCCCCAGGCGCTGTCGAGGAGACGCTGGATCATGGGCCGTCCGTGGGTGCGCTGCAGGCACCAGCATGGCCTCGTCCGGGTGGGGACGGGGAGACGGTTTCCGGGGAGGCCGCCTTACGCGGCCGCGGTCGAAGGAGGCTCGTCGAGGGTCGCGCGCTGGCTACTCATCGATACCTCCTCTCCGGCCGCAGGCCATCGGCCAGTGTGCCGTTGACCCGGGAAGCGGGTCAACGGGACTTTTGGCTCTCGGCTCTCGGCTTTCGCATGCGCCGACCCATCAGGTCGGGGAGACCAGGGGCCCCGTTCCACCCCCGGCGCACCGGGCCCTGCGAAAGCCCAAAGCCGAGTGCCGAAAGCCTTGGTCAGGGCCGCGCCGTGGCCTCCAGCAGCTTGGCGATGACCTCGTCGGTCTTCACGCCGTCGGCCTCGGCCTCGTAGGTGAGGAGGAGGCGGTGGCGCAGCACGTCCGGCGCCAGGTCCGCCACGTCCTGGGGCAGGGCGTGGTCCCGGCCCTGGAGGTAGGCCTGGGCCTTGGCGGCCGCCTGGAGGGAGAGGCTGGCCCGGGGGCTCGCGCCGCATCGGAGCAGCTCCCGGCCCTTCCAGGGCTTGCCGAGGCCGGGGCGGGTGCCCTGCACGAGCCGGACGATGTAGCCCCGCACCGCGTCATCCAGACGCACCTTGGCGGCCTCGGCGGAGGCGGCGCGGAGGCTGTCGCCGTCCATCACCGGACGGACGGTCTCCGCGGCGCCGTCAGCCCGGCGCAGGACCTCGATCTCCTCCTGCTGGCCGGGGTAGTCCACCCGCAGCTTGAAGAGGAAGCGGTCCATCTGGGCCTCCGGCAGGGGGAAGGTGCCCTCCTGCTCCAGGGGGTTCTGGGTGGCCAGGACAAGGAAGGGGTCCGGCAGCTTGAAGCTCTCGTCGCCCAGGGTCACCTGCCGCTCCTCCATGGCCTCCAGCAGGGCGCTCTGGACCTTGGACGGCGCGCGGTTGATCTCGTCCGCGAGGACGAGGTTGGCGAAGATGGGCCCCTTCTTGGGCGTGAAGGTGAGGGCCTTCGGGTCGAAGATCAGCGTGCCCACCACGTCGCTGGGCAGGAGGTCGGGCGTGAACTGGATGCGCCGGAAGGCCAGGTGGCTGGCGTCCGCCAGGGTGCGGATGGTGCGGGTCTTGGCCAGGCCCGGCAGGCCCTCCAGCAGGACGTGGCCGCGGCAGAGGAGGGCCACCAGCAGGCGGTCCAGCACGGCGGGCTGGCCCACGATGACCTTGCGCACTTCCGTCAGCAGGGCGTCCAGGGGGCGGTTCGCGGTCGCGGGCATGGGCCATCCGGGAGAAGTCCCCTGATTGTGCCGGGAGCGGGAGCCCCATGGCTACAATCCCCTCACATGCCCGACATCCTCCTCGTCTCCATGCCCTTCGGTTCGGCGCGGCTGCCGTCCCTCGGCCTCAGCCTCCTCGCCAGCGGGCTCAAGGCCCGGGGCATCGACGCCCGGGTCCGCTACTTCACCGTGGACTATGCCGCCGCGGTCGGCGGAGATCTCTACCAGGGCCTCGGCGCCGAGAACCCCTACCCCGCGGACCTGGTGGGAGAGTGGATCTTCTCCGCCGCCCTCGGCACCGGCGTGGATCCGGAGGCCTACGAGGCCCAGGTCACCCGGGGCGGCCACCCGGCCCACCGCAAGCGCTACGCGGGGATCCTCTCCGAAGCCCACCGCTTCCATGCGGAGGCCCCGCGGCTGCGGGCCGGCGCGGAGGCGCACCTGGAGGCCTGGGTGGAGGAGATCCTGGCCCTCGCCCCGAAGGTGGTGGGCTTCTCCACGGTCTTCGAGCAGTCCGCCGCGAGCCTCGCCGCCGCCCGGCGCATCAAGGCCCGGAGCCCGGGGACCCTGGTGGTCTTCGGCGGCGCCAACTGCGAGGGCCCCATGGGTGAGGCGCTCTTCGACCAGTGGCCCTTTCTCGACGCCGTCTATTCCGGCGAGTGCGACCACCGCTTCCCCGCGGCCATGGAGGCCTTCCTGCGGGACGGGAAGCTGCCGGCGGATCCCGCGGCGCGGATCCGCACTTGGCTGGAGGGGCCGCCCCTGGAGCCCGCGCCCGCGCCGGCGATGGATGACCTGCCGGTGCCGGACTTCGGCGACTACTTCCGGGACCTGGAGGCCTCGGGCCTGGCGCTGCCAGAGGGCACGGCGATCCTCTTCGAGACCTCCCGGGGCTGCTGGTGGGGGGCCAAGCATCACTGCACCTTCTGCGGCCTCAACGGCGAGGAGCTGGCCTACCGGAGCAAGAGCCCGGATCGCGCCCTGGCGGAGTTCCGGCTGCTGCGGGAGCGGCACCCCGGCAGCTTCGTGCTGGTGGCGGACAACATCCTGGACATGGGCTACTTCAAGACCTTCCTGCCGGCCCTGGCGGAAGAGGGCAACGACACGCCGCTCTTCTACGAAGTGAAGGCCAACCTCACCCGGGACCAGCTGAAGCTCCTCAAGGCCGCTGGCGTGCTCACCCTTCAGCCGGGCATCGAGAGCCTCGCGGACGGCGTGCTCCAGCGCATGGACAAGGGCGTGCGGGGCCTCCAGAACCTGCAGTTCCTGAAGTGGTGCCGGGAGCTGGGCCTCACCGCCGTCTGGAACCTGCTCCACGGCTTCCCGGGGGAGGATCCGGCGGACTACACGAAGATGGCCGGCTGGATCCCGCTGCTGCACCACCTCCGCCCGCCCCTGGCCTGCGGGCGCATCCGCCTGGACCGCTTCTCGCCCAACTTCGAGCAGGCGGAGGCCCGGGGCTTCACGGAGGTCCGGCCCTACCCCGCCTACCGCTGGGTGTTCGGGCTGGAGGAGACCGAGGCGGCGCGCATGGCCTACTACTTCACCTACCGCCGCGCGGACGGCGGCGACTCCGCGACCTACGCCGGGCCGCTGGAGGAGGCCGTCAACGACTGGCGCTGGCGGCACGGCTCCGCGGCCCTCACGATGATCGACAAGGGGGCCTTCATCCTGGTCTCGGACCATCGCGGCATCGCCCCGGCGCCGATGGTGCTGTTGGAGGGCGCCGAGGCGGAGGTCCTCCGGGCCTGCGGGGGCGTGGTGTCCCGGGACCGGCTGGTGCGCGAGATTCCCGGCGCGGAGTCCGCGATCGCATCCCTGGTGGCCCGGCATCTCCTGATCGAGGACGGCGGGCTCTGCCTGGGGCTGCCCCTGCGGATCGAGCCCGAGGCCTCCTCCGGGGCCGGCGTGGCCTGAGGTCCGGGGCCTTCGTTGACCCTGGCCTGGGGCCGCCGCCATCCTGGAGGGAATCATTCATTCCGGAGCCCCGCATGGACGCCGCCTCGACCCAGGCCTCTCCCTCAGAGACCCTGCGGGGGAAGCTGAGCCTCGCGGGCACGCCCCTGCGCCGCCGCCTGGCGGGCTTCTGGGCCTCCCCCGACTTCCCCGCGCGGTATCCCGTCCTGCTGCGGGAGCTCTACGTCCTCAGCCGGGGGGGCATCCCCCTCATGGAGGCGACCCGGGACGAGGCGCGGCGCCGGGGGGACCGGGCCTCCCAGCTCCTGGCGGCCTACCTGGACCGGCACGTGGAGGAGGAGCGAGGCCACTGCGAGTGGGTGCTGGACGATCTGGCGGCCCTGGGCTTCGACCGGGCCGAGGAGGCGCGCCGGCCCCTCACCTTCCGCGCCGCCGCGCTGCTGGGCTGCGGCTACACCTGGACCTTCGAGGCCCATCCGGCCGCGATCCTGGGCTTCCTGGCGGTGTTCGAGGGGGACCCCATGACCGTGCCCTTCCTGGAGCAGGTAGCGGATCGCCACGGCCTCCCGCGGTCGGCCTTCGGCTTCTACCTGGACCACGCCCGCATCGATCCCCGCCACAGCGCGGAGATCTTCGCGGCCCTGGACGCGGTGGCGGCCGCCGATCCGGCCCTGGAGGCCCCGATGTCCCTCTGCGCCCTCCACGCCCTCCAGCTCACGGACGAGCTGCTGAAGGCCCTCGTGGAGGGTTGAGCGGCCGCCGCGCAGCTGCCACGCTGGTCCGAACCCTTCCGAGGAGCGAGCCATGAGCAACTACGACCGCCTGGTCCAGGCGGGCATCATCAATCCCAGTGCCGCCACCCAGCCCTCCGACGCCCAGATGAAGGCCCTGGAGAGCCTCTCCTCCGCCGAGGTGGACCACCTCATCTCCATCAAGGAGAAGCTCGGCGACGACTTCCTGCAGCAGCACGGTGCCCCGGGCCAGTCCTACTGCATCTTCTGAGGCGCCCGGTCCCTTCGCTGGCGGCCCCCGCGAGGGGGCCGTCCTGTATCCGGGTTGATCCAGAGGCTCAGAACAGTCCGGTCTTGGCCAGCAGGCGCTGGAAGGCCTCGTCCTTCCGCAGGTCATCCCAGGTGGGATCCACCTTCAGGGTGGTGACCGCCTCCTCCCGGTCCTCCACCGCGTGGGCCAGCTCCACCAGGGCGTCCTCGCGGCGCCCGAGGCCCTGCAGGACCATGGCGCGGAAGTAGGCCATGCCCGGGCCCTGGAGCTGGAGGAGGCAGGCCTGGGCCTCTGCGGCGCGGCCCCGCTTCGCCATGCGGTAGCCCTGGTAGGCGGTGACCCAGGGGCTGCCGGCCTTGAGGGCGTTGTCCATGT
The DNA here is from genome assembly GCA_035758545.1 of Holophagaceae bacterium. Classification (GTDB taxonomy): domain Bacteria; phylum Acidobacteriota; class Holophagae; order Holophagales; family Holophagaceae; genus JAFDVN01. Next base: position 18,583 of record DASTWQ010000042.1, on the reverse strand, counting down.
GGGGATCGCCCTGGGCGGGGTCGCCCTTGAGGTCCGAGGACCAGCCCAGGAGCAGCTCGGCGACGGGATGGCCGGGGTCGATGGAGAGGGCCTTGTCCAGGTTGGCCTCCGCCCGCATCCAGTCCCGGTCGTAGAAGTAGGTGCCGCCCTTGAACACCCAGGTGGTGGAGGAGAGCGGATCCACCTTGAGGGCCTGGTCCAGCTGGACCCGGGCCTCCTCCTCCCGTCCCATGACCATCAGGAAGTAGCCGTAATACTCCCGCGTGAGGGCCGAACCGGGATTCAGGGCCAGGGCCTGCTTGAACTGGGCCTCGGCGCCCTGGTAGTCCCGGTCATAGGAGAAGAGGGCCTGGCCGAGGGCGGCGCGGGCCTCCGGGAGCTGGGGGTCCAGGTCCAGGGCGGCGAGGGCCTCGGCCTTCGCCTTGGGCATGGCCTCGGAGGAGGGCATGAAGAGCGAGGAGGCATTCCAGTAGGCCAGGGCCTTGCCCGCGTGGGCGGGCGCGAAGCGGGGATTGGCCTTGAGGGCCTGGTCGAACATGTCGAGGGCCCGCTTGAAGCTGTCCGGCGTCTGCTGATCCGCGAGGAACCGGCCCTTCAGGTAGAGGTCGTAGGCCGGGGAGGCCGGCGCGCTGTCGGGCAGCGCAGCCGCGGCCCCGGGGACCAGGTTCTGGGTGACGCCCTTGGCGATGCCGTCCTGGAGGTCCATCAGGTCCTGCACGGGCCGCGTGAACTGGTCGCCCCAGAGATGGCTGCCGTCCTCGGCGTCGGCGAGCTCCACGCTCACCGCCAGGCCGTCCGGGCGCTGGAGGATCCTGCCCACCAGGACCGCCTTCACGCCGAGGTCCTTCGCCAGCTGCTTGAGGTCGGGGTTCGGGCCCTTGAACCTGGAGGCGGAGGTCCAGGCGATCACCTTCAGCCCGTGGACCTTGGAGAGCTGGTCGATGAGGCCCTCGGCCAGGCCGTCGGCCAGGTAGTCCACCTGGGGATCCTTCCCGGCGTTGGCGAAGGGGAGGACGGCGAGGGTCTCCTCCGGCGGCGAGGCGGCGCGCCACGCGCGGAAGCCCATGAACCCGCCGCCCAGGAGCGCCGCCACCAGGGTCCCGGCGGCCAGGGTGCGCCAGGGGAGCTTCCTCGGGGGCCGCGCTTCCGCGGGGAGATGCTGGCCGCTGGACAGCGCGAGATGCAAGCGGTGCAGATCGTCCCGCAGGGCCCGGGCGATGGGGTAGCGCTCGGCGGGATCCTTGGCGAGGCAGCGCTTCAGGATGCGCCTCATCTCCGGATGGAGGTCCGAGGACCCGTCCAGCAGCATGGCGGGCTCGGAGACGAGGATGGCGCTCATCAGCTCGGCGCCGCTCTTGGCCTGGAAGGGGCGCCGGCCGGTGGCGGCTTCATAGAGCACGGCACCGAGGGAGAACAGGTCCGAGCGGCCGTCCAGCTCTTCACCCTTCACCTGCTCGGGGCTCATGTAGGGCACGGTGCCCACCACCATGCCGGGGCTGGTCAGGAGGGTGCTGCTCAGGACCGTCACCGGCACGGCCTTCACGTCCTTGGCCAGGCCGAAGTCGAGGACCTTCGCCTGTCCCTTGGTGGTGACCATGATGTTCTGGGGCTTGATGTCGCGGTGGACGATGCCCTGGCGGTGGGCCTCGTCGAGGGCATCCGCCACCTGGGAGCCCCAGAGGGCCACCTCCTCGAGGGTGGGCCTGCGGTGCTGCAGCAGGTCGCCCAGGGTCTCGCCCTCGACGAACTGCATGACGATGTAGGCGCCGGACTGGCCCTCGCCCACCTCGTGGATCGCGCACACGTTGGGGTGGTCCAGTTTCGCCGCCGCCTGGGCCTCCTTGAGAAGCCGCTTGCGGGACATGGGCTGGTCCGAGTCCGCTGCGGGCAGGAGCTTGATGGCCACCTGGCGGCCGAGCTTGGTGTCCTCCGCGAGGAAGACCTGCCCCATGCCGCCCGTGCCCAAGGGACGCAGGATTCGGTAGTGGCCGATGCTCTCGGGCTGCGGGGAACTCAGGGGGAAGCCTCGTGTTGTGCCATCCATCTTGCCCCGGGAACTCCGCCGCGCCAAGGCGATGCGTCAGGCTTCCGAAGCGCCGGAGGGCGCGATTGGCGGGGCGAGGGGCAGGGTGAGCCGCGCGCGGGCGCCCCGGGCGCCGGCGCGGTCCTCCACCTGCAGGGAGCCCCCGTGGGCCTCCGCGATCTGGCGGCCGAGCACGAGGCCGATGCCGCTGCCGCCGGGCTTGGTGGTGAAGAAGGGCACGAAGAGGTTGGCGCTGGGAGGGAGGCCCGGCCCCTCGTCCTCCACCGTGAGCTCCAGGCGGCCGCGTTCCGCGGTCCAGTCCACGGATACGGCGCCGCCGGTCTCCAGGGAAGCCTCGGCGGCGTTCTTGACGAGGTTGATCAACAGCTGTTCCAGCTGGTCGCCGTCGGCCTGGAGGCGGACCTCGGGCCCCCCGGCGACGCGGACCGGGACCCGCGTCTCCAGGCCCGCCACCCGGGCGACGAGGCTCCCCAGATCCACGGGGCGCAGCGTGGGCGGCGGCAGCTTGGCCAGGCGTGCGTAGGCCTGCAGGAAGCGCTGGAGGGATTCGCTCCGCCCGGCGATGACCCCGAGGCCGCTGGCCAGGTCCTCCTTCAGGTCCGCGGGGGCCGGCTCCTTCCGCAGCAGCGCCTGGAGGCTGCCGGCGAGGGAGTGGATGGGCGCGAGGGTGTTGTTGATCTCGTGGCTGAGGACGCGGACCAACCGCTGCCAGGCCTGGCGCTCCTCCTCCCGCAAGGGCCGGGTGAGATCCGACAGCACCAGGAGCGTGTGCGGATGCCCTCCCTGCCGGAAGGGGCCGCGGCGCAGCTCCCAGCGGCCGGCGCGGCCTGGCAGGGCCAGCTCCACGAGGCGGGGGCTCTCGCCGCCGAGGGCCTGGGCGAGGCCGAGGCCCTCGGCAGTCTCCCCCAGGAGCCGCGCCGCGGGCCGGGCCAGGAGCTGTTCCCCGGCCCGGTTCACCAGACGCAGGCGGGTGTCCGCGTCGAAGGCGAGGATGGCCACGTCGATCTCCGCCATGACCGTCCGCAGGAGGGCCGTCGCCTCCAGGGCGCCGATGCGCTGCTGCTGGAGCAGGTCCGAGAGCGCGTTGAGCTCCCGGTAGACGTCCCCGAGGCCGCCCTCCTGGAGGTCGCCCTTGGCGCGGAAGGAGTAGTCCCCTTCCCGCAGGGCCGCGAGGAGGTTCGTGAGGGTCTGCATGGGCCGCTCAGCCTGGCGCCGGATGCGGCGGGCGGCCCAGAGCCAAGTCAGGACCACCGCGGTGGCCAGCGCGGCCTTGAGGACGGCGGGGGCCTCGAGCCGGGCCAGCAGGAGGAGACCGAGCAGCACCGCCGGCGCGCCCCCCGCCAGAGCCAGGGCCTGGAGGCGGCGCTCGGGGGACCGGCTCATCCGGAGATGCCGAGTTTCTGGAGCCGTCGGTACATGGCGCTCCGGGAGAGTCCCAGGGCCTCCGCGGCGGCGGTGGCGCTGCCGTGGCGGGCCAGGGCCTTGCGGATGAGCAGGGTCTCCATCTCCTCCAGGCTGAGGTCCTCCGGCCGGGGGCCCGCCATCGCGCCACCGAGGGCGAAATCCTGCGCTCGCAGGCGCTCGCCCGCGGCCATCAGGACCGCCCGCTCCACGGCGTGGTCCAGCTCCCGCACATTGCCCGGCCAGCCGTGGCGCTCCAGGGCCTGCAGGGCCCCGGGTTCGAGCCCGGCGAGGGGTTTCCGGTACCGGGCGGCGTGGCGCGCCAGGAAGGCCTCCGCCAGGGGTCGGATGTCCTCCACCCGCTCCCGCAGGGGCGGCAGGCGCAGTTCGATGGTGTTGAGGCGGAAGCGCAGGTCCTGGCGGAACCGCCCGGCGGCGACCTCCGCCTCCAGGTCGGCGTTGGTGGCCGAGAGGAGGCGCACGTCGGCCCTCAGGGTCCGGCTCGAGCCCACCCGCTCGAACTCGCCGGTCTCCAGCACCCGCAGGAGCTTGGCCTGCATGGCCAGCGGCGCGTTGGCGATCTCGTCCAGGAAGAGGGTGCCGCCGTCCGCAAGCTCGAAGCGCCCGGCCCGGTCCGTCCTGGCATCGGTGAAGGCACCCTTCACGTGGCCGAACAGCTCGCTCTCCAGAAGGGCCTCGGAGAGCCCGCCGGCGTTGAGGGTGAGAAGCGGCTGTTTCGCGCGCGATGACGCCCCGTGGATCACCCTGGCCACGAGGCTCTTGCCGGTGCCGTTCTCGCCGAGGAGCAGGATGTGGGCGTCGGAGGGGGCCACCCGGCGGATCACCTCCAGCACCGCGGCCATGGCCTTGGACTCGGCAATGAGGGCGGGGGCCTCTCCGCCCCGGAGCAGGTCGTTCTCGGCCTCCAGCCGCTGGGCCCTCCGGAGCGCACCCGCCAGCGCCAGCTGGGTGGCGAGGATGGAGAGCAGCCGGGCGTTGTCCCAGGGCTTCTGGATGAAGTCCCGGGCCCCGCGGCGCATGGCCTCCACCGCCAGCTCGATGGAGCCGAAGCCCGTCATCACGACCACCGGAAGCAGCGGATCCAGGGCGCGGATCCGCTCCAGCAGCTCCAGGCCTTCGGCGCCGCTGGTGGTGTCCGAGCGGTAGTTCATGTCCATCAGGACGAGGTCCGGCGCCGCCCGGCCGCCGGCCTCCAGGGGGCGCAGCGCGGTGGAGGGCGATTCGGCGCCCTCCACCGCGTAGCCCTCGCCCTTCAGCAGGAGGCGCAGGGCCTCCCGCACATCGGGCTGGTCATCGACGACGAGGATGCGGGGCACGGCTCCAGTATCACTCGGATCGCAGGGCGATCATGGGGTCCACCCGTGCCGCCCGGAACGCCGGAAGCAGGGAGGCCAGCAGGGCGGCGGCGGTGAGCGTCGCCAGGGCGGCCGCCAGGCTCAGTGGGTCCAGGGGCAGCACGCCGGGCACCTGGCTCGCGATGAGCCTGGCCAGAGCGAGGCTGGCGAGGACACCCCCCGCCAGGCCCCAGGCGGCGAGGCGCAGGCCCTGGCCCAGGATGAGGCCGACGACCTGGCGGATCTCGGCACCCAGCGCCATGCGGATCCCGATCTCCCGGTTGCGCTGGGCCACCTGGAAGGCCACCACGCCCTGGATGCCCACCACCGCAAGGAGCAGGGCGAGGAGGGTGAAGCCCCCCAGCAGGGAGGTCACCGACCGTCGGCCCCGGAGGGAGCGGTCGAGGAGCGTCTGCAGCCGGTCGATGTCGCCGAGGGGGATCCTGGGATCCAGGCTGCGCAGCGCCTCCTTCACGGGCCCCCGGAGGGCCTCCGGCGAGGCCCCGGTGCGGAGCACCAGGGACATGGTCCCGCTGGGGTACTGGGACTGCAGCACCCAGAAGCGGTCCTCCGCCGGGCGATCCAGGTTCCGCTCGTGGAGATCGGCGAGGACGCCCGTGACCACGAGGGGCGGGTTGTCCGGCGTGGTCTCGGTGCAGACGCCGCAGTGCATCGTCCGGCCGAGGGGGTCCTGCCCGGGGACGAGGCGGCGGGCCAGGGACTCGCTGATCCAGATCCGGCGGGTGCCGTCCTGAAGGTCCGCGGGGGTCGGATAGCGGCCGGCCCGGAGCGGGGTGCCCAGGGTCTCGAACCAGCCCGGGAGGACGATGTTCAGGTCGGCCTCCACTGCCGCGGTGGCGCGGGCGTCCAGGTCGGCGTCGAGCCCCACCACGGTGGCGGAGTGGGATCCGGAGAAGGGCAGGATGGTGGCCGCCGAGACGGACTGGACCCCGGGAATCACCTGCAGCCGCGCCTGAAGCTCCCGGAAGAACTGGTCGTCCTGGGCCTCCTTGGGATAGTCCTGGTCCGGCAGGTGGACCTGGAAGGCCAGGCGGCCCTCGGGCCGGAAGCCCGGATCCCGCCCTTCGATCCAGAGCAGGCTCCGGGTGAAGAGGGCGGTGGCGAGCACCAGCACAAGACAGAGCCCCACCTGGGCGGCCACCAGGGCCCTCCGGAACCGGAGGCCCCGCAGGGCGGTGAGGCCCCGGCCGCCCTCGGCGAGGACCTCCCTCAGGCGCAGCCGGTCCGCCTGCAGCGCCGGCGCCAGGGCCACCCCGAAGGCGCAGACCAGGGCGAGGGCCAGGGAGACTCCCCAAGCGGCGCCCGAGAGGCGCAGCCCGCCCTGGATCAACGCCGCCGGCGCCCCGCGCAGCAGCAGGGGTTCCAGTCCGCGGATCAGGACCAGGGCGAAGATCCCCGCCAGCAAGGCTCCCCCGGCGGAGACGAGGAGGGCCTCTGAGAGGAACTGGCGGAACAGCTCTCCGCGGCCCGCGCCCAAGGCCAGGCGGACCGCCATGTCCCGTTCCCGGGCCGCGGCCCGGGCCAGGAAGAGGTTGGTCACGTTGACGCAGGCGATGAGGAGCAACAGGCCCGTGGCGCCCAGCAGGAAGAGCAGCGGGCCCCGGCCCTCCCGGGTCAGGGCGGTGCGCAGCGGCTCCGCCAGGGCCCCGCCACCGGCGTTGGAATCCGGATGGGCCTCCGCCGTCCGGGCGGCGAGGGCCTTCAGCTCCGCCTGGGCCTGCGCCAAGACGACCCCGTCCCGCAGCCGTCCGATGGCCTGGAAGCTGTGGTTGCCCCGCTGGTTGTCGGTGTGGGCGTCGGGCTCGATCTTGAAGAGGTCCTCCCCGCGGCCGAAGGGGGTGACGAAGCCTTCCGGCAGGACCCCGATGAGCTCCGTGGGCCGGCCGTTCAGCGTGAGGATCCGGCCGACGGCGGCGGGATCCCCGCCAAGCCGCTCGCGCCAGAAGCTCCAGGCGACCACGGCCTTGTCCGAGGCGCCGGCGGCCTCGTCCGCCCGGGTGAAGAGGCGCCCGAGGGCCGGGTGGATCCGGAGGGCTTCGAAGAAGCCCGCCGTGACCCGCGCGCCCCGCAGGACCAGGGGATCCCCGAGGCCCGTGAGGTTCATGCCGGTGGAGCGGTAGCCTCCCAGGGCCTCGAAGGAGCCCGCCTGGTCCCGCCACTCGCAGAGGGTCTGGTGGGAGAAGGAGAAGGGCCGCCCCCGCATGCTCTCCTGCACCGAGAGGATCCGGTCGGCCTGGGGATAGGGCAGCCGGCCCAGAAGCAGCTGCCGGGTGACGGAGAAGAGGGCGGCCGTCGCGCCCACCCCCAGGGCCAGCGTGAGCATGGCGGCGGCGGTGAATCCCGGCGCCCGGAGCAGGGACCGGAGGGCGAGGCGGAGATCGTGCAGGAAGGCGCGCATGGGGACCTCGGGCAAGGCCGGTTTCAGGTGGGATTCAGGCGGAGCGGAGCGCCGCGGCGGGGTCGGTTCGGGAGGCCCGGAGGGCGGGCAGCGCGCAGGCGGCGGCGGCCACCGCGAGGAGCAGCAGCGGCACCCCGGCGAGGATCAGCGGATCCCGGGGGTCGGTCCGGACGAGGAGGGGGCCGAGGCCCGGCGCGATGAGCGCCATGGCCAGCAGGCCCGCGAGGGCCCCGGCCCCGGCCAGCATCAGGCCCTCGGTGAGGACGAGGCGCAGCACCTGGGCGGGAGCGGCCCCCAGGGCCATGCGCACTCCCAGTTCCTGGGTCCGCTGGGCCACGCCGAAGCTCATCACCCCGAAGATGCCGAGGCAGGCCAGCCCCAGGGCCATGGCCCCGAGCAGCGCGAGGAGGGAGGCCGCCATGCGCAGCAGGAAGGTGGAGGCCTTCAGGAATTCGGACATGGGCAGGGCGACGAGGGGCATCTCCGGATCCGCCTCGGCGACCGCGTTCTGGACCGCGCCGAGGGCCGACCAGGGATCGCCTGAAGTCCTCACCTGAAGCGTGAGCCCCGTCGTGTACCACTGGGTGAGCGGGTAGTAGGCGAAGGGCTCCGGCGGACCGGACAGGCTGTGGACCTTGATGTCCGCCGCGACGCCGATCACGGTGCGCCAGTCCTCGCCCTGCTTCACCCGCTTGCCGAGGGCGCCGCCGGGGAAGTAGCGCCGGGCCGCGGCCTCGCTGAGGATGATCACGGGCTCGCCGTGCTCTCGGTCCTGGGGGCCGAAGTCGCGGCCCTCCAGGAGCGGGATCCCGAGGGTGCTGAAGTAGCCCGGCGTGATCGCGTTCCCGTAGATGTGGAGGTCCTCCCCCCGCGCGGGCACATGGCCCTCGAAGGTGAGCGTCTCCCAGGAGCCTCCGTCCAGTCCCAGGGGCGCGTAGGTGCCGAAGGCCGCCTGTTCGATGCCGGGGGTCTCCCGGAGCCGCGTCAGCACCGCCTGGGCGAAGCCGTCCTTGCGGGCCCGGGGGTAGGACCCCGGGTTCAGCTCGATGCCGGCGAGCAGCACATGGGCGGGCTGGAAGCCGAGCGGCACCCGGGTGGCCTGCTCCAGGCTGCGGATCAGCAGCCCCGCCCCGGCGAGCAGCAGGGTGGCGAGTGCCATCTCCAGGGCGACGAGGAGGGAGAGCCAACGCCGGGCGCGGGGACTCGCGGTGGCCCGGGAGCCGCCCTCCTTCAGCCCTTCGGGAGAGGGCGTGAGGCGGCTCGCGAGCAGGGGCAGGAGGCCAAGCAGCAGGCCGGCCCCCAGGGAGAGGAGGAGGGTGAAGGCGAGGACCGATCCGTCGCCGCCCGCCATCAGCTGGACGGGCTTGTCCGTCGGCGGGATCATCCGCTGAAGGAGCCCTCTGGCCCAGAGCGCGGCCAGGAGCCCGGCGCCGCCGCCGGCGAGGCCGAGCAGGAGGCCCTCGGTCATCAGCTGGCGGGCGAGACGTGCCCTGCCCGCGCCCAGGGCGGCGCGGACCGCGAACTCCTGCTGGCGACCCACGGTCCGGGTCAGCAGCAGGCTGGCCACATTGGCACAGGCCAGGAGAAGCACCAGCCCCACGGCTGCGAGGAGGATCCGGAGGGTCGGCGCGAGGACGCCCTGGCTGCCCCAGGGGGCCCGGCTGAGGGGGGTCACCTGGAAGCCGAGGCCCCGGTGGTCCTCCGGATACCGCTCCGCCAGGACCGTGGATACCGCCGAGGCCTCCGCCTGGACCTGGGCCAGGCCGGCGCCCGGCGCGAGGCGGCCCAGGACCTTCAGGTTGCGGGTGCCTCGGTCCAGCAGGGCCCGGCCCTGGGAGCGGACCCAGGGCGAGAGCGGAACGAAGACGTCCATGGCCACGCCGCCCTCCGGCGCCGAGAGGAATCCCTCCTGGGCGATGCCCACCACCGTCACGTCGGCGCCGTCCAGGCGAAGGCTCCGGCCGACGATGGTGGGATCGCCGGCAAGGGACCGCCGCCAAAACCCGTAGCCCAGCACCGCCACCACCGGCTGGCCCGGCTGATCATCCGCGGGCTGGAGCAGCCGCCCCAGGGCCGGCCGGATGCCCGCGACCTGGAAGTAGGATCCGGTGGCGGCGTTGGCCCAGATGCGTCGGGCCGGGCCCTCGCCCTGCCAGCCCACGGGGAAGGTCCGGCTGGCGGCGAGCCGGGCGCTGCGGACCCCGTCCGTCAGGTCCCGGAAATCCGGGTGCGAGACTTCCAGGGGTTTGCCGTCCGGCGCGAGGGTGGAGACCACCACCAGGCGCTCCTGGCTGGGAACCGCCGAGAGGGGTCGCAGCACGGCGCCCCGCAGCCAGGCGTAGACGGTGGTGTTGGCGCCGAGGCCGAGGGCCAGGGACAGGATCGCCACCAGCGTCAGGAAGGGCGTCTTGCGCATCATCCGGATCGCGAAGGCGAGATCGGCGAGGAAGGCCTGCATGGGGGACTCCGGGGCGGCGGGGCGGGATCGGGGAAGGGGGCCTGGCCTCAGGCGCGCTTGGCGTGCTGGTCCTCTTCCACCACGCGGCCGTCCAGCAGACGGACGGTGCGGTCCGCGTAGTTGGCGAAGCGGGTGTCGTGGGTGACCATGCAGATGGTGGCGCCCCGGCGGTGGAGGTCCTTGAGCAGGTCCATGACCGCGTCGCCGTTGGTGGTGTCCAGGTTGCCGGTGGGCTCGTCCGCCAGCAGGATGCTGGGCCGGCCCGCCACGGCGCGCGCCACGGCCACGCGCTGCTGCTGGCCGCCGCTGAGCTGGCTGGGCAGGTGCTTGGCGCGGTGGCCCATGCCGACCTCCTCCAGGGCCTCCATCACGCGGCTCCGCCGCTCGCCGGCGGCCATGCCGCGGTAGACCAGGGGCAGCTCGACATTCTCGAAGACCGTGAGGTCGCCGATGAGGTTGAAGCTCTGGAAGATGAAGCCGATCTCCCGGTTCCGGATGCGGGCCCGCTCGCTGAGTGTGAGGTTCGCCGCCGGGTGGCCGTTCAGCTCGTAGGTCCCGCCGGTGGGCGCGTCCAGCAGGCCCAGGATCGCCAGCAGCGTGGACTTGCCGCAGCCGGAGGGGCCCGCGATGGAGACGTACTCGCCCTCCTGGATGTCCAGGTGGATGTCGGAGAGGGCGTGGGTCTCCACCTCCTCGGTGGTGAAGACCTTGCGGATGCCGCTGAGCTTGATGAGGGACTTGGTCATGGGAGCTCCTGGGGAGGGGATGTCGTGTGATCCGGGACGGGGGTTGAGGGTCACTTGATGCGGATGCGGTCGGTGCCGTCCCAGGGGGAGGCGTCGGAGAGCACCACCTGGTCGCCGGGCTGCAGGCCCTCCAGCACCTCGATGGTGCTGACGCTGCCGCGGCCGTAGCGGACCTTCACCCGGACGGCCTCGCCGCCGGAGGTGAGCCTGAAGAGGGTCCCTTCGCTGTTGCTCTGGGCCTGCACGGGCCGGCCGACGAACACCGCGTCGTCCGCGTGGTCGAGCTCGATGATGCCCTCCACGCTGAGGTCGGGGCGGGCGCCCTTGGGCAGGGGGCCGTCCAGGCTCACGTCCACGGTGACGGTGCCGTTCTGGACCGCCGGGTCGATGCGGATGACCTTGCCTTCCACCAGACCGTTGCGGGTGTCCACGGTGGCCTTCTGGCCGAGGAGCAGGTCCTTGGCCTGGGTCTCGCTGACCTTCAGCTCGGCCTTGAGGGGCGTGGGCTGGGCCACCTTGGCGAGGGTGCCGCCGGGGGCGATGCGCTGGCCGACCTGGACCGGAAGCTGCTGGAGGACCCCGTCCATGCCCGCCCGGACCTTGAGGTCGTCCACCAGGCCCTGCTTGAGGGTGTAGAGGGCCCGGGCCTGCTGAACCCGCGCCTCCTGGGAGGCGAGCTGAGCCTTCAGGGAGTCCTGGTCGATCTGCATGCGCTGGCGCTCGATCTCGTAGCGGGTGGTGAGCTCCTCCGCCGCCGCCTGGGCCCGGGCGAGGTCTTGGCTGGCCACCAGGCCCGCCTTGGAGAGGCGCTCGTTGGCCTCCAGGGTCATCTTCGCGTTGGTGTAGGCCGCCTTGGCGGAGGCCACGGAGGCCCTCAGGTCCAGCAGCTGGCTCTCCAGCTTGGCCTTGGCGGAGGTGTAGTCGGCCTCCGCCGCCCGCAGCTGCCACATGGCGTCCTGGGCCGCCTGCTGGGCCTCGGGGTTGGAGAGCTCCAGGATCTCGGTGTCCGCCTTCACGGCGGTGCCGGGCCACACGAGGATCTTCTCCACCCGGGAGTCGGCGTTGGCGGAGATCCAGCGGACGTTCAGGGGGACGAGGGTGCCGGTGCCGCGGACCTGGAACACCATGGGCCCGCGCTTCACGGTGTCGATGAGGAGGCTCTGCCGCTCAGCCTCCGGCGCCGCGGGCTTGAGCCGCGCGAGGGCCACCATGAGCAGGATCAGGCCGAGGCCGGCGGCCGACGCGAGCATCCAACGGCGGCGCTGGGGCGGGGCCTGGCGGGGCACATCCATGGGGGCACTCCTGTCGAAAGACCTGTGCTCTCGAAGCGAGCCCCATGCCAAGGCTCAAGTGTTGAAATGACTGACCCGGCTCTCGACGCCTTCCCCTCCCCCGTCCCGGTTCCGGGACGGGGCCGTCCCGGAACCGGCGCCGGCACGCTACCGATGGTAGGGACTGCGGCCTCAGCACATGCGGTGCTAGGCTCGCCCCATCGCCTTCGGGAGTCCCCATGAAATCCGCCGTCATCGTCGAGGCCAAGCGCACCCCCTTCGGTCGGGGCGTCAAGGGCGCCTACGCCGCCACCCGCCCGGAGAAGCTCGGGGCTGTCGTCATCGAGGCCCTCAAGCCCCTCCTCAAGGACTGGTCCGGGCTGGAGGACGTCCTCGTCGGCTGCGCGATGCCCGAGGGCGAGCAGGGCATGAACATGGCCCGGCTCATCAGCTTCAAGGCGGGCCTGCCCATCACCGCCGCCGCGGCGACGGTGAACCGCTTCTGCGGCTCCAGCCAGGAGACGGTGCTCATGGCCCAGCGGGCCATCCTCGCGGGCGTGGGCGACCTCTACCTGTCCGGCGGCGTGGAGAGCATGTCCAAGGTCCCCATGATGGGCTTCAACCCGAGCGTGGATCCGGAGCTGACCGCGGTCTTCCCCGAGGCCTACTGCTCCATGGGCATCACGGCGGAGAACCTGGCCTCCGACTACAAGATCAGCCGGAAGGAGCAGGACGAGTTCGCCTACAACAGCCACCAGAAGGCCGCCGCGGCCTGGAAGGCCGGCAAGTACGAGCACCAGGTGGTCCGCTTCGAGACCAAGGGCCTCGACGGCAAGCCCGTGACCCTCCAGATGGACGAGTGCGTGCGCGCCGAGTCCACGATCGAGAAGCTGGGCGAGCTCAAGCCCGCCTTCAAGGCCGACGGGAACGTCACCGCCGGCAACAGCTCCCCCATCACCGACGGCGCGTCCTTCTGCCTCGTCATGGAGGAGGAGAAGGCCAAGGCCCTCGGCCTCAAGCCCCGGGCCAGGATCCTCATGGGCTGCGTGGCCGGCTGCGCCCCGGACCGCATGGGCATCGGCCCCGTGCCCGCCACCAAGAAGTTGCTCGAGCGCCTCGGGCTCAGGCTCGACCAGATCGACGCCATCGAGCTCAACGAGGCCTTCGCCGCCCAGAGCATCGCCGTCATCCGCGAGGCCGGCTTCGACCCCGCCAAGGTCAACGCCTGGGGCGGCGCCATCGCCATCGGCCATCCCCTCGCCGCCAGCGGCTGCCGCCTCTTCGCGACGCTCCTCGACCGCCTCGAGCAGGACGGCGGGAAGTACGGCCTCGCCACCATGTGCATCGGCGGTGGCCAGGGCATCAGCACCGTGATCGAGAAAATCTAATCCGGCGATTCCTGCGATTTCTGCGATTGGGGTGTCATTCCACATGTCCTTTACGGGTGAGCGGGACCCTCGCACGGCGGCGATCAACGGCGCCGCGATGGAGGTCCACACCCAATTGGGGCCGGGCTTTCTTGAGCCGGTCTACCAGGAAGCCCTGGCTGTTGAATTGGGAATCCGGGGTGTCGCCCACGAACGGGAGCACCCGATCCCGATCTGGTACAAGGGCATGCCCCTCTCAGCGCCCTATCGGGCCGATTTCCTCTGCCACGGGGAGGTCATCGTCGAATTGAAGGCGCTGGCCCGTCTGGGCGGACTGGAAGAGGCTCAGCTGCTTCACTACCTGAAGGCCACAGGCAAGGAAGTCGGCCTCCTCCTCAACTTCGGGACGAAGTCGCTGGAGGTTCGCCGGATGTCCGCGCCAGCCGGATCGCCCTCGCCGGAATCGTCGGAATCGGTGGATTAATTTGTTCGGAGAAGCCATGGACATCAAGAAAGTCGCGGTGCTGGGTTCGGGCGTCATGGGCAGCGGCATCGCCGCCCATGTGGCGTCGGCGGGCTGCGAGGTGGAGCTGCTGGACATCGTCATCGATGAGGCCAATCCGGACAAGCTGGCGGCTGGGGCCCTCGAGGGGCTGAAGAAGTCGAAGCCTGCGCTGATGATGCACCCGCGCTTCCTGAAGAAGATCCGGCCCGGCAACCTGCGGGACCACCTGGACCGGCTGAAGGACTGCGACTGGGTCGTGGAGGTCGTGAAGGAGGACCTGAAGGTCAAGCAGGACCTCTACGCCCGGCTGGAGGGCCACCTCAAGCCCGGCGCCTGGATCACCTCCAACACCTCCGGCATCCCCCTGAAGCTGCTGACCGAAGGCCGCAGCGAAGGCTTCAAGGGCCGCTTCGCCATCACCCACTTCTTCAACCCCGTGCGCTACCTGCGCCTGCTGGAGTTCGTGAAGGGCCCCGCCGTGCCCGAATCCGAGGCCGCCACCTTCCGCGGCTGGCTCGAGGAGAAGCTGGGCAAGGAGGTCGTCCCGGCCTTCGATTCGCCCACCTTCATCGGCAACCGCATCGGCATCCACGGGATCATGTCCGTGCTGCACATGGCCCTGGCCGAGAAGATCCCCTTCGAGGTCATCGACTCCGTCATGGGCGACGCCGCGGCCCGAGCCAAGAGCGCCCTCTTCCGCACCGCGGACCTGGCGGGCGTGGACATCACCGCCGCCACCGCCAGCAACGTCTACAACCTCTGCCCCAACGACGAGTCCAGGGATGTCTTCAAGCTGCCGGAGCTGGTGGAGTGGATGCTCCAGAACAAGCTCCTGGGCAACAAGACCAAGGCGGGCTTCTTCAAGAAGGACAAGGGTCCGGACGGCAAGAAGATCTTCCTGCGCCTCGACCCGGACACGAAGCAGTACGTCCCCCAGGTGAAGAAGGACTGGCCGATCCTGAAGGAGTTGAAGGGCGTGGACGATCCCGCGGATCGGGTGAAGCAGCTCCTCACCAGCGACTCCGAGGCCGGCCGCCTGGCCTGGCGCTGCACGGCGCCGAACCTGGTCTACGCCGTGAACCGCCTGGGCGAGGTCACGGACCTGCCCCGCAACGTGGACGCCGCCATCAAGAACGGCTTCGCCTTCGAGCTGGGCCCCTTCGAGCTCTGGGACACCCTGGGCGTCGAGCGGGTCGTCGCCCGTCTGCGCTACGAGGAACGGCCCGTGCCCGCCCTGGTGGAGCGCATGATCGCCAAGGGCGTGACGAGCTTCTACCAGTGGGAGTTCGGCGTGCCCAAGGCCCAGCTGAACCCCGCGACGCTGGCCTACGAGCCCATCGCCGAGGACAGCCGGGTGGTCATCCTCAAGCGGGAGGAGGGCCGCGGCAAGATCGTGGCGAAGAACGGCTCCGCGAGCCTCTTCGACCTGGGCGACGGCGTGGCCTGCCTGGAGTTCCACTCCAAGATGAACGCCCTCGACGACGGCATCGTGAAGATGCTGGAGGAGAGCATCCAGAAACACATCCCCGGCCGCTTCAAGGGCCTGGTGCTCGGCAATCAGGGCAAGCTCTTCAGCGCCGGCGCCAACCTGGCCTTCGTGCTGAACGCCGCCCGGGACAAGCAGTTCGACCTCATCGAGGAGGCCTCCCGCCGGCTCCAGTACGCCGCGCGCATGCTCACCTACGCGCCGTTCCCCACGGTGGCGGCCCCCTTCCAGATGGCCCTCGGCGGCGGCTGCGAGCTGACCCTCGCCTGCCAGCGGGCGGTGGGCCACGCGGAGCTCTACATGGGCCTCGTGGAGGTGGGCGTCGGCGTCATCCCTGCCGGCGGCGGCTGCCTCCAGATGCTCCTGCGGCTCGAGGAGGCCATGGACGCCAAGGGCGAGAAGGGCCCCATGCCCAAGGTGAAGACGGCCTTCCAGCTCATCGGCACCGCCCACGTGAACACCAGCTTCGACGACTGCGTGGCCAACGGCTACCTCCGCCGCACGGACCGCCGGGTGATGAACAGCGCCTTCCTGCTGCACGAGGCCAAGCAGGAGGTCCTGAAGATGGCCGCGGCCTTCGAGCCCCGCAAGGAGCGCACCTTCCGCCTGCCGGGCCTCGGCGGCGTGGCCGCCCTGGACCTGGCGGTGAAGGACTTCCGGCTCCAGGGCCTCGCCAGCGAGCACGACGCCGTCATCATGCACGAGCTGGCCTACGTGCTCTGCGGCGGCGACGTCAGCCTCGTCCAGGAGATCACCGAGGAGCGCGTCCTCGAGCTGGAGCGCCAGGCCTTCGCCCGCCTCTGCGGCTACGAGAAGACCCAGGCCCGCATGGAGAGCATCCTCACCAAGGGCAAGCCGCTGAGGAACTGAAGCCCCAGTCCGGCGATTCCAGCGATTCCGCCGATGTCATGCACCTGGCCTTCCGGGTCCCTTCAGGGGACCCGGATGGCCTTGTCGCGGGGAGATGGGGTTCCCTCCGGGCCCATCCCCGCGTAGCGGAGGCGAATGCCGTCTGGAAGGGGCGTCATCCGGATGACCCCCTGGTCGGCGCAGCGATAGACGCTGTCCTCCAACCGGGCCAGAACCTTCGGGTCCTCGATCGCGGAACCCGGCGATTCGACCCGCGCATGGAGCACGCTCCAGCAGGAGGTGCACCAGGGCGGCGTCGAGGCCACGGCGACCTTCGGCCCCTCGAGCAGCTGCGCCTGGACATGCTCCCGCGCGCCGAGCGGATCGCGGTCGCTCCGCGCCTCGTGAAGATCCAGCAGCGCGAGCTTCCAGTGGCCGGATGCCTCCTTGAAGAGCGCGAGGAAGCGGTGGCTGCCACAGGGCACTGGCACATCTAGGCCGAGGAGGGTCCATTCGCCGCGACGACCCAGGGTCCGAGCCGATGGCGCCGGAGCGGATCCAGCGAGCGCCGGCAGCTTCAGAGTGGTGGCCCCCTGCGCCTCGGCCCAGGCCGCCCAGGCCCGGCCCAAGTCATCCAGGGCGGCCGGAAGGCCCGGCGGCAGGTCCTGGTCCTCATCCACCGCCGCCTCCAACGTGGTGTAGCGAGCCCAGGCCTCCTGGAACCGCTGACCCGGCGACTGGGCGGCGAGTGTGCACGCGATCAGGGGGGCGGCGATCAGGGCGGGACGCATGACCTCTCCATGATGCGCGCCAGCGCGGTGTTGGAACCGGCGGAATCTGCGTAATCTGCGGATGAAACATGTCTTCCCCGATGAACGCATCCCTCCGCTCTCTCCAGGCCGGCCTCCACGAATTCCTCGTCTTCGGGCTCAAGGAGGCGCGGGCCTGCGTGTTCGCGGGGGGCTTCTTCCTGATCCTGGTGGCCTCGAAGGCGGTGGGGATCCCGGGGCTGGCGCGCTACGACTTCATCCTGCTGATGGCGCTGCTGCTGCAGGCGGGGATGCTGGTCTTCAAGCTCGAGACCTGGGACGAGGCCAAGGTGCTCCTCGTGTTCCACGCCTTCGGGCTTGGGCTGGAGATCTTCAAGACGAACCCGGCCATCGGCTCCTGGAGCTACCCGGAGCCGGGCCTCGCCAAGGTCTTCGGCGTGCCCCTCTACTCCGGCTTCATGTACGCCGCGGTGGCGAGCTACCTCTGCCAGGCCTGGCGGATCCTCGACGTGGAGCTGGAGCGGGAGCCGGACCCGAAGCTCAGCCTGGCCCTGGCGATCCTGATCTATCTCAACTTCTTCACCCATCACTTCATCCCGGACCTGCGCTGGCCCCTCTCCGCCGCGGTGCTGCTCCTCTTCGCCCGGACGCGGGTGGCCTTCACCGTCACAACCTTCCGGCGCCGGATGCCGGTGGCCCTGAGCTTCCTGCTCATCGGCTTCTTCATCTGGGTGGCCGAGAACCTCGCCACCGCCGGCGGGGCCTGGACCTATCCCGGCCAGCGCCAGGGCTGGCGGCTGGTGGGTTTCGGGAAGATCCACAGCTGGACCCTGCTGGTGATCCTCAGCTTCGTGCTGGTGGCGGACCTGAAGCGCCTGAAGGTCCGGCTGGGCTCCGCGCTCCCGGAGGGCGCGGCCGAAGGCGGCGCAGGGGCGGAGTAGGGGCGGTCCTGGGCCCGGGCCGCGTTACCCTGGGTGTTCGTTCCGGAGTTCCCATGGAAGGCATCCGACAGGACACGCGGCTCGCCGTGGCGCGGCTGGAAGGGCAGGTGGCCCGGCTCCGGGCCCTGGTCTGGTTCCTGCTGCTCCTGCTGCTGGCAGGCGCGGGCTATGGGATCTGGCGGATGCGCCACGCCCACACCGCCGCCGGGCCGGAGGTCCTGACGGTGAAGGGCCTCGTGGTGGAGGACGCCGACGGCCATCCGCGCCTCGTCCTCGCCGCGCCGGGCCTCACGATGTCCGACGCCGACGGCCGATCCCGCCTGGAGCTGGGTCTCCAGGAGGACGGCGCCGGGCGGATCCAGCTCAAGGACGCCTCCGGGGCCCCGGCCCTCTCGGCGACGCAGGGGGCGCTGGCCCTGAAGGACGCCAAGCAGGACGAGGCCCTGGTCACCACCGCCGGCGGCGCGACAGTCCAGCTCCGCCGCGGGGACAAGGTCGTCTTCAAGCAGCCCTGGGACGCGCCGGAGCTGAAATGAACCGGGCGCTCCGCTTCCACCGGACCGGTGAACCCCTCGAGGCCCTGGCCCTCGAGGAGGTGCCCCTCGCGGAGCCCGGCCCCGGCGAGGTGCGCCTGCGCATGGTGGCGCGGCCCATCAACCCTTCCGACCTGCTGCAGGTCCAGGGCGTCTACGGCCGCCGTCCGCCCCTCCCCGCCACCGCGGGCCTGGAAGGCCTCGGGGTCGTCGAGGCCCTCGGCGAGGGCGTGACCGGCTGGCGGATCGGCCAGCGTGCGTTGCCCCTGGGGGCCCAGGGCACCTGGGCGGACACGCTGATCACGCCCGCCTGGAACCTCATCCCGGTGCCGGACACGGTGGCGGACGACCAGGCCGCCCAGGCGGTGGTGAATCCCCTCACGGCCTGGCTGATGGCCGACGAGCTGGGCCTCGGCCGGGGCCAGTGGCTGGTGCAAA
>DASTWQ010000201.1:0-2856 GCA_035758545.1 Holophagaceae bacterium | reverse complement strand
ACTGGACGGCTGAGCGCCACCTTAGCTCAGTTGGTAGAGCATCGGATTCGTAACCCGAAGGTCACCAGTTCAACTCTGGTAGGTGGCTCCAACAAGGAAGAGGCCCGATCACGGGCCTCTTCCGTCTTTCGATCCGGCGATGCGGCGCGCCCAGTCCGATAGGATGGAGCCATGATCTTCCCGCTCTCCCGCCGCGCCCGGATCCGCCTCTACACGATCGTCTGGATCGTGGCGGGGATCCTGGGTTGGAAGCTGGCCCTGCGTTTCGGGCCGGACCTGGCCTCCCGAACCTGGAAACCCGGCGAGGGCTTCTTCGAGGCGCCGGCGCCGGCGCCGGGAGTCTTCAGGTTCCATGCGGAGCTGCTGCTCCGGTCGGGGCTCGGCTTCCCTCGCTCACTGGAGGGCTACCTGCCCGAGCCCGGCGCCGATCCCAACCGCCGGCTCCAGCTGGAGGCCATGGGCTGGTGGAAGGGCAAGGCCTGGTCGCCCCTCGCCTTGCGCTATGGCACCCCGGAGGGCGGCGGCCTGAGGCTCCACCTGGGCCGCCTGGTGCTCGACAGCGTCCAAAGCGTCACCCCCGCCCGGGACTACAACGGGCCCGTGCTCTGCCAGGTGGACTACCGCGTCCGCTGGGAGCTTCCCGAGGACCTCAAGAATCTGGTGCTGACCCGCGCCCGGTCCGGCCTCCGCCTGCCGGAGCGGCTCGGGATCCAGGCGCCCGCGGGCACCGAGGCCTTGCAGTCCACCCTCGTCCGGTCGGGCCTGGGCTGGGAGATCCAGGATCCCGACCAGGTCAGGCGCATGCTTCCGGGCCAGGCCGGCGGCTCCCGCTGGGCCTGGATGAAACCCCTCCTCTGAGGTCCCGCCATGCCGCTCTCGTTGCCATTCAACCGGGGCCAGCTGGTGGTGCTGGTGGCCGTCAATCCCCGGGAGCGGCTCTGGGGCCGGCTCGTGGGCCTCGAGGCTGCGGGCGTCGCCATCCGGGGCCTGGAGCTGGGCGGTTGGGACGACACCCTCGCCCTGGTCCGCCAGGGAGAGGCCCAGCACGTGAGCCTGGGGACGCGCTTCGTGCCCATGCACCGGATCGAGAGCCTTTACCTGGACGAGCCCGTGGCGGGGGCGCCGAGCATGGCCGAGCTTTTCCGTTCCGGGACGGGCGTGGATCCGCTGGATTTCCTGGCGGATCCGGAGCCGGCCCGGCGAGGGAAGCGGTGAATCCGAACCGGGAGCGCTGGATCGCCGGGCACCGGGACGCCGCCCGCGCCGCCGGCCGGCACCTCGTCCTGCCCGAAGGCGGGGAGGATCGCGTCCTGGTGGCGGCGGACCGCATCCTCGCCCAGGGGATCTGCCGGCTCACGATCCTCGGGGAGCCCGAGGCCATCCGGGCCCGGGCCTCGGAGCTCGGACTGGACCTGTCCCGGGCGGACCTCCGGGATCCGGCCACGGATCCGGACCGCCCGGAACTGGCGGGGGCCTTCTACGAGTTGCGCCGGGACAAGGGGCTGAGTCCGGATGCTGCCCTCGACGCCCTGGCCCATCCCCTCTGGTTCGGCGCCATGCTCGTCCGGGAGGGCGGGGCGGATGGCTTCGTGGCGGGTGCCTTCCACCTCAGCGCCGACGTGGCGCGGGCGTGTCTCCAGTGCCTGGGCAAGGCGCCGGGCGTCCGCACGGTCTCCAGCTGCTTCCTGATGATCCACCCGGACGAGGCCTTCGGTGAATCCGGCGCCCTGATCTTCTCGGACGCCGGCGTCGTGGCGGATCCCACGCCGGAGCAGCTCGCCGACATCGCCCTCGGCGCCGCGGCCAGCGCCCGGCGGCTTCTCCTGGCCGAGCCCCGGGTGGCGCTGCTGAGCTTCTCCACCAAGGGCTCCGCCGAGCACGCGCGGGTGGACAAGGTGCGTCAGGCGCTGGCGATCCTGCGGGAACAGGCCCCGGAGCTGGTGGTGGACGGCGAGCTCCAGGCCGATGCCGCCCTGGTGCCCGAGGTGGCCCGTAGGAAGGCGCCGGGCTCCCCGGTGGCGGGCCGCGCCAACGTGCTGGTCTTCCCGGACCTGGACGCGGGGAACATCGGCTACAAGCTCGCGGAGCGGCTGGGCGGCGCCACGGCCCTCGGTCCTCTCCTCCAGGGCCTCGGCTGGCCGGCCAGCGACCTGTCCCGGGGCTGCAGCGCCCAGGACATCGAGGACGTCCTCATCCTCACGGCGATGCCGTGACCCTCCGTTCCGAAGGGAGATCCCGGTGACCCCCATCGCCCTCTTCATCTCCGGCACCGGAGGCAACGCCCTCAATCTGGTGAAGGCCTGCCGGGAGGGCCAGGTGCCGGCGCGGCCGGTGCTGGGGCTCGCCTCCTCGCCCACGGCGGCCGGGATCGGGAAGCTCGAGGCGGAAGGCATCCCCACCGCCGTGGTCACGCGCAAGGGCTTCGCCTCCGACGAGGCCTTCTCCGAGGCCTGCTACGCCGCCGCCGAGGCCGCCGGGGCGGAGGTCATCTGCCTGGCGGGCTGGCTGAAGAAGCTGGCCGTGCCGGCCCGGTGGGAGGGCCGCATCCTGAACATCCACCCGGGCCTGCTGCCGGCCTACGGCGGCGCGGGCATGTATGGCATGCACGTGCACCGCGCGGTGATCGCCGCCGGTGAGGCGGAGAGCGGCTGCACGGTGCACCTGGTGGACAACGAGTACGACCACGGGCGCCATCTGCTGGAGCGGCGGGTGCCGCTCCTTCCTGGAGACACGCCGGAGACCCTGCAGGCGCGGGTCTACGCGGAGGAGATGAGGGCCTACCCCGAGGCGCTGGCAGCCTACCTGCGGGGCAGGGGCTAGGCTTCCTCGATCCAGCGGAGGCCCAGTTCCGTGAGG
>DASTWQ010000166.1:0-5848 GCA_035758545.1 Holophagaceae bacterium | reverse complement strand
TCGTCCGGCTGGCGCTGCGGCGCCCCTACACCATCGCGGTGGCCTGCATCCTCACGGCCATCCTGGGCGTGCTGAGCGTCAGCCGCATGCTCGTGGACATCTTCCCGCCCATCGACATCCCGGTGGTGGCGGTGGTCTGGTCCTACCCGGGCCTCTCCGCCGAGGAGATGGAGCGCAAGGTGGTGCTGATCAGCGAGCGCGCCTATTCCACCTCGGTGAACGGCATCGAGCGCATCGAGAGCCAGAGCACACCGGGCATCGGCATGCTGCGGGTCTACTTCCAGCCCGGCACGGACATCGGCGCCGCCATCGCGCAGATCAGCGCCACCTCCAACCAGATCCTCAAGATCACCCCGCCGGGCATGACCACGCCCACAATCCTGCAATTCAACGCCAGCAACGTGCCCGTGGCCCAGCTCACGCTCCAGAGCCGCACGCTGCCGGAGCAGAAGATCTTCGACTACGGCCTGAACTTCATCCGCATCAAGCTCTTCACCATCCCGGGCCTGGGCACGCCCGCGCCCTACGGCGGGAAGTTCAGGCAGGTGACGGTGGATCTGGATCCCAAAGCCCTGGCGGCCAAGGGACTCTCGCCCTTTGACGTCCTCACCTCCCTCTCCAACCAGAACCTGGTGCTGCCTGCCGGGACCGCGCGGATGGGTACCCGGGAGTACGCGGTGGAGACCAACTCCACGCCGGACAGCATCCCCGACTTCGCGCGGATGCCCCTCAAGGTCGTCGGCGGCCGGCCGGTGCTCCTGGGGGATGTGGCCAGCGTCCATGACGGCTTCGGGGACCAGACCAACATCGTGCGGGTGAACGGCAACCGCGCCACCTACCTCGCCATCCTCAAGCACGAGGACGCTTCCACCCTCGCGGTGGTGGACGCGGCGAAGGCGATGATCCCCGAGATCCAGGCGGCGGCGCCCCAGGGCCTCAGCGTGAAGCTGGACTTCGACCAGAGCACCTTCGTGCGCGCGGCCATCAAGGGTGTGGTGCTGGAGGCCGCCATCGCCAGCCTCCTCGTGAGCCTGATGATCCTGCTGTTCCTTGGCTCCTGGCGGGGCATGCTCATCGTCTGCACCAGCATCCCCATCGCGATCCTGGTGGCCCTCATCGGCCTCAAGCTGTCGGGCAACACCATCAACATCATGACCCTCGGCGGGCTCGCGCTGGCGGTGGGCATGCTCGTGGACGACGCCACGGTGGCCATCGAGAACATCCACCGGAACCAGGCCCTGGGCAAGGCGGTGACGCCGGCGATCCTGGACGGCTCGGACCAGATCGCCGTGCCCGCCATCGTCGCCACGCTCTCCATCTGCATCGTGTTCTTCCCCGTGGTGCTGCTCACGGGCCCGGCCAAATTCCTCTTCACACCCCTGGCGCTGGCGGTGGTGCTGGCCATGCTCGCGAGCTACGTGCTGAGCCGGACCCTGGTGCCCGCCCTCAGCCGCATGCTGCTTCCGGGGGAGCACCACGGCGAGATCCCGGCGGACGGCAGGCGGCACCCCCTGGACCGCCTGCTGCATCGCTTCAACCCCGCCCGGGATCGGGTCATGGACCGCTTCAATGGCGCCTACGAGCGGGCGCTGGCCTGGGCCCTCGCCCACCGGCGCTTCGTACTGGGTCTGGCGGGCTCGCTGCTGGCGGTGAGCCTCTCCCTCGCCTTCGTCGTCGGCTCGGACTTCTTCCCTACCGTGGATGTGGGCCTCATGAAGCTCCACTTCCGCGCCCCCAGCGGCACGCGGCTTGAGGAGACCGAGGCCCAGGTGGCCCGGCTGGAGAAGGCACTGCGGCGCATCATCCCGCCGGACCAGCTGGATACGATCAACGCCAACATCGGCGTGCCCTCCAGCTACAACCTGGCCTTCGTGCCGACCGACAACGCCGGGTCCATGGACGCGGACATCCTCATCCAGTTGAAGCCCGGCCACGCGCCCACCGCGGAGTACATGGAACGGATCCGGCGCGAGGTTCCGAAGGCATTCCCTGGCGCCTCCCTCTACTTCCAGCCGGCGGACATCGTGAGCCAGGTGCTGAACTTCGGCTCCTCCGCCCCCATCGACGTGCAGGTGGAGGGCATGGACATCCGCGGCAACTACGCCCTCGCCGAGCGTATCCGGCGCCAGATCGCGGCCATCCCAGGCGTGGTGGACACACGTATCAAGCAGGTGCCGGACTACCCGGGCCTGAAGCTGGAGGTGGACCGCCAGAAGGCCGCCCAGCTGGGCTATACCCAGAAGGACGTGGCCGACGCGACCCTCATCGCCCTCACGGGCAACGGCGGCGTCTCGCCCACCCGGTTCCTCAATCCCGCCAACGGCGTGGACTACAACGTGAACGTGAAGATCCCCACCGCAACCCTCGACAGCGTGGACGCGCTCCTTCGCACGCCTGTGACAGCGCCGGGTGCCGCCGCCATCAACCAGGGGGATGCCGCCCGGGATCCCCTCGCGGTGCCCCAGGCGCCCACCCAGACCCTGGGCGGCCTCGCCTCCATCCGCCCCATCGCCACGCCCAACGAGGTGGACCACCGCACCGTTCAGCGGGTGCTGGACATCATGGCCGGCGTGCAGGGCCGGGACCTGGGCGGCGTCGTGTCGGACATCCAGGACGCCCTGGAGCGCCTCGGCCCCCTGCCCCGGGGCGTGAAGGTGCGGCTCCACGGCCAGAACGAGGTCATGCACGACAGCTTCAAGAGCATGGGCCTGGGCCTGATCCTGGCCATCGCCCTGGACTACCTGCTCATGGTGGTGCTCTACCAGAGCTGGCTGGATCCGCTGATCATCATGATGGCCGTGCCCGGCGCCATGGCCGGGATCCTCTGGACCCTGGCGCTGACGGGCACCACGCTCAACGTGGAATCCCTGATGGGGGCCATCATGGCCGTGGGCATCGCCACCGCGAACGCCATCCTGCTGGTGAGCTTCGCCAATGACTGGCGGGCGGAGACCGGCGGCGGCGCTACGGAGGCGGCCCAGGAGGCCGGCCGGGTGCGCCTGCGGCCCGTGCTGATGACGGCCCTGGCGATGATCCTCGGCATGGTGCCCATGAGCCTGGGCCTGGGCGAGGGCGGCGAGCAGAATGCGCCCCTGGGCCGGGCCGTCATCGGCGGCCTGCTGGTGGCGACGGTGACGACTCTCTTCGTGGTGCCGGTGATCTACAGCCTGCTGAGGAAGAAGCCGCCGGTGAAGCACGGGCTGGACGAGCGATTCGAGCGCGAAGCGCGCGGAGAGATGCCATGAGCGAGCAGGATCCGACCCTTAGCGCGGCCACCGACCGCCGCATCAAGCGCCGGGGCTACCTGGTACTGGGTCTAGCCCTGTTGGGGGCCGGCGGGCTCTTCGCGGCCAAGCGCCTGGCCCTGCGCCGCGAGGCCCGTGCCGAGGCCGTCGAGGCGGCCAAGGGCGAGTTCGTGCGGGTGGCGGAGGTGGGCCCCTCGGCGCCGGAGCGGGAGCTGATCCTCCAGGGGCAGATCCTGCCCTACGCCCAGACGACCCTCTACGCCAAGGTGGCGGGCTACCTGGACCGGATCGCCGTGGACAAGGGCGACGCGGTGAAGGCCGGCCAGGTGCTCGCGGTGCTCCGCTCCCCGGAGACCGACAGCGCCTACCAGGCCCTGGAGGCGGACGCGAGGAACAAGACCGACGTGCTCGCCCGGGCCAGGGCCTCCTACGCCGAGAACCTCATCAGCCTGCAGGACTACCAGCAGGCGGAGGCCCAAGCCAAGGTGGCGGAGGAGAACCTCGCGGGGCAGGCGGCGTTGAAGGGTTACCAGGTCTTCCGGGCCCCCTTCGCAGGCGTCGTCACCGCCCGCTACGCGGACCCCGGCGCCCTGCTCCAGACTGGCAATGGCGCCCAGCCCCTCGTCACCGTGGCCCAGACCCGGCGCCTGCGGGTGGACGCCTTCGTGGACGAGCGCGCCGCCGCCGCCGTGAAGGCCGGCCTGCCCGCCGTCGTCTGCCCCGACGGCCGGCCCGAGGTGCGCCTCGAGGCCAAGGTGAGCCGCACCAGCGGCGCCCTGGACCCGAAGACCCGGACCCTGCTCACGGAGATCGACCTGGACAACCGGGAGGGCCAGCTCCTGCCCGGGGGCCTCGCCACGGTCACCCTGAAGCTGAAGGTCCCGCCCCGGCTGGAGATCCCCGCCGAGGCCCTGATTCTGCGGGAGGGACAGCCTGCCGTGGCGGTCATCGCCGGGGGCCGGGTCCACTTCCAGCCCGTGGTGCTGGGGGACCAGGACCAGCAGCGCTACCCCGTGGTCTCGGGCCTGAAGGCCGGGGACCAGGTGGCTCTGAACCTCGGCGCCGGGGCCCAGGAGGGCGATCCTGTCCAGCCCGTGGCCGGAAACCCCTGATAGCCAGCCCCGGCGGCCCTCCGATACCCTGGAAGGTCAAAGGGATCCGCCATGCAGCTCGACCGCCTCGGGGAGTTTCAACGCAGCCACCGCAACGGGGAGCTGCGCCTGGGCGACGCCGGCAAAGCCGTCCGCCTGTTGGGCTGGGTCCGCAAGGTGCGGGACCTGGGCAGCCTCGTCTTCATCGACCTGCGGGACCGCTGGGGCGTGGTGCAGCTGCGCCTGGACACGGCGGACGCCGACCCGGCCCTGCTGGCCAAGGTGCGGGCGGTGCGCAGCGAGTTCGTGGTGGGCGCCGAGGGCGTCGTCATCGAGCGCGAGTCCAAGAACCCCAACCTGCCCACCGGCGAGGTGGAGGTGCGCCTCACGGGCCTGCGGATCCTCAACACCGCCCAGACCCCGCCGATCCCCGTGGAGGACCTGGAGGGCCAGGAGGCCAACGAGGACCTGCGGCTGAAGTACCGCTTCCTGGACCTGCGCCGGGAGTCCCTGCAGAAGAACCTCCTGCTCCGCAGCCAGGCGGCCCAGATCATCCGCCAGCACTTCCACGAGCACGAGTTCATCGAGTTCGAGACCCCCATCCTCACCAAGAGCACGCCCGAAGGGGCCCGGGACTACCTGGTCCCGAGCCGTGTCCACCCCGGCGAGTTCTTCGCCCTGCCCCAGTCCCCCCAGCTCTTCAAGCAGCTGCTCCAGGTGAGCGGCTTCGAGCGCTACTACCAGATCTGCCGCTGCTTCCGGGACGAGGATCTGCGCGCCGACCGCCAGCCCGAGTTCACCCAGGTGGACGTGGAGATGAGCTTCGTGCGCCAGGAGGACGTCCAGGGCGTCATCGAGCCGCTGATGGTGAAGCTGGCGGCGCTCGCCGGCAAGGAGGTCACGGCCCCGTTCCCGCGCCTGCCCTACGCGGACGCCATGGAGTGGTACGGCTCCGACAAGCCCGACGTGCGCATCCCGGTGAAGATCCAGGACGTCACCGCGGCCTTCGCCGAGAGCGGCTTCAACCTCTTCCGCGCCGCGGCGGAGAGCGGCGGCCAGCGCCGGGTGCGGGCCCTCTTCTTCCCCGGCGAGGCGGCGGGGGCGCTGTCCCGCAAGCAGCTGGACGAGCTGGGCGAGGCCGCCAGGCAGCTCGGCGCCGGCGGCCTGCCCTACGCGAAGTGGGGCAAGGACGGCCTCAGCTCCTCCTTCAAGAAGTTCCTCGAAGGCGAGGCCGAGACCACGCTCAAGGCCGCACTCGGCGCCAGTGGCGAGGGCCTCGCAGTCTTCGCGGTGGGCACGGACGCCCAGACCAGCAAGGTGCTGGGCGAGTTGCGGCTGCGCCTGGGCCGCCAGCTCGGGCTCGTGGACGAGTCCCGCTTCGCCTTCCTCTGGGTGGTGGACTTCCCGCTGCTGGAGTGGTCCGAGGACGCCGATGCTGGGAGGGGGCGCTTCGTCGCCTGCCACCACCCCTTCACCGCCCCGCACCCCGACGACATGGACCTGCTGGAGACG
>DASTWQ010000150.1:0-4104 GCA_035758545.1 Holophagaceae bacterium | reverse complement strand
CCCAGCGGCTCGGCGAGGTCAGCTTCCAGACCGTGAAGACCCGGGACGGCTTCCCCATGGAGACCATGCTCATCAAGCCCGTGGGCTTCGATCCCCACAAGAGTTACCCCGTCTTCGAGCACCTCTACGGCGGCCCCGCGGCGCCCCAGGTGGTGAATGCCTGGACCCGCGAGATGCCCTGGTTCCAGGTCCTCGCCCAGCAGGGCTACCTGGTCTGGGTCTGCGACAACCGCAGCGCCTCCGCCCAGGGCATCGCCTCCGCCTACGGCATCTACAGGAACTTCGGCGCCCAGGAGCTGCAGGACCACCTGGACAGCCTCACGTGGCTCGGCGACCAGGGCTACGCGGACCTCTCCCGGGTCTGCCTGGAGGGCTGGAGCTACGGCGGCTTCATGACGAGCTACAGCCTCACCCACTCGACGGCCTACAAGCTCGGCATCGTCGGCGCGCCCGTCACCGACTGGCACCTCTACGACAGCATCTACACCGAGCGCTACATGGACACGCCCCAGGCCAACCCCGAGGGCTACAGGACCAGTTCCGTGGACCTGGCCGCCAAGGACCTGCATGGCAAGCTCCTGATCATGCACGGCACCAGCGACGACAACGTGCACCCGGCCAACACCATCCAGCTGATCCAGGCCCTCCAGGACGCCGGCCAGGACTACGAGCTCCAGCTCTTCCCAGGCTCGGACCACGGCAGCGCCTTCGGCAAGCCCTGGCAGGCCTACGCCATCTACCGGGCCCGCTGGGCCTTCATCAAGGACAACCTCTAGGAATCACGGGGCCCGGAGGGGCCCCGGATCGTTCATACTGGGCTTTTCACCAGGATACCCATGCTGTTCGCGCTGCTTCAGACGCCCACCGGGTCCGGCTTCGGCTGGGTCGTCCCGGTCCTGACCTTCATCGCCGTCCTCTCCGCGGTCCTCGCCCCGACCTTCCTGGAGATGCGGCGGAACCACCCGAAGGGCCTCCGGGTGCTCTTCTTCGTGGAGATGTGGGAGCGGTTCAGCTACTACGGCATGCGCGCGCTGCTCCTGCTCTACATGACCGCCGACCTGGCCCACGGCGGCCTCGGTTGGTCCCTGGGCAAGGCCTCGGTGATCTACGGCACCTACACCATGAGCGTCTACGCCTTCGGTCTGCCCGGCGGCTGGATCGCGGACCGCTTCATCGGCTACCGGAAGGCGGTGTTCATCGGCGGCCTCTTCATCGCCCTGGGCCAGTTCGCCCTGGCCTTCAGCGCCGTGCCCATGTTCTTCACGGGCCTCTCACTCATCATCATCGGCACCGGCCTCCTCAAGACCAACAGCACCACCCTCGTGGGCCAGCTCTACCCCCAGGGCGACCCCCGGCGGGACGGCGGCTTCTCCATCTACTACGTCGGCATCAACCTGGGCGCCTTCATCTCGCCCCTCATCTGCGGCTGGTTCGCCCAGGACCCGGCCTTCGTGGCCCTTCTGGCGAAGATGCACCTGGCCACCAACTCCGGCTGGCACTGGGGCTTCGCCGCCGGCGGCGTGGCCATGATCGCGGGCCTCATCCAGTACGCCCTCCAGCAGGACAAGCTGGGCAACGCGGAACCGGTGCGGGAGCCCTCGGAGGAACAGACCGCCCTTAGCGCAGAGAGGAAGGCCGCGCGACAGTCGATGCCGACAAGCCTGAAGCTGCCCTTCTACGTTCTGATGATCCTCAGCGCCATCAAGATCATCTATTCGATCTGGGCCATCGTGATCTCAGCCATCCATAAGGCCGATGGGACGACGATGACCATCGTGATCGCCAGCATCGCGGCGATCGCCGGCCTTGCCTATCTCATCGCAGGATATCGACGCGCACCCGTCTCTCTTCTGGTGGCCGCAATCGGCACCGGCCTAGGGGCTCTGGGAGTTCTTATCGGTTTCTCCACATTCGGCCCCATGCCCTGGGTTGGCCGCATCATCTGGTCCCTGATCTATGTGGTTCTCACCTACTACTTCATCAGTGGCTACCAGAAAGTTTCCGCCCACCTGAAGGAGGTCGACCTGACCCCCGAGGAGTGGAAGCGCCTCGCGGTGGTGATGATCCTCTTCGTGTTCGCCACCCTGTTCTGGGCCGTCTACGAGCAGGCGGGCTCCACGCTGAACCTCTTCGCGGACAAGCATGTGAGCTGCAGCCTCTTCGGCTGGAAGTTCCCGTCCACCTGGTACCAGAGCGTCAACAGCTTCTTCATCTTCCTGCTTGCCCCGGCCTTCGCCTGGCTCTGGGTGAAGCTCGCCGCGAAGGGCAAGGAGCCCAGCAGCCCCGCGAAGTTCTCCATCGGCGTCTTCCTGGTGGGCGCGGGCATGGCGGTGCTCATCCCCATCTCCAAGCTCATCGACGCCCACGGCATCGAGGCCGGGCCCCTCTGGCTCATCGGGGTCTACTTCCTCCACACCGTGGGCGAGCTCTGCCTGAGCCCCGTGGGCCTCTCCCTCACCACCAAGCTGGCGCCCCACAAGATCGCAGGCATGGTCATGGGCCTCTGGTTCTGGTCCATGGCCCTGGGCAACCTGCTGGCGGGCCTCGCCGCGAGCCTCTTCATCAATATGACCCTCACCCAGGCCTTCGAGATGATCTTCGGCGTCATGACGGTGGCGACGGTGGTGCTCATCGCCCTGACGCCCTCCATCAAGAAGCTCATGGGCGGCGTGCACTGAGACGCCCATGTGCGGCGGGATGGAGTTCAAGCGCCGCCGTCCCCTGGTGGGCGGGCTGGGTCTGATCGAGGCGGAGGAGGAGACGGTCCGCGTCCTCTTCCCGAACCCCAAGGCCGCCCTCCTGGTGGATGAGGCCGCCGACCGCTGGCTGCCCTGGGGGCGGCGCTCGGAACAGCCCGGGGACTGGCCCGAGGGCGGCTGGGCCCGGGCGGAGAGCCTGGACAAGGCCTTCTGGACCCGGTGGGATCCCGTCGAGCGGCTGCTCCACCCCGCCCGCTGGATGGAGAAGGATCCCGCCCGGCGCAGCCACTGGTTCGACCTGCGGGGGGCCCTCCGGGCCATCCAGCTCCTCAAGGCCCCGGGCACGCCCCTCTACGTGGTGACGGTGCCGGCCCCGCCGGACTTCCTGGCCATCCATCCCCGGATGCCGGAAATCGTGCAAGGCTAGAGCCATGGCGTCCTGCGACGAACCCGGGCTGCTGGACCTCGACGAGGCCCTCGCGCGGCTGGCCGCGGCCATCCCCACGCCCGCCTGGGAAGGCCTGCGCGCGGACCGGGACGACCCCGCCCTGGATCTCTCGGCCATGGACGGCGCGGCGATGCGCGCGGAGGACGGCGACGCGCCCCGGACCGTGCTGGGCGCGCTCTACGCGGGCGACAACCCGTCCGGCTTCACCGTTGGGCCCGGCGAAGCCGTGCGCATCATGACCGGCGCCGGCCTGCCGCCGGGGGCGGACTGCGTGGTGCCCGTGGAGCAGGTCCGATTCGAAGGCGGCACCCTGGTCCCCACCTTCGCGCCGAAGGTTGGCGACCACGTCCGCCGCCGGGGCAGCCACGCCCGGGCCGGCGACGGACTCCTGGAGGAGGGCCAGTCCCTCACCGCTGCCCGGGTGGGCCTGCGGGCCTGGACGGGCCTGCCGGTGCCGCCGCCCAAGCGCATCCGCGTGGGCATCGCCAGCACCGGGGACGAACTCAGCGGCGACCCCTCGCCCTGGCAGATCCGCGATTCCAACGGCCCCATGCTCGCCATGCTCGCCCACAACCTCGGCGCCTGGGCCCTGCGCCTGCCGCCCCTGCCGGACGTGAAGGGCGCCCTGGAGGAGCGGCTGTCGGACCTCACGGGCCTCTCGGTGCTGATGACCTCCGGCGGCGTCTCCATGGGCGAGAAGGACCTCCTGCCCACGGCGCTGAGGGCCCTTGGCGCGGAGATCCTCTTCCACAAGCTGCGGCTCAAGCCCGGCAAGCCCATGCTCGCGGCGATCCTGGGGCGGACGGTGATCCTGGGCCTGCCGGGCAATCCCCAGGGCGCCTACCTCAATGCGCGGATCTTCCTGCCCACGGTGCTGGCGCGGCTGGAGGGGATGGCGGTGCCCGAACTCTGGCGCCGCGGCGAGCTGACGGCGGCGGTGCCGAATGCCGGCCCTCG
>DASTWQ010000141.1:0-5366 GCA_035758545.1 Holophagaceae bacterium | reverse complement strand
CCGCGCGCACATCGGCCTCGCCTTCCAGCAGCCCCACCTGCTGCCGGAGTTCACCCTGGAGGAGAACCTGGCTCTGCCCCTGATGCTGGATGGAGGTCCCGACGCGGCCCAGCGGACCTGGATCCGCGAGCTGCTGGCGGTAGTGGGCCTGGCGGAGCTGGCCGGGCGCCATCCCAACCAGCTCAGCGGCGGCCAGGCCGCCCGGGGCGGCCTGGCCCGGGCCCTGGTGCGCAGGCCCGCCCTGTGGCTCCTGGACGAGCCCACCGGCAACCTCGACCCCCAGACGGCGGAGGAGGTCTTCGCCTTCCTGCTGCGGCTCCACGAGGAGCTGAAGCCCACGACCCTGCTGGTGACCCACAATCCCGACCTGGCGGCCCGCTGCGGCCGGATCGTGCGACTGGGTTAACGCCGCCGGGGCCGGCGGCATCCGAAGGGCCATGCGGACCCTGCGCGCCCTCGCCCTCACCCCCCTGCTCGCGGCCTCCCTGGCCGCCCCCCTGGCCGCCGGCGATCCCCCCACGGTCCCGGCCGTGGACCTGGGCCGCTACATGGGCACCTGGTACGAGATCGCCCGGCTGCCCAACTTCGCTGAGAAGGATGACGGCTGCGCCACGGACACCTACCGGCGCCTGGAGGACGGCCGGGTGGAGATCACCTACCGCCACCGCTTCCTGGACGGCAGCGAGGGCTCCAACGTCCACACGGCCAAGGTCCTCGATGCCAGCGGCGCCAGATGGAAGGTGAGCTTCGCGTGGATCTTCTCGGCGCCCTACTGGATCCTCGACCTGGATCCGGGCTACACCCGCGTGCTCATCGGCACCCCGGACCGGAAATACCTCTGGATCGAGAGCCGCACGCCGGACCTGCCGGAGGCGGAGATCCAGGCCCTCCTGGCCAAGGCCAGGGCCCTGGGCTACGACACCTCGAAGCTCATCCGCTGCCGGGTCTGCCCCGCGGGCCAGCCCTGAGACAGGAAGGCCGCCCCAGGGGCGGCCTTCCTGCGCTCCTTCCGACCGCTCAGTGCCAGAAGCCCACGAGCTGGAGGTCGAGGGTGACCTCCTTCTTCAATCCGATCTTCGCCACGATGTCCGCGCCGCCGATGCCCCAGTCGTCCCGGTTGATCTTCAGCTCGCCCTCGTAGCTCCAGGTGTCGTTGCCGGCGCCGTTCTTGCCGGTGCTCAGGTCGAAGGGGATGACGAGGTCCTTCTTCACGCCGTGCATCTCCAGCGTGCCGCCGACCATGATGTGGCCGTCCTGCTTCCAGATGTGCTTGGAGGTGAAGGTGATGGCCGGGTACTTGGCGGCGTCGAAGAAGTCGGCGCTGCGCAGGTGGTTGTCCCGGGTCTCGTTGTCGGTGTTGATGGAGGCCGTGTCGATGACCAGCTTCACCTTCGCGTCCTGGAGGCTGTCCGGATCGCCGCTGATCTCCACCTGGTACTTGGTGAAGGCGCCCTCGACCTTGAACAGGGTCTTGGCGGTGAAGCCGATGCGGGAGTGGATGGTGTCCGGGGTGAAGGTCTTGGTCCCGGCGAAGGCCGGCAGGGCGGCGAGGACGAGCAGGGCGGCGAGCGAGCGGCGCATGGTTTCTCCAGGCAATGGCTCTGAGGTGAAGGGTGGACGGTGGATGTGACGGGAGTTTATCCGGGGGCTCAGGCGGGTCCGAAGGCGCCGGGAGCGATCCCCTTGGCCCGCCGTGTTTCCAGCAGATCCGCGAGGATGACCGCCGCCGCCGCCGCGTCCAGGAGGGCCTTCCGCTTCTCGGGTTTCACGCCGCGCTGGGCCAGGAGCCGCTCGGCCTCGGCGCTGCTGAGGTGCTCATCCCAGAGGCGGTGGGGCAGGCCCGTGCGGACCGCCAGGGCCTCGGCGAAGGCCCGGGCCGCGGGCGCGGTGGCGCTCTCGGCGCCGTCCTTGTGCCTCGGGAGGCCCACCACCAGGGCCTGGACCCCTTCCTCCCGGCAGAGCCGGGCCAGCCGGTCCAGGGTCCGGTCCGCCTCCTGGGGCCAGACCTCGAAGGGGCTCGCGAGGATCTCCAGCTCGTCGGAGAAGGCGAGCCCGATCCGCTTCGTCCCGTGGTCGATGGCCAGCCAGCGCATGGGGATAGTGTAGGGGCGAGGGGGCGAGGGGTGAGTGGGCGAGCGACGGAGGGCGAGGACGGGATGACTCCGGGCCGGCTGGTGATCGGGACGGCCCTCGGGCGGTGGGAGCTGCGCTGGACCGAAGCGGGGCTGGCCGGGTTCCGGCCCACGGAGGCGCCGGCGGCCCTTCCGGCGGAGGCGCCCGCCTGGGTCCGGGAGGCGGCGGCGCGGCTGAAGCGTCATCTTGATGGCGCGCCCCAGGACCTGGCGGACCTGCCGCTGGACCTCTCGGGCCTGACCCCCTTCCAGCGGGCGGTGGCGGAGGCCCTCCGCCGCACCCGCGCCGGGCGGATCACCTACGGCGACCTGGCGGCCCTGGCGGGCCGGCCCGGCGCGGCCCGGGCCGTGGGTCGGGCGGTGCGGGACAACCCGCTGCTGGTGCTCATCCCCTGCCACCGGGTCGTGGCCGCCTCCGGAGAAGGGGGCTGGAGCGCCTTCGGCAGCCCGGAGGCCAAGGCCCGGCTGAGGGATCTGGATCGCCCGTAGACTGGAGGCTGGAGGCGGCCCTGCAGCACCCCTGGCCCGACGAATTGATGGCGCTCCCGCACCGGCGGGACGTCCCCTTCGCCAAGCTCACCACCCTCGGCGTGGGTGGGGCCTGCCGCTGGCTCTTCGAGCCGACCGACGAGGCTCAGGCCGCGGCCTTCCTCCGGGCCTGCGCCCGGGAGGGGCTGCCCTACCGGATCCTCGGCATGGGCTCCAACCTCGTCATCCTCGACGACATCGAGATCCCGGTGCTGCGCCTTCGCTTCCCCGCGGAGCTGAAGCGGGAGGGGACGCGGCTCGCCGCCCCCGCGAGCTTCGGCCACATCCGCCTCAGCCAGGCGGCCGCGGAGATGGGGCTCTCGGGCCTGGAGTACGGCGCGGGCATCCCCGGCTCCGTGGGCGGCGCCCTTCGGATGAACGCCGGGGCCTACGGCGCCGAGCTGGTGGACGTGCTGGACACCTTCCGCTTCCTCACCCCCGAGGGGGAGCTGGTGGAGAAGCGGCCCGAGCCGGGCGAGTTCGCCTACCGCTGGAGCTTCTTCGCGCCGGCCCCGGGGAAGGCCGCCTTCGTGGCGACGGGCATGACCGTGAAGCTGGCGGAGGGCGACCGGGACCGCATCCGCGCCCAGGTGGCCGTCAACATGGAGAAGCGCGGCACCAGCCAGCCCCTCTCCAAGCGGAACGCCGGATGCATCTTCAAGAACCCCGCCGGCGCCAGCGCGGGCCGGCTCATCGACCAGGCGGGCCTCAAGGGCCTCCGGGTGGGCGACGCCGAGGTGAGCCCCGAGCACGGCAACTTCCTCGTGAACCTGGGCCACGCCAGCGCCGCGGAATTCGCCGAGCTCATGGCCCTCGTCCAGGAGAAGGTGAAGGAGGTCCACGGTGTGGACCTGGAGCCCGAGGTGGAGATCTGGCGTAACCTCAACCCTCGCCCCTCGACCCTCGCCCCCTGACCCCCCATGGCCCTTCCCAGCCGCACCCGCCCCCGCCGCCCCTGGCTGCCCTTCGCCCGGGCCGGCCTGGTGCTCCTCCTCCTCCTTGGCGCGGGCTACGGCCTGCTCCAGGTGGCCCAGCGGTACTTCGGCCTCCAGAAGCTCGTCATCGAGCAGGTGGTGGTGACGGGCACCCGAGGCCCCCGGCAGGCGGAGATCCAGAAGCTGGCGGAGGCCCGCTGCCTGCACCGCCCCCTCTTCTGGTTCGACGCCGAAGGCCTGCGCGAGGCTGTCGAGGCCAAGCGCTGGGTCCGGGGCCTGCTCATCCGCAAGGAACCCCCCGACCGCATCACCCTCGTCATCCAGGAGCGGAAGCCCCTCCTCTGGCTCGTACGGCCCGAGGCCACCTTCCTCGTGAGCGACGACGGCATCGTCATGGGGAAGGTGGATCCCTCCGATCCGACCCCGCTCCCCGTGGTCGTGGACCCCGCCAGTGAGGGGGACAAGGCCTTCCTTGGGATCCTGAACGCCGCCCGGGCCCTCAAGGCCTCCCAGCCCGACTTCTACGACCGCATCGCCGAGTTCCGGTGGACGGACAAGGGGCCCGCCGCCTACATCGAGGGTTTCCAGGCCCCCATATACCTGGACCGCCGCCGCCCGGCGAACAACGTCCCTAACTTCCAGGCCATCTACGTGGATGAGCTCCTGAAGCGGCCGGATCTGGCGAAGATCCCCTACGTGGACCTGCGCTGGGGCGACGACGACTACGTCGCCGTGGGGCCCACGGACAACGGCCCGGCGAGGACCATCGCCAAGTGACCGGGTCCCGGGAGGGACCCGCCTCGATTTTTCCCTTGAACGCCTCCCCAAAGGCGGCCGGAACTGCGCTAAAGTCGGGGCAGGGATTCAAGGGACGTGATGGCACAGCGCGCAGTACTGCTCGGGCTCGATCTAGGCGCTAGCAAAGTCATCGCAGTCGTTGCCGTCCAGGAAGAGGACGGGTCCCTCCAGGTCACCGGCGCGGGCATGGTGAGCCCCCAGGGCGGCATCCGCATGGGCGAGGTCAACGACATGCCGCTCACCACCAGCGCCATCCAGCGCGCGGTGGACGAGGCCATGCGCACCGCGGGCCAGACCAAGGTGAGCGGCATCAAGGTCGTGGTGGACGGCGTCCAGTTCAAGGGCGAGAACCTCCGCGACTCCATCACCATCTCCTCCGCGGACCGGATCATCACCGCCGCCGACCGGGACCGGGTGCTGGACCAGGCCACGGCCAACTGCAAGCTCGCCAAGGAGGAGAAGGTCCTCCACCGCATCCCCCAGATGTTCCACCTCAAGGGGCAGCGGGACGTGCGCAACCCCGTGGGCATGTACAGCGAGACCCTGGAGGCGGAGGTCCGCCTCGTCGTCGCGCCCAACACCGTCGTGCGCAACATCCAGAAGGCCCTGGACGACTCGGGCCTGGACGGCGCGGGCCTGCTCTACTCGCCGCTGGCCAGCGCCGAGGCCGTGCTCTCCCGGGAGGACCGGGAGAACGGTGCCGTCATCGTGGATATCGGCGAGGAGCTGACGCACCTCGGTGTCTTCCTCCACGGCAGCCTCTTCCACTCCGCCGCCATCCAGGTGGGCGGCAAGCTCTTCACCAAGGACCTGGAGATCACCAAACACCTGGGCGGTATCTCCGCCGCCGAGCGGATCAAGGTCCGCTACGGCACCGTGCTGCCCTCCGCCATCCAGGGGGAGGAGTACATCGAGCTCGAGGAGGAGGGGCGCCAGGTCAGCCGCCGCGAGGTGGCCGAGGTGCTCCAGGCCC
>DASTWQ010000114.1:0-11001 GCA_035758545.1 Holophagaceae bacterium | reverse complement strand
CGTGGGCGGGGATGCGGGCCCAGGCATCGCCCACGGGCAGCAGGCTGCCGTAGTCCAGATAGCGGATGGGGAGGTCCGCCTCGGGGTCGGCGCCGGCCTTGGCCGTCTTGGGGGCGGGCGCGGCGCCGGGCAGGGGATGGGCCATCTGGCCGCCGTAGCGGCCGGCCATGACCGTCGCGGCCGCCCAGAGGCAGCCGAAGAAGAGGGCGGGGAAGCCGATGCCCTGGTGCTCCTGGCGCCGCCGGTGGATGGCCCAGAGGGTGGCCAGGCCCAGGAGGAAGGCGCCGCCAGCCCAGAGCTGGTGGTGGCGGACCAGCCCGCCGAGGGCGTCCTTGGCCGCCAGGAGGGAGCCCGGAGCGATGAACCCCAGGCGCCGCGCCCAGAGCACCCCGCTGAGGAGGGCCGGCACGGCGCCGAGCACGCCCATCCAGACCAGGTAGCGGCTGGCGGTCCACCAGGGGCGGATGCCCCGGCCGGGCCGCTGGGCCGCCAGCAGCGCCAGGGGGGCCAGCACCGCGCAGGCCAGCGGCACATGGATCCACATGGGGTGCTTGAAGGCGATCCAGTCCAGATAGGTCATGGCGGCCCAGGGGAAGGTGTCCGTCGAGTGTGCCATCCCATTCTCCTGGGCGGCAGCGGGAATGGTGCGAAAATGGCCCCATGCGCGAGACCTTCCA
Organism: Holophagaceae bacterium; assembly: GCA_035758545.1. Lineage (GTDB taxonomy): Bacteria > Acidobacteriota > Holophagae > Holophagales > Holophagaceae > JAFDVN01. The sequence continues at coordinate 10,324 of DASTWQ010000114.1, read as the reverse complement.
GCAGCACGTCCAGGACGCCCTCGACCTCAAGCGCCGCTTCTTCGAGGCGGAGCTGGACCACGTCCTCGCCCAGGCGGAGGACATGGCCGAGCGCCTGAAGCGCGGCGCCCGGATCCTGGTCGCCGGCAACGGCGGGTCGGCCGCGGACGCCCAGCACCTGGCCGCGGAGCTCTCGGGCCGCTACCTCAAGGAGCGGAAGGCCCTGGCGGGCATCGCCCTCACCACGGACACCTCCGCCCTCACCGCCATCGGCAACGACTACGGCTTCGACGTCATCTTCTCCCGGCAGGTGGAGGCCCTGGGCCGCCCTGGGGACCTCTTCATCGGCATCAGCACCAGCGGCAACAGTCCCAACATCGTGAAGGCCGTCGAATCCGCCCAAGCCCTGGGCCTGAAGACCCTCGGCCTGCTGGGCCGGGACGGCGGCAAGCTGAAGGGCCTCGTGGACGATGCCCTGGTGGTGCCCTCCACCGTCACCGCCCGCATCCAGGAAGTGCACCAGATGGTCTACCACTTCTGGTGCGAGGCCCTCGACACCCACTTCTGATGCCCGGCCTCCCGGGCCCGCTGGCGGGCCGCCTGCCGGAGCTGAGGGCCGCGGCCCAGGCGGAGCCCCTGGGGCTCTACCTGCACATCCCCTTCTGCAAAGACCGCTGCACCTACTGCTCCTTCGTCACGAGCCGCGACACCGCCCTGCAACCCGCCACCCTCACCCGGCTCCAGGCGGACCTCGCCGCCTGGGGCGAGGGCCTGGGCCGGCCGGCGGTGGACACGTTGTACCTGGGCGGCGGCACCCCCTCCCTCCTGAGCCTGGAGGAGCTCGCCACCCTCACCGCCGCCGCGGGGGCGTCCTTCGATCTCGGGCCTCTCGAGGAGGCCACCCTGGAAGCCAACCCCGGCACGGTGGACGCCGCCTGGCTGCAGGGCGCCCGCGCCCTGGGCTGGGACCGCATCTCCATCGGCACCCAGACCCTGGACGACCGCTTGCTCGCGATGCTGGGCCGCATCCACGGCGGCGCCGAGGCCCTGGAGGCCGTGCGGTTGGCCCGGGCCGCGGGCTTCGATCGCCTCAGCGCGGACCTCATGGTGGGCCTGCCCCGGCAGGACCTGGACCGCGTCCTCGCGGACGCCCGGGCCCTGGTGGCCGCGGGCGCCACGCACCTGAGCGTCTACCTCCTGGATCTGGACAAGGCCTGCCCGCTGAAGGCCGAGGTCGAAGCCGGCCGCCTCGCGCTGCCGGATGACGACGCCGTGGCGGATGTCTTCGAGGCGCTCCAGGCGGAACTGCCGCGCCTCGGCCTCGCCCCCTACGAGATCAGCAACTACGGCGAGCCCTCGAAGCACAACCTCCGCTACTGGCGGCGGCGGCCCTACCTGGGCCTCGGCCCCAGCGCCGCCTCCCAGCTGGGGCCCTTCCGCTGGACCGTGGAGGGCAACCTGCCGGCCTACGCCGCGGGCCGCGAAGGCGTGGACCTCCAGGAGCTGGGGGAGGCCGAGGCCTTCGCGGAGCTCCCGCTCCTGGGCCTGCGGCTCCATGAGGGCGTGGACTGGGAGGCCCTCCGCACCGAGGCGGAGCGGAGGAACCTGCGGCCCCTCTTCGACGGCTGGGACGCCCAGCTCGCCCGTTTCACGCGCGAAGGCCTGGTGCAGGCCGACGGCCCTCGCCGCCGCCTCACCGGCCGTGGGATGCTGCTCTCCAACCCGATCCTGCAGATCTTCGTCTGAGGCCCCCATGGATGCACCGGCGCAGAAGGACCCCCTCACCTGGCTCTACCCGCCCATCGAGCCCTTCCGCATCCACCGGCTGCGGGTCTCGGACCTGCATGAGGTCCATGTGGAGGAGAGCGGCAACCCGGCCGGCAAGCCCGTGGTCTTCCTCCACGGCGGGCCCGGGGGCGGCACCAGCCCCAAGCACCGGCGCTTCTTCGACCCGCGGAAGTACCGCATCATCCTCTTCGACCAGCGGGGCTGCGGCCAGAGCGCGCCCTACGCCGAGATCCGCGAGAACACCACCTGGGACCTCGTCGCGGACCTGGAGCGCATCCGCCAGCACCTCGGCGTGGACCGCTGGCAGGTGTTCGGCGGCTCCTGGGGCTCCACCCTCGCCCTGGCCTACGCCCAGAAGCACCCGGACCGCGTCACCGAGCTGGTGCTGCGGGGCATCTTCCTCATGCGTCAGTGGGAGCTGGACTGGTTCTACCAGGACGGCGCCAGCCGGATCTTCCCCGAGGCCTTCGCCCCCTTCCGGGACTTCATCCCCGCGGAGGAGCGCGGCGACCTCGCGGCGGCCTACGCCCGGCGCCTCTTCAGCGACGACCCGGCGGTGAACCTGCCGGCCGCCCGGATCTGGTCGGTGTGGGAGGGCAGCGCCTCCAAGCTCCTGCCGGACGAGGCCTTCACCTCGAGCTACGGCCAGGACGCGACCACGCTGGCCTTCGCGCGCATCGAGTGCCACTACTTCGTCCACAAGGGCTGGCTGGAGGCCGAGGACCAGCTGCTGCGGGACGCGCCGAAACTGGCGGGCATCCCCGGGGTCATCGTCCAGGGCCGCTACGACTGCGTCTGCCCGCCCCAGAGCGCCTGGGAGCTGCACCAGGCCTGGCCGGGCTCCGAACTGGTCATCGCGCCCGACGCCGGCCACAGCGCCACCGAATGGACCATCTCCAAGGCCCTCGTCGCCGCGACGGACCGCTACGCGGGCTAGGCTCCGCCCTTCGCCTTCGACCAGGCGCCGGCATCCCGCTGCCAGCTGGTGAGCGACGCGGCGCCCGCCGGATCCACCGTGCCGCGGCGGCCGGCCTCGGCCACCAGCGCCTCGAAGGTGGCGAGGGTGCGAAGGGGCACGGCCGCGACCTCGAAGGCCGCGATCCCGGCGGGGAGGCCGTAGCTGAAGAGCGCGAGCACGGCGGCCACCTCGCCGCCCTCGGCCCGCAGGGCGTCCACGCACTTGAGGCTGGAGCCGCCGGTGCTGATGAGGTCCTCGATCAGGACGACCCGGTGACCCTTCGCGCTCGGGCCTTCCACCTGGCGGCCCATGCCGTGCTTCTTGGGTTCCGGGCGCACGTAGGCGAAGGGCAGGGCGAGGCGGTCCGCCACCAGGGCGCCCCAAGGGATGCCCGCGGTGCTGGTGCCCGCGATGAGGGTCGGAGCTCCGGTCTTCGCGGCCTCCGCCAGGGCCTCGGCGATGCGGCCGCGGAGCTCCGGATCCCCCAGCAGCTGGCGATTGTCGCAGTAGATGGGCGCCTTCATGCCGCTGGACCAGGTGAAGGGCGATTCGGGCGCGAGCTTCACCGCGCCCCGCTCCAGGAGGCCTCCCGCCAGTTCCGCGGCCGTCAGCGTCATCGTCGATCCTCCGCCAGTCCCTGCGTTCAGTCCTGGATGTCCAGCTCGGCGATGGGCTGCTTGCTGAGGTAGCGCTCGGCGCCGTCGGGGAACAGGGTCACGATGCGCGCGCCCGCCGGCAGGTCCTTGGCCAGCTCCCGCGCGGCCCAGGCGTTGGCACCGCTGGAGCCGCCCACGAGGCAGCCCTCGGTGCCGATGAGGGCGCGGGCGGTGGCGAAGGCATCCTCGTCCTTCACGTCGATGACCCGGTCCACCAGGCTCATGTCGAGGCTCTTGGGCATGAAGCTGTTGCCGATGCCCTCCACCTTCCACTCCTGGAGCGGCGCGCCGCAGTAGACGGAGCCCACGGGCTGCACGCAGGCGGCGACGAGCTTGGGGTTCTGCTCCTTCAGGTAGCGCACGGTGCCGGTGAAGGTCCCGCCCGATCCCGCGCCGAGCACCACGCCGTCCACGCGTCCCTCCATCTGCTCCCAGATCTCGGGGCCGGTGGTCTCGTAGTGGCTGTCCGGGTTGTCGGGGTTCTCGAACTGCTGGGGCACGAAGCTGTCAGGGATGGTCGCGGCCAGCTCGTGGCACTTGGCGATGGCGCCCTTCATGCCGTCGGCCTTGGGGATGAGCACCAGCTCCGCGCCCAGGGCCTTCATGAGCTGCATCTTCTCCCGGGAGTACTTGGTGGGCACGCAGAGGATGCAGCGGTAGCCCATCGCCTTGGCGGCGATGGCGAGGCCCACGCCCGTGTTGCCGGCGGTGGGCTCGATGATGGTGCTGACGCCGGGGCGGATCTTCCCCGCCTTCTGGGCCCGCAGGATCATGCCCACGCCGATGCGGTCCTTCACGCTGCCGCCGGGGTTCAGGTACTCCAGCTTGGCGAAGAGCTCGCACTCCGGCGCGAACTTCTTCAAGCGCAGCATGGGGGTGTTCCCCACGAGGTCGAGGACGCTCTCGACGGTCACCAGCGGACGGACGGCGGCAGGCATGGCTTCTCCCAAGCCTTCCATTCTAGCGGCCGGGGGCCGGGCCGGGATCACGAAGGCCTGGATCAGGAGGGCCGGATCAGGCGGGCCGCGACGCGAGGCCCTCCAGGAAGGCAGCCGCGAGGAAGGCCGCGAGCTTCGCCGTCTGCCCATCCCGGTCCAGGGCCGGGGCCAGCTCCATGAGGTCGAAGGCCCGCAGGGCGGGGCAGGCGCCGCAGGCTCGGGCGATCGCCAGCACGGTTCTCGCGTCCAGCCCCCAGGGGTTGAGGGCGCTCACGCCCGGGGCGTCCGCGGCGCGGATCGCATCCAGGTCCACCGTGGCGTGGATGCGGCGGCCCCGGGCCGTGAAGGCCTCGAGGGCGCCCTTCGCCGCGTCGAGGGCCTGGGCCTCCCGGCCCGGCTCCAGGAAGTGCAGGGACGCGCCCTTCAGCCGCAGCCAGGTCTCCTGGTCCGCGGCGTTCACGCACCGGACCAGCCCCACCTGGGCCAGGTCCGGGCCCCGCAGGCCCGCCTCCAGCATGCGGAAGAAGGGGTTGCCGGAGTTCGGCCCTTGGGTGGGCCGGACATCGAGGTGCGCGTCCACCGCCAGCACCGCCGCCGGTCCTGTGGCCGCCACGCCGCGGTAGATCCCATAGGCCGAATCATGCCCCCCGCCGACCACCAAAGGCAGGGCGCCGGCGCGGACCGCAGTGGCGACCGCGGCCTCGGCGCCCTCCAGGAAGGCCTCGTAGGGCGCCGAGGCGGGGATGTCCCCGGCGTCCACCAGGCGCCGGCCCTGGAGGACCCGCACCGGCAGGGCGCCGAAGGCCGCCCGGAAGGCGGCGGGCCCCTCCGCGGCGCCGGGCCGGCCGCCGTTGGCGACCACTCCGACGTCGTTGCAGAGGCCCAGCAGCAGCACGTCCCCGGGCTGGAGATCAGTCGCCGCGAGCTCGACCACTGCCGGGGCCACGCAGCCCTCCCGCGGCGCGCGCCAGGCGGCGGAGGGCGTGAGGGCCGGGTGCATCAGTGCGATTTGGCGTCGATCATCGCCGCGAGCCGCGCGTCGCCCTCGGAGGCGATGCGGGCGAGGGCGGCCTCCGCCTGGCGGAGCAGGTCCGCGCAGCGGGCCCGCAGCGTGGCCACGAAGGCCGCGTCGTCGATGTCCTTGAGGTTGATGAGGACGTTCCAGAGGCCGCCGCGGACGCCGGCGAAGGCCATCTGCGCACCCACCAGGGCGTCGGTGAGGGAGGCGGGATTGCCGGACCGGGCGGCGCGCTCGGCCACCTGCATCGCCGCGAGGCTCCGCTCGGCGGTGGCCAGGGGCACGGCCACGGCGGCCTTGAGGCCCGCCTGCATGGCCGCCTTGCGGGCGGCCTTCTCCTCCGCGGTGCCCTTGGGCAGGCGCAGGGCCTCCATGTAGCCGTTGAAGGCCTGGGTGTCCTCGTCCACGGCCCGGAGCAGCGGGTCCTTGAGGGCCTGGGCCTCCATGGCCACCGCCAGCAGCTCCAGCTCGTGGCCTTCATCCTGGGCCTTGGGCTGGGTGAGGTTCGCCACCATGCTCGTGAGCGCCGCGCCGAGGGCGCCCGCCAGGGCCGCGATGGAGCCGCCGCCGGGGGCCGGCGTGTCGCGGCTCACCTCGTCCGTGAAGGCGTCCACGGTCATGGACACGAGCGGGCCGGCGGCCGGCAGGCCGAGCACCTTCTTCTCCACCTCGAAGGGCGCCACGTCCGCGAGGCCCATGCTGTGGATGGCCGCCTGCACGAGATCCACGGCGGGCACGAAGGGGGAGCGGCCCATGCTCCGCAGGTAGTGGCGCCCGCTCTCCGCGAGCGCGGCGTAGGGCACCAGTCCGACGATCTCGCTGCCGGTGACGACGAGCCCCCGCTCCCGGGCCAGCTCCCGGGCGGCCTCCAACACCTCGTGGGCGGAGGTCACCTTGTAATCCGTGAGGTTCACGCTGATCTGGGCGCGGCCGTAGGCCTCCACCACCCAGCCGATGGCCTTGCAGTGGGCGAAGATCCCCGCGCGGTAGGCCCGCTGGCCGACCACCCCTCCGTCCGGGGCGTCCGTGGCGTGGATGCCGTTCAGGGCGAGCAGGTGGCGCAGGTCGTAGCCGTGCTCGTCCCGGCAGTGCTGGACGAGGGCCTCGAAGCTGGGCTCGTCGTGCTCGGCGCAGTTGCCGCAGGGGAAGCGGCCCGCCTCGTAGGTCAGCTCCTCCCCGGAGCTGTAGAGGGCGGTCCTCTGGTGGCGGCGGGCCACGCGGCCCTTCTCCCGCAGCTCGAAGGCGATGTCCGTGGCGTGGGCCTTGTCGCGGCTGTTGAGGGTGATGTTGAAGGCGATGAGGAACTCCCGGGCGCCGATGACCGTGGCGCCGGCCTTGGCGTGGAAGGCGTGGGGGCCGAAGTCCGGCTTCCAGGCGGGATCATGGGCCTTCTTCGGCAGGGCCTCGTACTCGCCCTCACGCACGGCGGCGAGGTTCTTCCGCTCCGGCCTGGAGGCCGCGGCCTCGTAGAGGTACACCGGGATGCCCAGCTCCTTGCCCACGCGCTTGCCCAGGCGCCGCGCCAGCTCCGCGCAGTCCTCCATGGAGACGCCCTCCACCGGGATGAAGGGGCAGACGTCCGTGGCGCCCATGCGGGGGTGGGAGCCCGTGTGCTGGCTCATGTCGATCACCTGGGCCGCCTTGGCGATGCCCTGGAAGGCCGCCTCCAGGGCCGCCTCCGGCTCGCCCACGAAGGTCACCACCGTGCGGTTCGTGTCCGCACCGGGGTCCACGTCCATCAGCGTGACCCCCGCCACCGCCTCGATGGCGTCCGTGATGGCCTTGATCTTCGCCCGGTCCCGCCCTTCGCTGAAGTTGGGGACGCATTCGACGAGCGGCATGGGAACTCCTGGATATCAGTCGGGAAGGTCAATCTCGGCAAGAATCGATTTAAGTCTGGGATCCTCGGGAGCCAATAGATCTCGATAGCGAGACTTGGTCCTTTCCTTCGTCTCAGCGTCGTACCATGCATCAATGCCGCGAAGGTAATCGATGCTATTGCGGAAAACGCTCCAGAACTTCACCACAAGGTCTGGATGCTCCACGTACAAATCCATGAAGTCTGAAGCCAATCCCTCGCCGATTTCGCCATCCCCAGATCCTTGGAGGCAATAAAAGCGAACCACAGCCTCTGGCTCTCCGACTTTTACGCACTCCAGCATCGCGGCTTCGATGTCCCAAAAGCTGATGGCCCATGTCACTCCTGGACGGACCACGCAATTCGTCTCTCGCTCCTTGTTGTACGGGAGTGCGCTGCCGCAATCCAGAAATGCCCCAATGTCCGAATCACAGACGGGAAACGTGGCTTCGAAGGAAGCGCGAAAAGCATTTGGTTTGAGTCGATAAAGGATGTATCCCGCGAAGAGTCGTTCGTTGTTGGTTCGCCCCGAATGTGCGAGTGAGGACAGCTTCTTCAGATCCTTTCTCGCGGCCAAACCCAGGATCTGATTTGCAATGCGAGTATTGAAGTCAGTCTCTGCCCTCAACATGCGTTCGTAATCAGGCAAATCCTTAATGCCTCTGGACTCTTTCGGGTTTGCGGCAGGCAAGACTTGCCCCGGTAGGTTCATGGCCACAATCGTTAGCCAGAGCCCCAAGGAGCGGTTCATCCCTTCACCACCACACTGACGAGCTTGCCGCCGGGGGGGACGACGACCTTGACGATCTCCTTGCCGTCGAGCCAAGGCCTTACCTCGGCGGAGGCGAGGGCGGCGGCGCGGCGGTCCTCCTCGGAGGCGCTGCTGGGCACGGTGACGCGGCCGCGGACCTTGCCGTTCACCTGCACGACGACGAGGGCCTCGTCCGCCTGGAGGAAGGCGGAGTCCGCCGCGGGCCAGGGGGCGTGCATGGCGAAGCCCTGGCCGCCCAGCTGGGCCCAGAGCGCCTCGGCGGCGTGGGGCGCCACGGGGCTCAGCATCAGCACGAAGCGCTCCAGGGCGTGCTGCATCACGGCGGCGCGGTTCGGCGCGTCGATCGGCAGCTCGCCGATGGCGTTGCTGAGCTCCATGAGGCCGGAGACGACGGTGTTGAAGCTGTAGCGGGTCTCCAGGTCGTCCGTGAGGCGCTGGATGGTCTGGTGCAGCTTCACGAGGAGGGCCTTCTCCTCCTTGGAGAGCCCATCCTTGGCCGGCAGGGCGGCCGCCGCCTTTCCGTGCTCGTCCACGAGCCTGGCCACGCGCTTGAGGAAGCGGGTGGCGCCCTCGATGCCTTCGAAGCCGGTCCAGTCCAGCTCCTTCTCGATGGGGGCGGCGAAGGTCATGAAGAGCCGCAGGGCGTCGGCGCCGTACTCCGCGAGCACCTCGTCGGGATCCACGATGTTGCCCTTGGACTTGCTCATCTTGGAGCCGTCCTTGAGCACCATGCCCTGGCAGATGAGCTTGGTGAAGGGCTCGTCGCCGCTGACCATGCCGAGGTCCCGCAGCACCTTGTGGAAGTAGCGGGCGTAGATCAGGTGCATCGTCGCGTGCTCGATGCCGCCGATGTAGAGATCCACGGGGCCGTAGGCATCGGCCTCGGCCTTGGCGAAGGGCAGGGCCTCGTTCTTCGGGTCCAGGTAGCGGTACCAGTACCAGCTGCTGTCCACGAAGGTGTCCATGGTGTCCGTCTCGCGCCGCGCCGGGCCGCCGCAGGCAGGGCAGGCGCAGGCCAGGAAGGCCTCGGAGGTCATGAGGGGCGAGGGGCCCACGCCGGTGAAAGCCACGTCCTCCGGCAGGCGGACCGGGAGGTGCTCCTCCTTCTCGGGCACCACGCCGCAGTTCGGGCAGTGGACCGTGGGGATGGGCGTGCCCCAGTAGCGCTGGCGGCTGAGGCCCCAGTCCTTGAGCTTGTAGGTGGTGGCCTTCTGGGCGCGGCCGCCGAGCTGGGCGAGCATGGCCTCCACGGCGGCGTCGCTGGCCAGGCCGGTGAAGGCGCCGGAGTTCACGAGGGTGCCCTTGTCCCAGGGGCTCTCGGCCTCGATGACCTGGGGGATGGGCAGGCCGTACTTCTCCGCGAAGGCGTGGTCCCGCTCGTCGTGGGCGGGCACGCCCATGACCGCGCCGGTGCCGTAGTCCATCAGGACGTAGTTGGCGGCGTAGATGGGGACCTTCTCGCCGGTGAAGGGGTGGAGGGCCTCCAGCTTCGAGCGGTGGCCCAGCTTGAGGTCCGACATGAGGCGGTCCTCCCGGCTCATGGCGGCCACCTCGTCGCAGAAGGCCTGGAGGGCGGGATCCGCCTTCGCCGCCGCCTCGATGAGGGGATGCTCGGTGCTGAGGGCGAGGAAGCTGACGCCGAAGAGGGTGTCCAGGCGCGTGGTGAAGACCTCCACGGCCGAGCCGTCCGCCAGGTCGAAGGTCAGGCGCGCGCCGACGGACTTGCCGATCCAGTGGCGCTGCATGGTCTTCACGTTGTCGGGCCAGTCCAGCTGGTCCAGGCCCGAGAGCAGCTCGTCCGCGTACTTCGTCGTCTGGAAGAAGTACTGCTCCAGGGGCTTCTGGACCACGGGATGGCCGGTGCGCTCGTCCTTGCCGTCCACCACCTGCTCGTTGGCGAGCACGGTGCCGAGGGCCTCGCACCAGTTCACCATCCGCTCGGCGCGGAAGACGTCGCCGCGCTTCCACAACTGGAGGAAGAACCACTGGTTCCAGCGGTAGTAGGCGTCCTGGAAGCTGGCGATCTCCCGCTCCCAGTCGTAGCTGATGCCCAGCTTCTGGATCTGGGCCTTCATGTCGGCGATGTTCTGCCGGGTCCAGATGGCCGGATGGATGCCGTGCTTGATGGCGGCGTTCTCCGCCGGCAGGCCGAAGGAGTCCCAGCCGATCGGGTGCAGCACGTTGAAGCCCTGCTGACGCCAGTAGCGCGCGATGACGTCGCCCAGCGCGTACGCCTCGGCGTGACCCATGTGCAGGTCGCCCGACGGGTACGGGAACATGTCGAGCACGTACTTGCGGGGGCGCTTGTCGGCGGGGTCGTTCGTGGAGAACGGCTTCAGCTCGTCCCACACCGGCAG
>DASTWQ010000090.1:0-11648 GCA_035758545.1 Holophagaceae bacterium | reverse complement strand
CGGTGATGCCCTTCCTGGGCAGCTCTTCGTCCGTGCAGCCCCAGACCTTGCAGATGTGGGCGCGGTGGTCGGGGTTCTCGATGTCCCGGTTGCCCGGCAGCTGGTCGCACTTGTGGCCGTGCTCCCGGCCGCCCTGGCCGTTGCCCTGGCCGGTGATGGTGCCGTAGCCGCAGAAGGGCCGGCCGATGCGGCCCGTGGCCAGGACGATGTTGATGCAGGAGCTGACGTTGTCCGCGCCCTTGCTCTGGTGCTCGATGCCCCGGGCGTGGAGCAGCATGCTCGTCTTCGCCTCGCCCCACCAGCGGGCGGCCTGCTCGATGGCCGCCACGGGCAGGCCCGTCATCTGCGAGGTCCATTCGGGCGTGCAGTCCTTCACCGCCTCCAGAGCCTCCTGGAACCCGTTGGTGTGGGCGTTCACGAAGTCCCAGTCGATGAGGTCCCACTTATGCAGGAGGTGCAGCACACCGTTGGTGAGGGCGCAGTCGCTGCCGGGCTTCAGGGGCAGCACCAGGTCCGCGGTCCGGGCGATGGGCGTGATGCGCGGATCCACCACGATGAGCTTCGCGCCCTTGTCCCGGGCCCGCCAGATGTAGTCGGTGGTGATGGGCGAGCACTCGGCGACGTTGGAGCCCTGGACCCAGATGACCTCCGCGCCCTCGATGTCCGCCCAGGAGTTGGCGGCGCGGTCCACGCCGAAGGCCCGCTTGTTGCCCGCGCCGGCGCTCACCATGCAGAGGCGGCCGTTGTAATCGAGGTTCCGGGTGCCGAGCCCCAGGCGCGCGAACTTGCCCGTGAGATAGCTCTTCTCGTTGCTCATGGAGACGCCGCTCAGCACGGCGAAGGAATCCTTCCCGTACTTGGCCTGGATCTCCTGGATCCTCGCGGCGGTGCGGGCCATGGCCCGCTCCCAGTCCACTTCCTCGAAGCCGTGCTCGCCGCGCATGAGCGCGCGGGTGAGGCGGTCCGGGTGGCTGCCCTGCAGGTAGCGCTTCACGCCCTTGGGGCAGAGTTTGCCCTTGTTGAAGGGGAACTCCTCCCAGGGATCGAAGCCGATGACCTGGTTGTCCTTCACCTTGAGCTGGATGCCGCACTGCTGGCCGCAGAAGCAGCAGTGGGTCTTCACCACCTTGTCGGGCACAGGATCCGATTGCCAGCCCCCGGGAGGGGCCAGGTTCAAATGGGGGCCGAAGGCACGGCGGAGCTCGTCGAGGGTGTTGGGAAGCTGGCTCATCCTTGACTCCTAGGGGCGGGACTCCAGGTGACCGGGTCGGGGATGGGCTCCGTCGGCAGCGGGGTGTCGTGGAAGGGATCGAAGGCGCCGTGGAGCCGCTCGGACTGGCTCCGGGCCACGAGCCTCCGCTTGCACTTCGGGCAGAGGTCCAGGTGGTGGAAGGCCCCGCCCGCGTGGGTGGCGCCCGCCAGGTCCAGGCGGTTCCAGAGGGCCTCCAGGTCCCGCCGCTGGTTGGCGCGGATGAAGGGCGTCCCGCAGGCCTTGCAGGGCATCCGGCCCTCGGCCTCGCCCTCCTCCTTGTAGAGCTTCACACCCACCTGGGCCGGACGCTGCACCACGTGGAAGAGCTTGCCGAAGGGCAGCGAGAGCAGCAGCAGGATGACCGTCAGCTCGTGCAGGTAGGCGAGGGTGTGGAAGTTCCGGCCCTGCAGGTAGGACTCCGAGACCGTGAGCATGATCCCCGTGGCGCTCACGGCGATGAGCAGGAGGAGGGGCATGAGGTCCAGGTCCGCCCGCTGGGTGGCGGCGTCGCCCTCGTCGTGGGCCCGGCGGAGGAAGGAGAGCAGGCAGCCGGCGATCACCATGGCGGCGGTGATGTCGAGGGCATGGAAGGTGAGCGTGGCCACCAGGGAGTCCAGCGGGAAGGTGAAAGCCGGGAAGCCGAAGACCCAGGCCTGGTAGTGGCTCGCGTCGAGGCCCGCCGAGGTGAATCGGATCCAGCCGAAGACCAGGGGGATCGTGATGGAGAAGGCCAGCAGGCAGCCCCAGGAGAGCAGGAAATGGGCGCCCCACCGCTTGAGGCTGCGCTTCTCGATGAAGCGCTGGGCCACCATCTGGTCCGCCGCCGCCGCGCCCATCCTGAAGAGGGCCTGGAAGCCCCTGCGGCTCATCAGCAGGCGGGCCGTGTGCCGGAAGTACATCGCGGTGGGGGGCCGGTCCACCCAGTCCCAGTACCGGTAGGCGATGCCGAAGCAGGCGAAGAGCGTGGCCAGCAGGTAGCCCAGCAGGGCCGGATCGAGCCAGCGCCCGCCCCGGCTGCCCAGGGCCACCAGGGCCCCGGCGGCCGCCGTGGTCAGGGCGGCGCGGGCCAGGGGCCGGGGCTGCAGTTCCAGTCGCTGGAGCATCGCCATCGCCGCCTCCGGAGGTCTCGGACAGGTAGAGGGTGCGCCCCCACCCTCGCGCCCGGCTTGATGCATATCAAGCCGAAATTCATTGGAATGCCTATCAAGTTGGTCTGGATTGAGGCACTTCAGGCATGCTGGTGCCATGCGCGTGATCGACGGCAGGGCCGACGTCTCCTACCCCACCCGCGTGCCTTTGAAGGTCCTCGGGCGCCTGGGCGAGCTGCGTCCGGAGATGGCCGCGGCCCTCATCCTCCAGCACCTGGGGCCCCAGCCCGAGGGGGACCTCCAGCACCAGGCCGCCTGCAAGGGCGCCTTCATCAGCCTGACATTCTGGGTGACGCTCCAGAACGCGGACCAGGAGCGGCCCCTGCGGGAGGCCTTCCAGAAGCTGCCGGGCTACGTGATGCAGCTCTGAGGCGCTGGAAGACGGCTTCCCTCACATTACTTAACAGAGCTTAACAACACTTCATGGCGTGCATTTTTTTGCGCGCTAGATTCTATTTCAGCTTTCTTTTTTACAACTTCACCCTGGAGCCCCCATGCCCCGTTTCCGCCTGGCCCTGCCAGCCCTCGCCCTCGCGGCCGCCCTGGCGGCGCCGCTTCCCGCCCAGCAGCCGGGTCTGCCCGGCGGCCCGGCCCTCGCCGAGTCCGTCACCCTCGTCGGCTTCTACTACTACGGCGACGCGCCGGGCTACGTGCGGGGCTTCTGGTTCTACGGGACCAACGGCTACTTCACGTCCACCATCCCGGCGGGCAAGGCCCTCGTCATCACCGACGCCTACGCCCAGCTGAGCCGATCCTCCGCCACCGCGGTCCAGTCCGAGACCCTGGAACTGCGGGCGGGCACCACGCCGCTGCCGACCACGCCGCCCTCCTTCACCGCGGGCCGCCTCGGTGCCTTCGAGGCCACCTTCGTCTCGGGCCAGACCACGTCCTTCGCCCACGAGCACTGGAACACGGGCCTGGTCTTCACCGCGGACCGCATGCCCTACGTGGTCTACCCCACCACCAACGGGGCCTACGCCGTGGTGCGGCTCCAGGGCTACCTCGTCGACCTCCCCACCACCGGCATCACCTCCGGCGCCGTCCTCACCACCGGCCTCCAGCCCGGCCTCCAGGGCGTCGCCCCGGCGCGGCTGGCCGGCGAGCGCCCCTGACCCCCTGATCCCAAGGAACCCTCCATGACCCTGAAAAGGCTCAAGCTCGACAAAGAGACCCTGGCCGCCCTCACGACCGTGAGCGGCGCCTACGGCGGCGGCACCTTCACCGCCGGCCTCTGCTTCACCCGGGACTTCCGCTGCACGGACAAGCCGACGGACCTCTGCACCGCGCCGTCCGTCCAGAGCTGCGTGATGGCCTCCTGCGAGATCAAGTGCATCCCGCAGTCCACCTTCTGCACCGCGGCCCCCTGAGGACCGGGGACAGGCACGGACGGAACGAAGGCCGCGAAGCGTCCGCTTCGCGGCCTTCTGCTCGTCCTGCCAATCCTGGCTAGGGCCGCAGCGTCCCCATCATGCGGGGGTAGGGGATCGTCTCCCGCACGTGGGGCAGCTTGCAGATCCAGGCCACGGCCCGCTCCAGGCCCATGCCGAAGCCGGCGTGGGGCACGGAGCCGTACTTGCGGATGTCCAGGTACCACTCGTAGTCGGCGCGGCTCAGGCCCTCGTGGGCGATCTGGGCCAGCAGGTACTCGAGGCTGGAGGCGCGCTCGCCGCCGCCGATGACCTCGCCGTAGCCCTCGGGGGCCAGCAGGTCCGCGCCCAGGGCCAGCTTGGGATCCTGGGGATCGGGCTCCATGTAGAAGGCCTTGAAGACCTTCGGGAAGCGGTGGACCCAGAGCGGCCGGTCCATGGCGTTCATGAGGATGGTCTCGTCGTCGTTGCCGAAGTCCTCGCCCCAGTTGATGTCGGAGCCCAGCGCCTTCAGCTTCTCCACCGCCTCCGTGTAGCTCATGCGGGCGAAGGTGGCGTTCAGGGCCGTCTCCAGGGGCGCGGTGTCCCGCTCCAGGATCTTCAGCTCCTCGGCCCGGCCCTCCAGCACCCGCTGGAGGAGGAACTTGACCATGCGCTCGCCCAGGACCATGACGTCCTCCAGCCGGGCGAAGGCCATCTCCGGCTCCACCATCCAGAACTCCGTGAGGTGGCGGCGGGTCTTGCTCTTCTCGGCGCGGAAGGTGGGGCCGAAGCAGTAGGTCTTCCCGAAGGCCGCGATGCCGGGCTCCTGGTAGAGCTGGCCGCTCTGGCTCAGGAAGGCGCTGCCCTCGTGGAAGTAGTCCGTCTCGAAGAGGGTGCTGGTGCCCTCGCAGGCCGACGGCGTGAGGATCGGCGCGTCCAGCAGGGTGAAGCCGTCCTCGTCGAAGAAGTCGCGGATGGCCTTCACGAGGGTGTGGCGGATGCGCAGGATCGCCCACTGGCGCTTGGAGCGCAGCCAGAGGTGGCGGTGCTCCATCAGGAACTCGATGCCGTGCTCCTTGGGCGTGATGGGGAAGTCCACGCTGCCGCCGAGGAGCTCCAGGCGCTTCACCAGGATCTCGGGCTCGCCGGTCTTCGGGTGGGTCTGGACCACGCCCTCCAGGGCGATGGCCGACTCCTGGGTGAGCTTGCCCGCGGCCTCGTAGCTCTCCGGGTCGGCGTCGTTGGCGCCCACCACGCACTGCACGAAGCCGGAGCCGTCCCGAAGCTCGATGAAGCGGGTCTTGCTGGTGCGCGCGTTGCGCACCCAGCCCCGCAGCCGGACGGTCTCGCCGACCTGCTGCTTCAGGAACCGGACTTCGGTGAAGGGTGCGCCGAGGGGGGCGGACATGGTCGCTCCGCGGAAAAGGTCCATTCTGCCTGGAAGGCCGCGTCCTCCCAAGGGTTCAGGACCGGCATCCGGGCTCGGACTCGGGGCCGGGACTTGGTAGACTGGTCCGATTCCAGGCGGAATCGGGGAGGAATCCATGGCCGGCGCCGGCTCCTGCCAGCTCGACGCGACCCAGATGGACCAGGCCCTGCGCCGCATGGCGCGGGAGATCGCGGACCGCGTCCCCGCCACCGAGCCCCTCGTGATCCTGGGCATCCGGACCCGGGGCCTGCCCCTGGCGGAGCGCCTGGGCGCCCTCCTGGCGGAGACCGGTCGCCCCGTCCCCGTGGGCGCCCTGGACATCACCCTCTACCGGGACGACCTCACGGAGAAGGCCGGCGCCCCCATCGTGCGGCCCACGGAGATCCCCTTCAGTCTGAAGGAGAAGGCCGTGCTCCTGGTGGATGACGTCCTCTACACCGGCCGCACCATCCGCGCCGCCCTGGACGCCCTGCTGGACCACGGCCGCCCCCGGAAGGTGCTGCTGGCGGCCCTGGTGGACCGCGGCGGCCGGGAGCTGCCCATCCAGGGCGACTTCGTCGGCGCCGCGCTGGCCGTGGGCGAGGGGCAGCGGGTCTCGGTCCGGCTGAAGGAGATCGACGGCGAGGACGGCGTGCATCTCGACGAGAAGAAGGCCTGAGCCCCATGAGCACCGAGCGCTACGTCTTCCCCCACAAGCACCTCCTGGGCATCGAGCCCCTGGCGCCCCGGGACATCACGGCCCTGCTGGACCAGGCCGCGGCCTTCGAGGAGGTCTGCGAGCGGCCCGACATCAAGATCGTCCCGGCGCTCCGCAAGAAGCTGGTGGTGAACCTCTTCTTCGAGAACTCCACCCGCACCCGCAACAGCTTCGAGATCGCCCAGAAGCGGCTCTCCGCCGAGATCGTCAACTTCGACGCGGACAGCAGCAGCCTGAGCAAGGGCGAGACCCTGGTGGACACGGCCCTGAACCTCGAGGCCATGCACCCGGACCTCATCGTCATGCGCCACAGCGCACCCGGGGCCCACACCCTGCTGGCCCGGCACATGAAGGCCAGCATCGTGAACGCCGGCGACGGCGCCCACGAGCACCCCACCCAGGCCCTGCTGGACGCCTACACCCTGCGCAAGCACTTCGGGAAGCTCGAGGGCCTGAAGGTCGCCATCGTCGGCGACATCCGCAACTCCCGGGTGGTGCGCTCGAACCTCTGGCTGCTGACCAAGATGGGCGTGAAGGTGACCCTCGTCGGCCCGCCCACCCTGGTGCCCCAGGAGATGAAGGCCACCTGGCCCAGCGTGGCGATCAGCCACGACCTGGACGCCATCCTCCCCGAGCAGGACGCCATCATGATGCTGCGCATCCAGTTCGAGCGGGGCACCGGCCGCTACATCCCCGGCCAGGGCGAGTACATCAAGTTCTTCCAGCTGAACGAGGCGCGCCTGAAGCGGGCCAAGGACGCCTGCGTCGTGCTCCATCCCGGCCCCATCAACCGCGGCGTGGAGATCACCAGCGAGGTGGCCGACGGCCCCCGCAACCTGATCCTGGACCAGGTCACCAACGGCGTGCCCGTGCGCATGGCCGTCATGTACCTGCTCTGCCACCCCCACGGCGAGCAGGTGCCGTGAACCTCGCCCTGTTCGCCGGGCTGCACCTGCTGCGGGACGCCCCCGCGGTGCTGGACGGGCCCCTGGCGGCGCGGCTGGGGCTCGCGCCCGAGGCCCTGCGGGCCGAGGTGGCGAAGGATCCCGGCTGCTTCCCGGAGGAGCTGGTCTTCCGCCTCACGGCGGAGGAGCGGGCCCACCTCTCCGGCGCCGAACTGGCCTTCACCGAGGGCGGCACCGCCCTGCTCGCGGCGAAGCTCCCCCAGGCGCCGGTGCTGGAGGCCCTCACGGAGCTGGCCGAGGCCCGGGGCGCCTGGCTGGACCAGGCCCGGCTCGCCCAGCGGGTGGAGGCCCTGGAGCGGGAGCTGAAGGCCGTGGAGGACCTCCTGCGGGCCGCCCGCGAGGCCGTGGACAAGACCTCGGGCAAGGACGAGGAACGCCCCATCGGCTTCGCCCCCGAGGACCTGCCTCAGGGACTCAAGGCCAAGGCCCGCGCCGAGCGGGATGGGCGATGAACCCGGCCCCCACCGCGCCGGAGGACCTCGACCTCGCCCAGGCCCTGGAGGCCCTGGTGGCCGCCAAGGAGGCCCAGCAGCGCCGCATGCGCGCCCTCGCCGGCGGGGCCCTGCTGCTGGCGGGCGCCGGCCTCTGGCTGGGACGCGCGGGGCACGGCGGGTGGGCGGCCCTCCTCGCCCTGGCCGCCGTCGCCGCGGCGGTCTTCGCGGTGCGGGCCAACCTCGCGGCGGACCGCCTGCGCAACGCCGCCATGGAGACGATCCTCGCCGAGGCCTTCCGCCGCGAAGGCGGGAAGCGCCCCGAAGCCTAGGCCGTCGGCACCAGGATCCAGCCTTCGCGCCGGGCCAGGTCCCGCTGTCCCGGAGGCAGGGGTTCCACCCGGCCTTCCATCGCCGCGCGGGCCGTCAGGGCCGCCACCAGGGCGTCCAGGGCGTGGTCCGTGGCGCCGGCCAGGTCCCGCTGCGCGGCCGTCAGCGTCAGCGGCCACCGGGCCAGGAGGCCCGCCAGGATCACGGCCCGGGCCGCCTCGCGGCCGGGCCCCTTGTAGCCCGAGCTGGGCAGCCCCCAGCGGTGGAGGCTGAGGGCCGGATAGGTCTCGGCCACCCTCAGGCCCTCACCCGCCTCCCAGGGCCAGAGCCGCGGCCCATGGCCCTCCGCGGCGAGGGCGTCCGCCAGCAGGCGCCAGCGCAGGGCCGGCAAGGCGATGGTGTCCGCGGCGACGCTGAGGGGCCGGCGGAAGATGGCCTTCACCGCCCGGTCCGTGGCCCGGAGCACGAGGGCGTCCCGGACTTCCGGGGTCCAGGTGCGCCCGGCGCCGGAGCCGCCTCCCAGCAGGGCCAGGAAGGCCTCCGGCCAGCCCAGGGGCACGTCCAGGCCCGCGGCCTCGCAGCCCAGCAGAGCCTCCCGCAGCGCCGCGTCGTCCGCGCCCGTCTCCAGCCGCGCGACGCGCCAGGCAGCGCCGGCCGCTTCCAGCAGGCAGAGGCCGGTGTCCTTGGGCTGCGAGGCGAGGTCCACCCCGAGGATGCGCATGGTCCCTCCGCGGCTCTGACGCTGGATCCGGGCCTTCGGGACCGGGCCTTTGTATCCTGGATCGAGCCCGGGCTTGGCGCCAGGGCGGAGGTTCCATGGTCCCAGGCCCGGTCACGCTCCTCATCCTCGACGGCTTCGGCGACGGGCCCCGCAATGCCTTCGACGCCACCTTCGTCGCGGGGATGCCGGCCTTCACGGAGCTGCGGCGCCGCTACGCCTGCACCCAGCTCCAGACCGGCGGCGAGGCCGTGGGCCTGCCGGAGGGCCAGTTCGGCAACTCCGAGGTGGGCCACATGAACATCGGCGCCGGCCGGGTGGTGTGGCAGGAGCTGACGCGCATCGACAAGGCCATCCGCGAGGGCACCTTCCGCCAGAACGACCCCATCGCCGCGCTGCTGAAGGACCTGAAGGCCCGGGGCAGGCGGCTCCACCTCCTGGGCCTCGTCAGCGACGGCGGCGTCCACAGCCATCAGAACCACCTGGTGGCCCTGGCCCAGTGGGCCCAGGACGAGGGGGTGCCCGCGACCATCCACGCCTTCCTGGACGGCCGCGACACCGCCCAGAAGAGCGCCGACGGCTATCTCCAGTGGCTGGCCTTCCAGCTCCGGAAGTGCCCCCTGGTGACGATCGGCTCGATCCAGGGCCGCTACTACGCCATGGACCGGGACCAGCGCTGGGACCGGGTCGAGGCCGCCTGGAAGCTGCTGGTGGACGGCGAGGGCGCCTTCACGGCGGAGGACGCCGAGGACGCGCTCCGGGACGCCTACGCCCGGGGCGAGACCGACGAGTTCGTGAAGCCGACGAAGCTCGCCGCCTTCCAGCCCCTCGCCGACGGCGACGGCGCGCTCTTCTTCAATTTCCGCGCGGACCGCGCCCGGCAGCTCAGCCACGCGCTGGTGAACCCGGCCTTCGACGGCTTCCAGGCCAAGCGCCGCCCCGCCGTGACGCTGCTGACCTTCACCCGGTACGACGCGGCCCTGGATCCCTTCGTCACTGTGGCCTACCCGCCCCAGGCCCTCACGCGGATCCTCGGCGAGCTGGTGAGCGAGCAGGGCTGGAAGCAGTTCCGCACCGCCGAGACCGAGAAGTACGCCCACGTGACCTTCTTCCTCAACGGCGGGCGGGAGGACGTCTTCCCCGGCGAGGACCGGCGCCTGGTGCCCTCGCCCAAGGTGGCCACTTACGACCAGAAGCCCGAGATGAGCGCCCTGGACGTGACCCGGGGCCTCGCCGAGGCCATCCGCACCGGCGACTACCGCCTCTGCGTCTGCAACCTCGCCAACGGCGACATGGTGGGCCACACCGGCGTGCTGGGGGCGGCGGTGGAGGCCTGCGAGGTGCTGGACGCCTGCATCCGCGACCTGGCGGAAGCGGCCCTGGCCATGGGCGGCGCGCTGCTCATCACCGCGGACCACGGCAACTGCGAGTGCATGCGGGATGAGCAGGGCAACCCCCATACCGCCCACACCACCAACCTCGTGCCCGCCGTGGTGGTCGCGAAGGGCTTCGAGGGCCGCCAGCTCCGGGCCGGGGGCGCCCTCTGCGACGTGGCGCCGACGCTGATGAAGCTCATGGGTCTGGGTCAGCCCTCGGAGATGGACGGGGCCAGCCTGTTCTGACGGCGGGACGGATCGGAGGCGCGCGTCCCGACCTTCACGGATGTGTCACGGACCGCATTTGGGGTTCGGCTTCCGGCGCCTTCGTTCTATCTTGTCGAGGTCCACACCCACAGGAGCCCCCATGCGTCGCCTGCTCGTTTCGGCCCTCGGCCTTTCCACCCTGTTCCTCGCGGCCCAGCAGCCCGCCCCGGCGCCGGCGCCGGCCCCCGCCGCCCAGGCGGCGCCCGCCAAGCCCACCCCCGGCCCGGAGATGGACCGCCTGAAGCCCCTTCTCGGCTCCTTCAAGGTGGACGAGCGCCAGACAGGCGCCATGGGCCCCTCCGGCGTGAACGCCGGCTTCAGCCGCGTCTCCGAAGGCCCCGGCGGCTTCACGATCCTCATCGACTACACGACCCTCTCCGGCCCCAACCACGGCATGAAGGGCCACGGCGTGCTCGGCTGGGACGCCGAGGCCAAGACCTACAAGCAGGTCTGGGTGGACAGCATGGGCCCGATGATCGAGGTGTCCACCGGCGCCTGGGAGGGCGACAACCTGGTGCTCACCGCCTCCGGGACGATGATGGGCAAGGCCTACCAGAGCCGGACCACGGTCTCCGGCATCACCGCCGACGGCTTCACCGTCACCGGTGAGATCTCCCTGGACGGCGGTCCGATGCAGAAGGTCGTCGAGCTGGTCCACCACCGCATGGCGCCGGCGGTGAAGCCGGCGCCCGCGGCGAAGTAGACCCTCAGGCGGAGCGGCGGGCCTGGGGGCCGCGAGGCCCCCGGACGCTGCCGGACGCGGGGCGGGCGGACCCACCGCCGGATCCACCGGACCGGCCGCTGGAGCCGCCCGCCCTGGGGCCGCGGCCCCGCCCGCCGCCCGCGCCGCCCGCCACGATGGGCTCGGGCTTGGCGTGGGGATCGGGCTCGAAGCCCGGCACGACGCGCTTCTGGATGGCGCGCTTGAGCAGCTTCTCGATGCCCGAGAGCAGCTTCAGTTCGTCCACGCAGACCAGGGAGAGGGCCTCGCCGGAGGCGCCGGCCCGGCCCGTGCGGCCGATGCGGTGGACGTAGTCCTCGGCCACCATGGGCAGCTCGTAGTTCACCACGTGGGGCAGCTGGTCGATGTCCAGGCCCCGGGCGGCGATGTCCGTGGCCACCAGCACGCGCACCTGGCCGGCCTTGAAATCTGCGAGGGCCTTGGTGCGGGCGCCCTGGCTCTTGTTGCCGTGGATGGCGGCGGCATCGATGCCGTCCTTGTCCAGCTGCTCCGCCAGGCGGTTGGCGCCGTGCTTGGTGCGGGTGAAGACCAGCACCTGGTTCCACTTCCCGTCCCGGATGAGCTTGGACAGCAGCTCGCGCTTGCGGCCGCGGTCCACCGGCAGCACGGTCTGGCCGACGGTCTCGGCGGCGGTGTTGCGCCGGGCCACCTCGATCATCGCGGGGTTCTTCAGCAGCTTGTCCGCCAGGGCCTTGATCTCGTCGCTGAAGGTGGCGGAGAAGAGCAGGTTCTGCCGCTTGGCGGGCAGCAGGGCCAGCACGCGCTTGATGTCGTTGATGAACCCCATGTCCAGCATGCGGTCCGCCTCGTCCAGGACGAGGACCTCCACCTGGTCGAGGCGGATGGTCTTCTGCCCCACGTGATCCAGCAGGCGGCCGGGGGTGGCCACGAGCAGGTCCACGCCCTTGCGGAGGGCGTCGATCTGGGGGTTGATGTTCACGCCG
>DASTWQ010000038.1:0-9111 GCA_035758545.1 Holophagaceae bacterium | reverse complement strand
AGCCTCCAGACCTCCTTCGTGGTGGACGACTTCGCGCTGAACGTCCAGTAGGCGCGAAATTGGAAGAAGGGGAGGGGCGGGCGCGAGCCCGCCCCTTTCCTATCCGACGCTCCTATTCAACGACCCGCACCGTCTCGATGCGCGCCCCGAGTTCCAGGGCGTCCAGCAGGGGCAGGGCATGGTCCGGGTCCTCGACCTCGCCCACGCGGGTGTACTTGCCGGTGAGGTGCGGCGTGGCGTTGGTGGTGATGAAGAACTGGCAGCCGCCGGTGTCCTTCCCGGCCAGGGCCATGCCCACGCTGCCGGGGCCGTACCAGGCGAGGGAATCCTCGCAGCGCACGGAGTAGCCCGGGCCGCCGTCCATGGTGTCGAAGGGGGAGCCCATCTGCACGACGAAGTCCGGGACGATGCGCGGCACCCGGCGGTGGTCGAAGAACCGCTTGCGGGCGAGCAGGACCAGGTTGGCCACGTTCATGGGCGCGACCGTGGGATCCAGCCTCAGGGTCACCGTCCGCCGGCCGCTGAAGGCGATGCGAAGGCGGACGGGCTTCCCGCGCCGGGCGAGGCGCGCGGCCTCCGCCAGCAGGGCCTTGTCCACCGGGCGCTCCGTCGGGGCGGAGGGCCAGGGCGCAGCGGGCTCCGTCTTCCTCAGCTGCAGCCAGGCCTGGTAGCGCCAGCCCCAGTCCGGGTGGTTGAGGAAGGGCTCCAGCAGCGCCTTCTGGCGCTCCGGCGGGAGCTTCCAGCGGTCGAAGGCGGCGAACAGCTCCAGGGCGGATTCCAGGTCCTCGTCCTGGTAGCAGCGGCGGGACAGGGCCTCCAGGTCCGCCGGAGGAGCGGGCAGGTCGTCGATGGCGGCGGCCCGGGCCACCGCCGAAGGACCGGCAAGCAGCCGGGTCCGCAGGGCATCCGCCTGCTTCGGAGCCACGAGCCGCAGGCTGGGCAGCACGGAGGCCTGGAAGATGGGCCCCTTCTGGGGCGCGGTCACCTGGTCCGCGGCGATGGCCCCCAGCTTGCCGAGGTACCCGAGCGCGCTCTGGCGGATGGAGGGGATGGAGGACTGCGCAGCGATGCGGAGCCAGCCTTCGTCGGTGCCCTCCACGGGACCTTCCGTGAGCCGCTGGGCGAGGAGGGGGCGCAGGGCCGGATCCTGGGACGGCGCGCAGCCCAGGAGCGGGAGCAGGGTGAGGATGTCGTCCCCGGCCTTCCGCATCAACTCCGCCCGCACGGCGGCGGGCCCGCGGTTCAGGCTGTCCATCAGGGCCAGCACGGCGCCGGGCGTCGCCGGCACCGGCGGCAGGAGGTCCTTCTCGAGGCCCACCATCACGAGCCGCAGGCGGGCCGCCTGGGCCCGCACGGGATCCACCTTGCCGGCCTTGGCGAGCCCGTCGAGGAAGGCCTGGAGTCCCGGATCGGGCGTGGCGCCGTTCAGGCGGGCCGCAGCGATCTGGGCCTCCAGATGCAGATGGCTGGGCCAGGAGGCGGCGTCCGCCGCGCCCAGCCCCGCCAGGGCGACGAGGGCATCCGGCGCCTTGAACCGGTTGAGGAAATAGAGGGAATTGAAGCGCGCTTTCGGCGTCCGGGCCTTCCGCGCCAGGGCCTCCCAGGCTTCCCGGGTGGGATGGGCCAGCTCCGGAGGCAGCAGCTCCGGTGCCCCCGGAAACCCGATGCGGGCGGCGGCCCGTTTCCGCCAGGCCGGGGACTCAGGTGCCAGGACGAACGGCTGGCGGCGCCATTCCGCCAGGATCTCTCCCTGTAGGTCGGAATCCGCGTTGGAGGGTCGGGGCGCAGGCACCGACCAGACGGGAGGCGGGAGCAGGAAGGGCATGGGTCATCCGGATGGCAGGTCTGGAACCGACCTTCCCCTGAATCCTGGCGCGGCGCAAGCCGGAGGAGGATCCGGGGCGCAACCTCAGCGATAGCCCGCCCGGTCCGGCGCGTCATGGCCGGCCTTCAGGAGCACCTGCTCCTTCTCGGCGAGCCGGAGGTCGTGGTCGACCATCAGCTTCGCGAGGGCCCGGATGTCGGTCTTCGGCTCCCAGCCGAGGATGCGCCGGCCCTTGGAGCTGTCCCCCTCCAGATGGTCCACCTCGGCGGGCCGGAAGTAGCGGGGATCGATCTCCACGTGCTTCTGCCAGTCCAGGTCCAGCTGCCCGAAGACGAGGCCGAGGAAGTCCCGGATGGAGATGGCCTCGCCGGTGGCGACGACGTAGTCGTCCGGCGTGTCCTGCTGCAGCATGCGCCACATGGCCTCCACGTAGTCGCCGGCGAAGCCCCAGTCCCGCTTGGCGTCGAGGTTGCCCAGGAAAAGCTTGTCCTGGAGCCCCAGCTTGATGCGGGTCGCCGCGCGGGTGATCTTCCGCGTGACGAACGTCTCGCCCCGGCGGGGGCTCTCGTGGTTGAAGAGGATGCCGTTGCAGGCGAAGAGGCCGTAGCTCTCGCGGTGATTGATGACCTGGTAGTGGGCGAAGACTTTGGCGCAGGCGTAGGGGCTGCGGGGCTCGAAGCGTGTGCCCTCGTGCTGGCGGGGCTTGGCGGAGCCGAACATCTCGCTGGAACCGGCCTGGTAGAAGCGCACCTGCTTGCCGCTGTGCTTCATGAAGCTGCGGATGGCCTCGAGGAGCCGGATCACGCCCACGGCCGTCACGTCCACCGTGTACTCGGGCTGGTCGAAGCTCACGCGGACGTGGCTCTGGGCCCCCAGGTTGTAGACCTCGTCGGGCTGGACGTCATCCAGGACGTTGCGGAGGGCCCCTGCGTCCGAGAGGTCGCCGTAGTGGAGGAAGAAGTTGGGGTTCGGATGGCCGCCCACGTGCAGGTGGTCGATGCGGTCGGTGTTGAAGAGGGAGGCCCGGCGGACGATCCCATGGACCTGGTAGCCCTTCTCCAGCAGGAGCTCGGCGAGGTAGCTTCCGTCCTGGCCAGTCACTCCGGTGACGAGGGCGATCTTGGGCTGGGGCATGGGAGCTCCGTGGCGGGATCAAAGGGTTGATGGTAACCCGAAGCGGCTCGCGGAGCGCGCCCGGGATGACCTCAGGCTGGCCCCGGGCGCGGCTTGGCGGTTCCGAGGATCCGGGCCGGGACGGCGATGAGCCTAGGGACGGGGACGGGCGGGGACGCCGACCAGGGTGGCGCCGCCGGGATGATCGGACACCACCGCGGCCCCCGCTCCGACGCGCGTGTCCGGGCCGAGAGCCACCCGGGGCCTCAGGCTGCACCCGACGCCGAGGTCGCACCGGTCTCCCAGGCTCGCCCACCCCGCCAGACGGACGCCGGGCCCGAGGCTGCAGAAGCTCCCGAGCACCCCGTTGTGCGCGATGGAGCAGCCGACATTCAGGAGGGCGTGGGAGCCGACCTTCACGTGCGTTTCGAGCACCGCCTGGGCCATGACCACGGAACCTTCGCCCAGGGTGCAGTTCGGCCCGATGACCGCCGAAGGATGGACGAGGGTCGCGAACGCCAGACCCTTGGCCGCGAAGCGGGCGACGACCCTCTCCCGCAGGCGCGGATCGCCCAGGGCGACCACCACCAGGGAGCCCCGGTGCTCAGGCTGGTCGAGGAACCGGGACTCCTCCAGGACTTCGAGGCCCTCAGGGTCGAAATCGATCCCATCCGAGGCCACGAGGAATCCGCGGAGCCGCCAGGGCGGGGCCGCCATGGCCCGGGCGACCGCCCACGCCTCCAGGGCCGCACCGCTGCCGCCGGCGATCCAGAGCTCCTTCATCAGGCTTCCAATCCCTTGAGGATGGCATCGCAGATCCGGTCCAGGTCCGCATCAGCCAGCCCGGTGAAGGTGGGCAGGTTGAGTCCGGTGTCCCCGAGCTCCTCGGCGACCGGGAGGTCCCGGCCCTGACGGAAGGAGGGATCCGAATACATCGGGAGACGGTGCATCGGCGGGAAGAAGGGGCGGGTCTCGATCTTCTGGGCCGCGAGGTGGGCCATGAGCGGATCCCGCTTGCTGGAAGGCACCCGGATGCAGCTGAGCCAATGCACGGACTGGGCCCACGCCGCTTCCGAGGCCAGTTGGATCCCCAGCCGGTCCGCGTGGGGCGACAGGCGGTCCCGATAGCCCCGGGCGATGCGCAGGCGGTGCCCGATGAGCTCGCCCGCGCGCTCCAGCTGGGCGCAGCCGATGGCCGCCGCCAGGTTCGTCATCCGGTAGTTGTAACCGACGACCGGGAACCAGTACCGCCGCTGGGGGTCCATTCCCTGCCCGCGCAGCTGCCGCATGCGGGCCGCGAGGGCGTCATCGTCGGTGGTCACCATGCCGCCTTCGCCGGTGGTGAGGATCTTGTTCCCATAGAAACTGAAAGTGGCCCCGAGCCCCAGCCCGCCCACCGTCCGGCCGTTGACCTTGGCGCCATGGGCCTCGGCGGCGTCCTCGATGATCGGGATGCCGTGGCGGTCGGCGATGGCCTGAAGCGCGGCCATGTCCGCGGGGTGCCCGTAGAGATGCACCGCCATGATGGCCTTGGTCCGCGGAGTGATGGCCGCCTCCACCGCGGAGGGATCCACATTCCAATGAGTCGCCTCGCTATCCACCAGGATGGGCTTGGCTCCTGTGTAGGTGACGCCGTTGGCCGACGCGACATAGGTGAAGCTGGGGACGATGACCTCGTCCCCCGGGCCGATCCCCATGGCCAGCATGAGCAGGTGCAGCACGACGGTCCCGTTGCAACAGGCGATGGCGTGCCGGGTGCCGCAGAACGCCGCAAAGTCGGATTCGAAGCGCTGCAGGAAACGGCCGGAGCTGGAGATCCAGCCTTCGTCCATGGCCTCGATCACATAGCGCTTCTCCTGTCCGGACAGGTCCGGCTCCGCGACGGGGATGAACCGGGGGTCACTCATCGGGACTCCTTCAAGGTGAGGGCGAGGCGGCAGGCGAGCCCGCCCCGGAGCCAGGCGCCGCTGGCGCCACCCGCTTCCGGGCGAAGGGAGATCCGCCTGGGCCGCATGAACCCTATCAGGCACCGCCGGAGGAAGGCCCAACGCCCCAGGCCCCGGGGGGGCAGGATCCGGATGGCGAGCTCGTAGGTCTTCTTCGGGTAGGCGCGGGCCACCAGCTCGGCGTCCAGCCGGGTGGTCCCCCAACGGCGGAAGAGCGTCCGCCAGAATCCAGCCTGGATCTTCAGGTAGGTCTGGGCATCCAGGAGAGGCAGGTTCACCTGCAGCCCCATCGCCCGGGCCTCCGGGACGGCGAGCTCGGAACGCCCGCCCTCGCTGGATTCGATCCAGATCCGGGAGGGCCGCCACATCTGTTCCTCCCAGGCCGTCATGGGATGGAGGATGGCGGTGCCGGTATCAGCCCAGACCCTGAATCCGAGGCTCCGGGCATCCTGGCACATGCCCACGAGGAGACCCTGGTCGTAGGTGCCCTTGAAGCGGATGCCCGCGTCCAGGATGGCGCGACGGAACAGGACGCAGCTTCCGACGCTGCCCATCTCCATCATGTCGAACGGCCTGTACTCCGGATGGTAGGGCGCGTCGTTGGTCCACCGCCTGCCCTCGAGATCCCGGAACCCCCAGGTGTCGTAGAACATCCCGCCGAGGAAGATCACCGGGGCGACGATGTCCACCTGCCGCGAGAGGAGCCTCTCCACCAGCTCGGGGGGGAAGCACAGGTCCGCCTCGAGCCAGAGTACGTGGGTGTGGGTGGAATCCGCGGGGATCAGACCGAAGCAGGCGTTGCCCACACGGGCCCAGCGGGCGGCGCGGTCCTCCTGATCGGAGG
Organism: Holophagaceae bacterium; assembly: GCA_035758545.1. Taxonomy (GTDB): domain Bacteria; phylum Acidobacteriota; class Holophagae; order Holophagales; family Holophagaceae; genus JAFDVN01. Next base: position 3,383 of record DASTWQ010000038.1, on the reverse strand, counting down.
CGTCCCCGGCCTGCTCCTGTCCGACCTGGATCCGCGGATCCTCCGAGGCCCACCGGAGGAGGAATTCGCGGGAGCCGTCCCGGCTGTCGCCCTCGAGGATGTAGAGCCGCCAGCTGTCGCCTTCGCCAAGGCGGAGGCTCTCCAGCTGCCGGCGATAGGAAGGGAGGTAGTCCATCCCGTCGCGGACCAGGGAGCAGATCGCCACCTCAGCCATGTTGGACCCCGAGCGCGTAGGCGACCATCTCGTCGAGGCCGTGGCGCGGCGTCCAGCCTGTGGCGGTCTGCAGCTTCGTGTGATCTCCCACCATGGTCCTGGTGTCGGGGGAGGCGAAATGGACCTCCCGCCGGGTGCCGAGCTGTTCGAGCACGACCCTCACGACCTCCGAGACCCGGACCGCCCGGCCGCTGCAGAGATTCCACACCGTCCCGCTAGGCGCCTGGACCCGAAGGAGGGCCTCGTAGGCCCGGAGGGCGTCCCGCACATCCAGGAAGTCCTTCACGTCGTCCCGGCCCTGAAGCTGCAAGGGGTCCTGGCCCTCCTGGACGCGGGCCACAAGGTCGGGAAGCAGGAGCCCGGACGGCATCCCCGGCCCCACCTGGTTGAAGGCGCGGACGATCTGGAGATCGATCCTGTGGCGCAGGGTCCGGGCCCACTGCTCGCAGAGCAGCTTGGAGAGGCCATAGGGGCCTTCAGGATCGCAGGGAGCCTCCTCCCGCAGGGCCTCAGGAGAGGATGCGTACACGTGCGCGCTGGAGGGAAGGATGCACCGGGCCCCGGGCGCGTGGGCGGCGAGATGCTCCATGAAGCGGGCGCAGAGATCCAGGTTCTCCAGGACCAGGGCCCGGGACCAGGGCAGGGAGGGGCGGGTGTGGGCAGCCAGGTGGAAGGCGGCGTCCCAGGGGCGGCCGGAGGGGACGGGCAGGTCAGGCTCGAGGAGGTCCACCGAGCGCCACAGGACCCCTGGAGCGGATTGGCCGGAGTGGCGGCTCCAGGCCTCGATCTCGTGGCCTTGGCCCAGCAGGTGGGCCATCAGATGGCGCCCCAGGAATCCGGAGGCTCCGGCAATCAGAATCTTCACGTCGGAGCATCCTCACAGCCGCGGCGGGCACTCAAGGTTAGCATTCCGCCCGCGGGGCCGTCTCGCCCTGGGGGCGCGTGGTAGGGTGGTCAACCCCATGTCGACGATCGCCCTCTTCCATCCCTCCTTCACGACCCCGGGAGGGGCCGAGCTCCTCTGCGTATCCGAAGGGAAGTCGCTCCGGGCGCAGGGCGAGGAGATCTCCATCGTGACCTTCGGATTCGATCCGGCCCGCTGGGCGGCGGCCATGGATGGACTGCCGGTCCAGGTGGTGCCGAAGCGGCGGTGGTCCGATCTCCTGACCGGGTTCACGAGGCAGGCCAAGCTGAGGGCGAGGGCGAAGCGGGCCGCAAGCTTCCTCGCGAGCGCCGATGTCGTGGTGGCCCACAACTATCCTTGCAGCACCATGCTTGGGCTCGCGGGGAGAGCCGGGCGGAAGGTCTGGCAATGCAATGAGCCCCCCCGCGGCCTCCACGTGGTCCATGCGAATCCGGTGCTCAGCGCCCGCGTCGTCGAGGGGAGGGGAGAACCGGTCGACTTCTCCACACTCGCCTGGCGCGAGAAGCTGAAGGGATTGGACCGGCTCGGCTCCAAGCTGGGACCCAGGGTGGAACAGGATCTGGAGAGCGCTCGCCGGCTCGACCACATCTTCGCCATCAGCCAATTCTCCCGGGACAACGCGCGGAGGATCTACGGCAGGTGCGGCGAAGAGGTGGTCTATCCGATCGTGACGTTTCCGGAAGGCGGCCGGTCCCGGGCCGGCCTCGACCGATCGGGTCTCCAGGTGCTGGTCCACAGCCGCCTCGAGGTCCTGAAGAACATCGACACCGTGATCCGGGGGTTCCGACGCTTCCGGGCCGGACATCCCGGGGCCTTCCTCCACCTGGTCGGGGATGGCGAGGCCCGCGGCCCACTGGAGGCCCTCGCCGCGGAGCTGCTGCCCCCTGGCTCGTACGCCTTCCATGGCTACCTGCCGACCCCGGACCTGAAGGCCGTCTATGATCGCTGCGACGTCCTGGCGCTTCTCACCCTGGACGAGCCCTTCGGCATGGTCTTCCCCGAGGCGGCGGCCAAGGGGCTGCTCCTCATCGGACCGGATCACGGGGGGCCCTTCGAGATCCTGGACGGCGGGCGCCTCGGCTGGTGCGTGGACCCGTTCGCCCCCGAAGCGGTCGCCGAAGCCCTGGAGGAGGTCTGGGCCCTGCCGGACGTGGAGGTCCAGCGCCGGAGGGAGGAGGCCGACCGGGCCTGCCGGGGCCGCTTCTCGGAATCCGTCATCGGCCCCCAGCTCCGAAGGGTCATCCTCCACGGCCAGGATTGACCCGAGCCGGGTGACGATCCGCCCCCGACCCCGGGCACAATGGCGGGGATGCTCTTCGACTCGCCCTCCACCTTCGGCCGCGCCTTCCGGATCCTCAGCTTCGGCGAGAGCCACGGGCCTGCGGTGGGGGTCGTGCTGGACGGGGTGAAGCCGGGGCTGCCCTTCGAACTGGAGGCCATCCAGGCGGAGCTGGACCGGCGCCGGCCGGGGCAGAGCGACCTGGTGACGCCCCGGCAGGAAGCGGACCGGGTGCAGGTGCTGAGCGGGGTCTTCGAGGGCCGCACGACGGGCCATCCCATCGCCCTCGTGGTCTTCAACGAGAACCAGCGCAGCGGCGACTACAAGGCCATCACCGAGCTGTTCCGCCCGGGCCACGCGGATCTGACCTACGACCGCAAGTACGGCATCCGGGATCCCCGGGGCGGGGGGCGCAGCAGCGGCCGGGAGACCCTGGCGCGGGTGGCGGCCGGGGCCTGGGCCAAGCGGCGCCTGACGGAGCTGGGCGTCACCATCCGGGGCTTCAACCGGGAGATCGCCGGCCTCGAGGGCCGCCGGGTGGACTGGGACTTCGTGGAGCTGAATCCCCTCCGGGTCGCGGATCCCGAGGTCTTCGAGGCCCAGAAGGCCGCCGTGGAGGCCGCCCGGGCCGAGGGCGACTCCGTCGGCGGCGTGGCCGAGGTCTGGATCGAGGGCCTGCCCATCGGGCTGGGGGATCCCACCTTCGCCAAGCTGGATGCGCTCCTGGCCTACGGGATGATGAGCATCGGCGCCGTGAAGGGCGTGGAGCTGGGCGCGGGCTTCGAGAGCGCGCGGCGGCGGGGCAGCGAGAACAACGATCCCCTGGCGCCGGAGGGCCCGCTGAAGAACGACGCGGGGGGCACCCTGGGCGGCATCAGCACCGGCGCGCCGGTGGTGGTGCGCCTGGCGGTGAAGCCCACCAGCTCCATCTCCAAGGCTCAGGCCACCATCACGAAGGCCGGGGA
>DASTWQ010000057.1:0-21101 GCA_035758545.1 Holophagaceae bacterium | reverse complement strand
GATGAAGGAGGAGCGGTCGATGAGCCCCGCGATTCCCTCCAGCACCGCCTGCTTCACGGCGGCGTTCTGGGGCGCGAGATCGAGCATGGGGACGGACATGGGGGCCTCTGGGCTAGATCAACTTCATGAGAAGGGGGCCGGATCCGTCCACCTGGTCTTTGATCCACTGGTGGGCGGCCTCGTTCTGGCGGAGCACGTCCGGCGGGACCCGCTGGAGCAGCTCCGCGAGGAAGACGCGGAGCCCCTTCGCCTGGAACTGGCTGGGGACAAGGATTTCCCGACCCGGCATGAAGACCCTGCGCTGGGGACCGCCCCCCTCCGCCGCGAATTCGCCCCACTGTCCGGCTCGGAGCGCGAGCCATTCCCCCTCTCCGACATAGGAATGGATGGGAGTGATCATGGCCACCTCATCCCAGCGCATGGAAGCGGAACCGAGCATGCGCTGGATCGTGAAGCCTTCCGGCGTGACGTCGATGCCAGGTTTCAGTGCGAAGCGAACCAGGATTCCCGAGGCCAGGAGAAGCCCCCCCGTGAGGAGGAGGATCCAGATCCGCTCTGCGCCATCCAGCCAGGGCCACACCGACGGAAGGCGGAGCGGACCGAGGAGGCAGGCGGCAGCCAGCCCCAGGAACAGGAGCTTGAGGAGAAGGTGGTTCGAGGCGATCCGCCGCGCGCCGACCATCAGGCCTCCGTCTCCTCCGCGCCCTGGGCCTGCCCCTCCCCGGCCGCGGCCTTCATCGGCCGCATGAGCGGGAACAGGATCACGTCGCGGATGCTGGCGCTGTCGGTGAGCAGCATGACGAGGCGGTCGATGCCGATGCCCTCGCCGCCGGTGGGGGGGAAGCCGTGCTCCAGGGCGGTGACGAAGTCCTGGTCCAGCATCATGGCCTCGTCGTTGCCGCCCTCGCGCTCGGCCATCTGGGCCTGGAAGCGGCCCAGCTGCTCCACGGGGTCGTTCAGCTCGGAGTAGGCGTTCGCAAGCTCCATGCCGCCCACGAAGAGCTCGAAGCGGTCCACGAAACGGTCGTCGCCGGGCAGGGTCTTGGTGAGCGGGCTCAGCTCGATGGGGTAGTCGGTGATGAAGGTGGGCTGGATGAGCTGCTTCTCGGCGTGGTGCTCGAAGAGGTCCCCCAGCAGGACGCCGGTGGTCTTCCCGTCCGCGTCCTCGACATGGGCCTGCTTCGCCAGGGTCCGGATCCCCGCCTCCGACTCCAGGGCGGCGCGGTCCACCTTGCCGTACTCGGCGATGGCGTCCTTGAGGCTGAGGCGGCGGAAAGGCGCCTTCCAGCTGATCATCGCCTCGCCCCAGGGCAGCTCCGTGGCGCCCATCAGGTCCGCCGCCAGCGTGGACAGCAGCCCCTCGGTGAGGGCCATCATGTCCCGCAGGTCCTCGCCGGCCGAGTAGAACTCCATCATCGTGAACTCGGGGTTGTGGCGGACGCTGAGGCCTTCGTTGCGGAAGTTGCGGTTGATCTCGAAGACCTTGTCGAAGCCGCCGACGATGAGCCGCTTCAGGTAGAGCTCCGGCGCGATGCGGAGGTAGAGCGGGATGTCGAGGGCGTTGTGGTGGGTGACGAAGGGCCGGGCCGTGGCGCCGCCGGGGATGGGCTGCATCATCGGCGTCTCCACCTCCAGGTAGCCCATGCCCTCCATGAACCGGCGGATGGCGGAGAGGATCCGGGAGCGGGTGCGGAAGACCTTCAGCACCTCGGGGTTGGAGATGGTGTCCAGGTAGCGCTGGCGGTAGCGCAGCTCCTTGTCCTGGAGGCCGTGCCACTTCTCGGGCAGGGGCAGCAGGGCCTTGGTGAGGAACTGGAGGGACTCGGCCTTCACCGTCAGCTCGCCGGTGCGGGTGCGCATCACGGCGCCCGTGACGCTGAGGAAGTCGCCGAGGTCCAGGAGCTTCACGATCTCCCATTCGCGCTCGGAGAGGGCGTCCTTGCGCAGGTAGGCCTGGAGCCGCGCACCGTTCTCGAAGAGGTGCAGGAAGGCGGTCTTGCCCTGGTCGCGCAGCGCGACGATGCGGCCCATGACCGAGACCTGCGGGGCCGACGCCTCCAGCTCCTCGGCGGTGGCGTTGGCGTGGGCGGCCAGGACCTGCTCCAGGCCGTGGGTCCGCGCGGCCTTCGCCGGGTAGGCCTCCACGCCCAGGGCGCGGAGCTTGGCGAGCTTCTCCTCCCGCGCCTGCCGGTACTGGTTGGTCTCCATGACGCCTCCTGCCCCACGGGGCCGAAGCTCCAGTCTACCGGCCCGGCCCCAGGCGATAGGTCACGAAGGCCGTGATGTCCGGGGCCACGTAGGTGCCCGCCTCCTCGGAGAACCCGAAGCGCCACCGTGGCAGGGCCCGGTGGGTGAAGCCCGCGTGGACCTGCCAGGCGGGATCGTCCATGCGGGCGAGGCCCGTGCGGAAGGGGTTCTCGGTGTAGCCGAGGTCCAGGCTCAGACCGAGGCCCCCCCAGAAGCCCGGGCCCGTGCCCTGCCAGGCGGCGCCGGCCCAGGCACGGCCCAGGTGGTTCCGGGCCACCACGGCGGACCAGGGGTTCGCGGCGGTGATCCCCAGATGGACGAACTCGCCCTGGGCCCGGAGGGTGAAGGCCCCGATCCGCCGCCAGGCGGCGGCGCCCAGGGCCTCGTCCCAGCTCCCGCTGCCGGCGCCGCCCGCGCGTCGGCCGGTGGGGGCCTGGGCCGAGAGCCCGTAGCGCCCGCCGGCCTCGGCGGTGCCGAAGGGCCGCACCCAGGCGAGGTCCAGGTCCAGGAGCTGGGCGCGGGCGCCTTCGGCGTCCACGACCACCCGGCCGTCCCGGACCAGGCGCATCACGGCGAGGCCCTTCGGCGACAGCTCCCGGCCGCCGGAGTCGGCTCCCAGCAGGCTGTGGTAGTTCACCAGCAGCTGGTCGAAGAGGCCGCCCCACCGTTCCTGGGCCCGCAGTCGCACAGCGAACCGCCCCCCGGCCAGGTCCCAGGTCTGGTCCAGGGTCAGCAGCCAGTCCTCGGCATCCAGGGCCGCCCGGGTCCGGCCGTCGGCGCTGACGGCGCGGTCGGGCCGGAGGTACTGGCTCGTGAGCTCGAAGGTGAGGCGGTCCTGGCCGTCTGGCAGGGGTTCGGGAATCAGTTCGAACCAGGCCACCCGGTTGGGCCGCGGTGTCTCCTGGGCGGAGAGGGCCAGCGTCCGCAGCCCGGCCGCGACGAGCAGCCCCGCGGCGCGGCCGGCCCTCCAGCGCCTCATTCGGGCTCGATCAGCACCAGGCCCAGGGATTCCTCGCCGAGGGGAGTGGCCCGCAGGCGCCGGCCGCCGAGCTCGAAGGCGAAGGCCGGGGCGGCGACGCCCTCCGCCGTGGGGGCGGGGATGGCGGACCAGGCCCCCTGGGCTCCGGCCTCGCCGCGGTGGATGGGCTCGCCCTTGGCGGGCAGGCCCGCGGCCTCCCAGCCCGGGGTGGCCTCGGTGACGAGCCCCGTGCCCCGCTCGGCGAGGGCGGCCTGGGCCCCGAGGCCGCGCCAGGCGCGGCGGTAGCGGCCGAGGTGGAAGGTGAGGTCCTGGGTGGTCCGCGCCAGCTCATCCTCGAGCCGGATGGTCCGGCGCCAGAAGCGGTGGGCGAGGATGGCCGCGAAGATCAGCGCGAGGACCAGGACCAGGAGGCCGCGATCCAGGGGCCGGGCGCCCGGCGAAGGGTCGAGGAGGAGGAAGGACAGACCGCTCATGGCTCCAGGGTAGCGGGAGCGGGCCCTCCCCGGGCCTCCGGTCGGCGCGGCCCCGAGCCCTTCCTGATAAAGTCGGGATACGCCCGCCCGCGCCCCGCGCGGGGGCGCCAGCCGGGGGACCGCCATGACGAAGCTGAAGCAGAGACTCCAGGAGCGCATCGAGGCGGAGCGCCCCCGCGCCGCGCGGCTCAACAAGGAGTTCGGCAACGTCGTCATCGACCAGGTGACCATCGGCCAGGCCCTGGGCGGCGCCCGGGACGTGAAGTGCCTCGTGACGGACATCTCCTACCTGGATCCCCAGGAGGGCATCCGCATCCGCGGCAAGAACATCCCCGAGACCTTCGCCTGCCTGCCCAAGACCGCCGGCGCCGAGTACCCCACCGTCGAGGCCTTCTGGTACTTCATCCTCACCGGCGAGGCCCCGGACGCGGACGCCGTGGAGGAGATCGAGGCGGACTTCAAGTACCGCGCCAAGGTCCCGCCCTACGTCTTCGACGTGATCCGCGCCCTGCCCAAGGACACCCACCCCATGGTGATGCTGTCCTCCGCCGTGCTCGCCATGCAGCGGGAGAGCAAGTTCACCCACTTCTACCACCACGCTTTCAAGAAAGACCGGGCCTGGGAGACGATGTTCGAGGACGCCTCCGACCTCGTCGCGCGCCTGCCGGAGATCGCGGCCTTCATCTACCGCTGGAAGTACCGGAACGGCAACATCATCGCGCCGGACCCGAAGCTCGACTTCGGCGCCAACTTCGCACACATGATGGGCTTCGCCAAGCCCTACGACGACGTGGCGCGGATGTACTTCATCATCCACAGCGACCACGAGGTGGGGAACGCCTCGGCCCACACGACCCACCTCGTGGGCTCCACCCTGAGCGATGCCTACTACTCCCTCGGCGCGGGCCTCTGCGCCCTGGCGGGCCCGCTCCACGGCCTGGCCAACCAGGAGGTCCTGGACTGGATCCAGCGGTTCCGCGAGAAGCTCGGCGGCGCCGAACCCACCGAGGAGAACGTGAAGGCCGCCCTCTGGGACACCCTCAACGCCGGCCAGGTGATCCCCGGCTACGGCCACGCGGTGCTGCGCCGCACGGACCCGCGCTTCGAGGCCCAGTTCCAGTTCGCCGAGAAGCACCTGCCGGACGATCCGCTCTTCAAGCTCGTGAAGACCATCTACAAGGTGGCCCCCGGGGTGCTCACGGAGCAGGGCAAGACCAAGAACCCCTGGCCCAACGTGGACGCCGCCAGCGGCATGATCCAGTGGCACTACGGCCTCCGGGAGTACGACTTCTACACCGTGCTCTTCGGCGTGGGCCGCGCCATCGGGGTGCTGTCGAACCTGGTCTGGGACCGGGCCCTGGGCTACCCCCTGGAGCGCCCCAAGTCCGTCACCACCGAGATGCTGGAGAAGTGGGCCGCCGCCGGCGGCGCCAAGGAGTAGGTCCCTCGCCACGTCGAGAAAGGGCTCCCATCCGGGAGCCTTTTCGTATCCAGACCCATCTAGGATGGGAGCCGCCATGGTCCTCCCCCCCGCCCTTCAGCAACCCGCCCCGACGCCCACGCCGACACCGGCCTCGCCGGGCGCCCTGGCGCGGCTCCTCCAGACCCGGGGCGCCGTGGTCACCCAGACTCGGAAGAGCCTGGGCATCCTCTACGGCCAGGGCTCCGTCGAGGTCGCGAAGCTGGCGGCCAGCGACGGCACCCTCTCCGCCGCGGGCCTGGGCCTGACCATCACCGGCCCCGCCCCCCGGGACGGCGAGGGCCGGGCCCTCCTGGAGACCGCGGACTTGCCGGGCCTGCTCGCGGCCCTGGACCGCTACGCCGCCGAGGCCCCGAAGCTCGCCGCCGGCGACACCGACACCGCCTTCACCTACACCGCCCCGGGCGGCCTCCAACTGGAGCTGGCCAAGGACCGGGACGGCGTCGCCCTCACCCTCCGCGCCGGCCGCGGCGAAGCCCGCCTGGCGACGACGCAGATCGCGGCACTGAAGCAGCTCCTCGAGAAGGGCAAGTAACCACGCGGAGCGCAGCGGTGGCGCGGAGGGCCGCGGAGAATAGCTGGTTCACCACGAAGCCAGGAAGGGGGCGAGTCCCATCCGCGATCTCCGCGTAAGTTTTTTAAATTTCGTGCCTTCGTGTCTTCGTGGTGAAGACACGTCCTAGCCCAGCAGCCCCTTCGCCTTCGCCACGACATTCGGCACGGTGAAGCCGAAGCGCTCGAAGAGGACCTCCGCCGGAGCCGAGGCGCCGAAGGTGTCCAGACCCACGGCGGCGTCGGCGTGGCGCTGCCAGCCGAAGGTGCTGCCGGCCTCGATGGCGAGGGTCTTCACGCCCCTCGGGAGCACGGCCTCCCGGGCGGCGGCGTCCTGGGCCTCGAAGCGGTCCCAGCTGGGCATGGAGACCACGCGGGTCGGAATCCCCTCGGCCTCCAGCGCCTCCCGGGCCTTCAGCGCCAGGGCGACCTCGGAGCCCGTGGCCACGAGGATGAGCTTCGCCGCCCCGCTGGCCTCCGCGAGGATGTAGGCGCCCCGGCGCAGGCCATCAGCCTTGCCGGCGGTGACGGTGGGCAGCTTCTGGCGGGTGAGCACCAGGGCCGTGGGGCCGTCCGTGCGGGACAGGGCCGCGCGCCAGGCCTCGGCGGTCTCCGCCGCGTCCGCGGGGCGGATCACGGAGAGGTTGGGGATGAGCCGCAGGCCCATGACGTGCTCCACCGGCTGATGGGTGGGGCCGTCCTCGCCGAGGCCGATGCTGTCGTGGGTGAAGACGTAGACCACGGGCTGGTGCATCAAGGCCGCGAGGCGGATGCTCGCGCGCATGTAGTCCGCGAACTGGAGGAAGGTGGCGCCGAAGGGGCGCAGGCCCCCATGGAGGCTCATGCCATTGAGCACCGCGCCCATGCCGTGCTCTCGCACGCCGAAGTGGAAGTTGCGGCCGGCCTCCGTGGCGCTGAAGTCGCCCTCGCCCTTCAGGTGGGTGTTGTTGCTGCCGGCCAGGTCCGCGCTGCCGCCGAGGAGGTTCGGCACCACCGGCGCCAGCGCGTTCAGCGCCTTGCCGCTGGCCTCCCGGGTGGCCATCTTGTCGTCCGCGGTGAAGACGGGCAGCGCCTGCTCCCAGCCCTTCGGCAGCTCGCCGCGCATCCAGGCCTCGAACTGGGCGGCGAGGTCCGGATGGGCCGCGCGGTAGGCCTCGAAGCGGGCGCGCCAGTCGGCTTCGGCGGCCTCGCCCCGGCCCAGGCTCTTGCGCCACTCGGCGAGGGCCTCCGCGGGGATGTGGAACTGGGACTCGGGATCCCAGCCCAGGATGCCCTTCACGACCTTGATCTCCTCGGCGCCCAGGGGCTCGCCGTGGGCCTTGGCGGTGCCCTGCTTGGCGGGGCTGGGGAAGCCGATGATGGTGCGGCAGTCGATCAGGGTGGGCTTGCCGCAGGGCTTCAGGGCCTCCTCGTAGACCTTCTGGAGGGCCCAGAGGTCCTCGCCGTCGTCCACCTTCAGCACCCGCCAGCCGTGGGCCTGGAAGCGGCGGTCCACCTCCTCGGTGAAGGCCAGGTCCGTGGAGCCCTCGATGGTGATCTTGTTGTTGTCCCAGAGGACGATGAGCTTCTCGAGGCCCAGGTGGCCGGCCATCGCCACGGCCTCCATGCCCACGCCCTCCATGAGGTCGCCGTCGGAGGCGAAGGCGAAGGTGCGGTGGTTGACGACCTCGAAGCCCTCGCGGTTGAAGCGGGAGGCGAGGAAGCGCTCGGCGATGGCCATCCCCGTGGCGTTGCCCAGGCCCTGCCCCAGGGGACCCGTGGTGGTCTCGACGCCCGCCGTGTGGCCCACCTCGGGGTGGCCCGGGGTCTTCGAGCCCCACTGGCGGAAGGCGACGAGCTCCTCCAGCGGCAGGTCGTAGCCGCTCAGGTGCAGGAGGCTGTAGAGCAGCATGGAGGCGTGGCCGCAGCTCAGCACGAAGCGGTCCCGGTCCGGCCAGGCGGGGTTGGCCGGGTTGTGCTTCAGGAACTTCGTCCACAGCGTGTAGGCCGCCGGCGCCAGGGCCATGGGCGTGCCCGGGTGGCCGCTGTTGGCCTTCTGGACCGCGTCCATGGACAGCACGCGGATGGTGTCGATGCAGAGCTTGTCGATCTGGGGCTGGGTCATCGGATCCTCACTTCGCGTTGGCTGCGCTGGCCTTCACGAAGGCCGTGAAGAGCGGGTGGGGCGCGAGGGGCTTGGACTTGAACTCGGGGTGGAACTGGCAGGCCAGGAAGTAGGGGTGGCCGGGGATCTCGACGATCTCCACGAACACGCCGTCGGGGCTCATGCCGGTGAAGGCGAGGCCCTTGTCCTCCAGAGCCTTCTTGTACTCGTGGTTGAACTCGTAGCGGTGGCGGTGCCGCTCGCTGATGGTGGCGGCGCCGTAGGCCTGCTCGGCCCTCGAGCCCGGCGCCAGCTGGCACGGGTAAGCGCCAAGGCGCATGGTCCCGCCCAGCTCCTCCACGTCCACCAGCTCCCGCAGCTTGAAGATGACCTTGTGCTTCGGGTTGTCGTCGAACTCCGTGGAGTCGGCGCCCTCCAGGCCGGCCACGTCCCGGGCGAACTCCACGCTCGCCATCTGCATGCCGAGGCAGATGCCGAAGAAGGGGACCTTGCTCTCCCGGGCCCAGCGGATGGCCTCGATCATGCCGCGGGTGCCGCGCACGCCGAAGCCGCCGGGCACCAGCACGCCCTGGCAGTCCTTCAGCACCCCGTCGCAGTCCCCGGCCTCCAGCTGCTCGGCCTCGATCCACTTCAGGTCCACCTGCTGCTCCAGGCCGTAGCCCGCGTGGTGGAGGGCCTCGATGAGGCTCTTGTAGCTCTCCTTGAACTCCACGTACTTACCGACGATGGCGATGCGCACGCTGCCCTTGGGGTTGCGGATGCGGTGGATGAGGTCCTGCCAGGGCCGGAGGTCCGGCGCCTGCTCCGGCAGGCCCAGCAGGGCGGCCACCTTGGCGTCCAGGCCCTCGTCGTGGAGGTTGAGGGGCACCTCGTAGATGGAGGTGGCGTCCTTGGCGCTGAAGACCGCGTCCCGGGTGACGGAGCAGAAGAGGGCGATCTTCTCCTTCAGGTCGGCGGGGATCTCCACGTCGGCGCGGCAGAGCAGGACGTCCGGGTGCAGGCCCAGGGCCCTCAGCTCCTTCACCGAGTGCTGGGTGGGCTTGGACTTCAGCTCGCCGGCGGCCTTGATGTAGGGCACGTAGGTGAGGTGCATGTTGAGGGCGTTCGATCGCCCCCGCTCATCCTGGCCCGCCTCGAGCTTGAACTGGCGGATGGCCTCCAGGAAGGGCTGGCTCTCGATGTCGCCCACGGTGCCGCCGATCTCGACGATCACCACGTCCATGTCCTTGGCGACCTTGCGGATGTGGGACTTGATCTCGTCGGTGATGTGGGGGATCACCTGCACGGTCTTGCCCAGGTAGTCGCCGCGGCGCTCCTTCTGGATGACCGTGTTGTAGATCTTGCCGGTGGTGATGGTGTGGTTCTGCGAGGTCGGCACGCTGGTGAAGCGCTCGTAGTGGCCCAGGTCCAGGTCCGTCTCCGCGCCGTCCTCGGTGACGAAGACCTCGCCGTGCTGGAAGGGTGACATGGTGCCGGGATCCACGTTGAGGTAGGGATCCATCTTCATGAGGGTGACCTTCAGCCCCCGGGCCTCCAACAGCGCGCCCAGGGAGGCCGCCGCGATGCCCTTGCCGAGGGAGCTCAGCACGCCGCCGGTGACGAAGATGAATTTAGTCATGGCAAACCCCAACGAAAAACCGATGAACCACGGAGGCGCAGAGGCACGGAGCTTCTTCCCGCAGACCCCTCTGCGTCTCCGCGCCTCTGTGCTTCAGGAACCTCACATCTCCTCCGGGGCGTCGATGCCGAGCAGGAACAGGCCCTGGCGCAGGGCGCGGGCGGTGGCGAGGCAGAGGGCCAGGCGCGCCTCCCGGACCGCGGGCGGGTTCTCCTCCGCCAGCACCGGGCAGTTCGTGTAGAAGCCGCTGAAGGCCCGGGCCACGGCCAGCAGCTGGCGGGCGAGGGGCGTCGGCCCTTCGGTGTCCACCACGCCCTGGATGGCGTCCGGCAGGCCCGCCAGCTCGAAGAGCAGGGCCTGGGCCGCGGCCTCGTCCAGGCCCGGCAGCTCGGCGGGCAGGGCTGCCTCCGGGAAGGGCAGGATCGCGCCCTCCGCCGGGCCGGCCTTGGCCAGGTCCGCCCAGGCGCCCCCGGCCTTGCGCAGCACGGAGCAGATGCGCGCGTGGGCGTACTGGACGTAGGGCCCCGTGTCGCCGTCGAGGGCCACGGCCCGTTCCCAGGTGAAGGTGAGGGGCTTCACGCGGTCATTGAGGGCGTTGAAGAAGAGCACGGCGCCGAGGCCCAGCATCTCCGCCACCTCGGCCTTGCGGGCGAGGTCCGGGTTCTTCGCCTCGATGATGGCGAGGACCCGGTCCCGGGCCTCGTCCAGCACGTCCTCCAGGAAGATGACGTTGCCCTTGCGGGTGCTCATCTTCCCTTCCGGCAGGGTGATCATGCCGAAGGGCGCGTGCACCACCCGGCCCTCGAACCAGGGATCCAGCTTGGCCAGCACGGCGAAGACCTGCTGGAAGTGGAGGATCTGCTCGGCGCCGACCACGTAGATGCAGCGATCGTAGTGGTAGGTGTCCCGGCGGTAGAGGGCCGCGGCCAGGTCCCGGGTGGCGTAGATGGAGGTGCCGTCCGCCTTCTGGACCATGCAAGGGGTCTTGATGCCCACGTCCTCCAGGTCCACGATGCGCGCGCCCTTCTCGCCCTCCACCAAGAGGTGCTTGGATTCCAGCGCCGCGATGACGCCCGGGAGCTTGTCCTCGTAGAAGGCCTCGCCCATGTCGAGGGAGTCGAAGCCCACACCCAGGCGGTCGTAGATGCGCTGGAACTCCTTCAGGGAAAGGTCCCGGAACCACTGCCAGAGCCGGCGAGCCTCGGCGTCCCCCTGCTCCAGGCGCCGGAACCAGCCGCGGCCCTCGTCGCGCAGAGCGGGGTCCTTCTCCTCCTCGGCGTGGAAGCGGACGTAGAGCTGGAAGAGGCGGTAGAGGGGCGTGCGGAAGCGCTCGGGCACCTCGTCGGCCCAATCGAAATCTTTCGTCAGGTCCGGGTTCGGGCCTTCCGCCCAGGTCTTGTAGGCCGCCAGCAGGGTGCCGAACTGGGTGCCCCAGTCCCCCAGATGGTTGAGGCGCAGCACCTCGTGGCCCCGGAACCGGTGGGCCTGCACGAGGGCGTGGCCGATCATCGTGGAGCGCAGGTGCCCGATGGTGAAGAGCTTGGCGATGTTGGGGGAGCTGTACTCGACGATGACCTTCCGCCCGACGGGGGGCAGGGACCCGAAGGGCCGGCCCGGCGCCAGGATCGCGCCCGCCACCGCCCGGGCCCGGGCCTCGGGGCCGAGCTTCAGGTTCAGGTAGGGCCCAGCGGCCACCAGCTCGGCGCCGGGAATCCGGACCTTCCCGGCCAGCTCCTTGGCCAGCTGGGCGGGGTTCGTCCCCAGGGCCTTCGCGGCCCGGAAACAGGGGAAGGCCAGGTCCCCGTGTTCCCAGGACTTGGGCCGGTCCAATTGGATCCCCTGGCCAGGCAATACTTCCGCCAAGGCCTTCTCAAATGCGTCGCGCACGCGCTCCATGATTTCGCCACCCTGGAGGCAGTCGCCTCCGACCAGCATGCCCCAGGCGGGCCGTGGGCGGAAGGCCTGGAAGTGGCGTCCGGCCACGCTTTTCCCCTTGACCCTCCGGGGCGGTTCGATAGGATGGTCTTTCGCCCTGCCGGACCCTCACGGACCGGCGCAGGAGAACCGAATGGCCAACCACAAGTCCGCCGCCAAGAAGGCCCGCCGCGACGCCGAGGCGCGTCTGCGGAACCGCGCCAACCGCTCGACGATGAAGACCGCCATGAAGCAGTTCCTGGCCGTGATCGCCGCCGGCAACAAGTCCGAGGCCACGAAGCTCCTCCCCCTGACCCAGGGCGTGGTGGACAAGGCCGAGCGCAAGGGCGTGCTGCACAAGAACGCCGCCGACCGCCTGAAGTCCCGCATGGCCCTCAAGGTGAACGGCCTGGCCTAAGCGCCGTCCAACGCTTCGGAAAAGCCCGCCGCACGGCGGGCTTTTCCATGTCCGCGTCAGGCCCAGGCCTCCGGCACGCGCACCTCGCCGGGCGGGACCCGGGACCAGACGAAGCGGGGGACCAGGTCCTCGGCGCGGCAGGGCTCGGGCCGATCGAGGCAGCCCAGGCTGAATCCGAGCCAACCGATCACGGCCTCGGCGCCCGCGCCCCGCGCCCGCAGCGCCGAGAGGTCCAGGGCGCCGGCCCGCTTGCCCAGGCGCGTGCCGTCGGGGGCGGTGACCAGGCCCAGGTGGGCGTAGGCCGGCCGCCGCAGGCCCAGGGCCTCCTGGAGGCGGATCTGGGTGGCCGTCACGCTCCGTAGGTCCGCGCCGCGCACCACCTCCGTGACCCCCTGGCCGCCATCGTCCACCACCACCGCCAGGTGGTAGGCGAAGACGCCGTCCCGCCGGAAGAGCAGCGGATCGCCGGTGAGGGCCCCGGGATCGTCCCGCTGGGGGCCCAGGAGCCGGTCCTCCCAGAGGACCTCGCCCTCCGGCAGGCGGAAGCGCAGGGCCGCGTCAAAGCCCTGCCAGGGCCGGGCCCGGCAGGCGCCATCGTAGGGCCGCAGACCGTCCTCCACATGGGGCGCGCTCGCGAGCCGCTGGAGGTCCCTGCGGGTGCAGAGGCAGGGGTAGAGGCGGTCCTCCCCGTGCAGGCGCGCGAGGGCCTCGCGGTAGGCCTCGCTGCGCGCCGACTGGCGCAGGACGGGGCCATCCGGAACCAGGCCCAGGGCCTCCAGGTCCCGCAGCTGGGCCTCGGCGAATTCGGTCCGGCAGCGGGGGCCGTCCACGTCCTCGATCCGAACGAGCCAGCGGCCCCCGGCCGCCTTCGCGGAGAGCCAGGACGCCAGGGCCGTGCGCAGGTTGCCCAGGTGGAGGGCGCCCGTGGGGGACGGGGCGAAGCGGCCGGCCGGCGCGTCCCTCAGGCCAGGTCCTGCCACTGGCGCTCCACTTCCTCCAGCAGCGCCGACCGGCCCGCCCGGAGCTCCGGGGTCAGGCCCGCCTCGTCCAGGTCCGCGGCGGCGTAGCGCAGCTCCATCAGGATCTCCCGGGGGCTGCAGGCCTGGGTGAGCGCGGCCAGGAGGCTGTCCGCGGCCTCGGCACGGTCCGAGTCCCGGAGGCCCCGGACCAGTTCGAGGACGCGATCGTAGAGGGCCTCCATGGCCGGGCCTACTTCCCCTTGGGCGTGCCGCAGGGGTAGGTATCGCCCTTCCCCTCGCGCTCGGGCATTCCCACCGTGACGCCGCGCTTCGCGACGTCGCGGCTGGTGGTGGGCGCGCCGCTGAGGCGGCCGCGGGTGGCGTACTGGGCCTTGAGCTGATCCATGAGCTGCTCGCGCTTCTCCGCCAGGCGCTTGAGGGGGCGCTGCTCCGCGCGGGTGAGGATGTAGGCCGTGAGCAGGGGCAGCGCGATGGTGCTGTCCGTGTAGCAGACGACGGCGTCCGGCAGCTGGTCCGGGTCGATCTTGCCCCAGCTCACGGCCTCGCCCGGCGTGGCGCCGCTGAGGCCGCCGGTGTCGGGGCGGGCGTCGGTGACCTGCAGGAAGTAGTCGTGGCCCCGCTCGTCGATGCCGAGCACCTCCTGGATCTGGGGCTCGGTCTGGAGGATGAAGTTCTTGGGCGAGCCGCCGCCGAGGATCCAGACGGCGCTCTTGCCGCCCTTGAGCTTGGCGTCCAGGACGATGCTCGCGGTCTCGTTCACGTCGGCGTTCACGTCGTAGACGAGCTTGTTGCCCTCCAGGGCCACGGCGGCCACGTTCATGCCGATGCTGCTGTCGCCGGGGCTGCTGGTGTAGATGGGCACGCCGCACTGGTAGGCGGCCGAGAGCACGGAGACGGTGCCGATGCCAAGGGCCTGCTCCCGCTCATGGAGGGCCTTGCCCACGTGCCAGTGGAACTCGGCGGTGCTCATGGGCTTCTGGAAGGCCGGGGCCTTGATGAGCTCCCGGTAGAAGGCGTCCGTGTCGAGGAGCACGGTGTAGTCGAAGAGGATGTCGTAGATGCGCACCACGCCCGCGTCCCGCAGCACGGTGTCACTGAGGGCCGCGGAGCCCCGGTGGAGGCTCAAGTCCAGGGCGAAGTGGGTGTCGTGGTAGAGGTTCGCGCCGGTGCTGATCATCCAGTCGATGACGCCGGCCTGGATCAGGGGGATGAGGCAGGAGCGCCCCAGGCCCGCCGGGGTCAGGGCGCCCGTGAGGGTCACGCCCAGGGTCACGTCCGGCTTCAGGATCTTCTGGGTGAGCAGCCGCGCCGCCTCCCCCAGGCGCCCGCCGTTGTAGGCCAGGAAGGCCTCGTCGATGAGATCCGCCGCCGTGATCCCGGGGCGCACGCCCCCCGGCGCGATCCGCTGGCCGGACAGGAAGGCGGAGGA
Source organism: Holophagaceae bacterium (assembly GCA_035758545.1). GTDB lineage: Bacteria > Acidobacteriota > Holophagae > Holophagales > Holophagaceae > JAFDVN01. The sequence continues at coordinate 6,907 of DASTWQ010000057.1, read as the reverse complement.
CTCTTCGGAAGGCTCGTGGGCGGACATGGGGACTCCAATGCGTTCAGAAGGATCCATTCTGCCAGAGCAGGGCTGGGCATCGGGCTGCAGGCCCTGTGGGATGGCGTGGGGCGAGCGGGCTGGAGACTGGAGGCTGGAGGCCGGAGCCAAGTCCCTCGAAAGGAAACGCCCCGAGAAAGGTTCCACCTCCAAGACGGCCCCGCCGGCTTGGGAGAAGGCTCCGGGGGAGCCTTCGTTAGGTGGAAGGGCGTAGCCCCTACCGCGGGGGGGTTCCTTTGAAAAAGGAAACGCCCCGAGGTAGGGGCGTTTCGTGAGGGAACGTTGGTGGGGTAGTGGTGGTGGGGTCCGTTAGCGGGGCCCTCCGCTGGGGAGGGAGTTCCACGTGGTGGGATCAAAGTGGCGGGAAGCCCCGAAGGGCACCTCACCGACCAGTATAGACCCGCGCGCCGACGCTGGCGAGGCGCTTCAGCGAGGCGGTTCGAAGCGGGCCGGATCCGGCTCACCCACGGCGATGGCGCTGAGGCGCATCTGGGCCTGGGCGGGATGCTTCGGATCCCCCAGGGTCAGGCCCGCGATGAAGGGGCGCCCCGCCATGGTCACCGGAGGATCGAAGCGCACGGTCTGGGCGAGCTTGCCGCTGGCGAAGTAGAAGTCCACGGCCCGGGGCAGCTCACCGGCCTTCCGGATCCAGAGCACCGCGCGCCGGTACGGCACCGAGGGGCGCCGGGCCGTGAGCTCGATCCGCCAGCAGGGCTCGCCATCGAGGGAGGCCTCCTGGAGCCCCGCGGGCTCGAAGTCCCCCGCCAGCTTCAGCCGCGCCAGGTCGCCGCCGGCGGCGGAGCCCACGAGGCGCTGCTGGGCCGTGACGGGGATGGCCCGCTTGCTGCCCGGGGTCAGCAGCCACATGCGCTCGCCCTTCATGAGCACCGCGCGGCCCTTCTCCTTCGGCGTCAGGCCGTCGAGGCGGGTGTCGCCGTCCGAGGCCACGCAGAGCCGCCAGCGGGTCTCCTTGCCCTTCTCGACCAGGGCGAGGTCCGCGGAGAAGGCGGGCCAGGGCTGGCGCAGGCGGTCCACCCGGGCCAGGAGGGCCGCCGGGTCAGGCTGGGCGGCTGGCAGGAGGATGGCAGGGAGGGCCAGCAGGGCAGCCCTAGGCGCGGCCATAGTCGTCCTGCAGCCGCTCGATGTCCGCCTCGTCGAAGACGCCGAAGGAGACCTCCAGCACGCGGACGGGATGGGGGGTGCCCGCGTCGCAGCTGAGGCGATGGGTGGCGCCCGTCGGCAACCAGACCTCCTCGCCGGGGGCGGGGGTGAGCCGCTCGCCGTCCCGCTCCACGACCACGCCCGGGTCCAGGGCCACCCACAGCTCGCCACGGTCGCGGTGGCGCTGGAGGCTCAGCTTCTGGCCAGGGTTGCAGGTGAGGATCTTCACCGTGCAGGGCGTGTTCAGGGCGTACTGGTCGAAGCTGCCCCAGGGCTTGTCGATGTGGAGGGTCTCGGGTCGCTTCACGGGGTCCTCAGAGCAGGTCATCGCGGCCTTCGGCCTTGAGCCGCTCCACGATCTTCTTCACGGACTGGGCCTTGTCCCGGTGGCAGATGAGCAGGGCGTCCTCGTCATCCACGACGATGAGGTCCTTCACCCCGCTGGCGGCGATGAGACGCTTGCCGCCGAAGAAGGCGCTGTCCCGGGTGTCAAGGAGGATGGCCTGGCCCTTCACCACGTTGCCGTCCTCGTCCGGAGCGTGGAACTCCAGGGCCGCGGGCCAGGAGCCCACGTCGGACCAGCGGAAGCGGGTGGGCACCACCGCCACCTGGTCGGCCCGCTCCATGAGGGCCACGTCGATGGCGACCTCCGGGAGCTGGCGGTAGGCCTCCGTCAGGGCCGAGGGGTCCGCGCCCGCCGCCACCCAGGCGTCCAGGGGCTTCAGCACCTCCGGCGCGTGGCGCTCCAGGGCCGCCCGGAAGTCCTCCAGGGTCCACACGAACATGCCCGCGTTCCAGAAATGGCGGCCGCTCTCCAGGTACTGGATCGCCAGGTCCATGGGGGGCTTCTCCCGGAAGGCCCTCACCCGCAGGACGGGGCCGTGGCCCTCGGCCTCGATGTAGCCATAGCCCGTCTCGGGATAGGTGGGGCGGATGCCGAAGACCACCAGCTCCCGCTCCCAGGCGGCGTGCTTGACGGCGGTTTCCACATCCTCCAGGAACAGCTCCGGATCGCCGATCCAGTGGTCCGCGGAGAGGACGACCATCACCCCGCTCGGGATGCGGCGCTCGATCTCCACCAGGGCCAGGGCCAGGCAGGGTGCGGTGTTGCGGCCCTCGGGCTCCACGAGCACATTCTCCGGCGGCAGCTCCGGCAGCATGCGCCGGGTCTCCTCCGCCAGGTCCGAGGTGGTGACGACGAAGATGTGCTCGGGACGGAAGTGGCCATCCAGCCGGGCGACGGTCTGGTGCAGGAGCGTCCCCTCCCCGACGATGGAGAGGAACTGCTTGGGTCGGCTGGTGCGGGAGCGGGGCCAGAAGCGCGTGCCGCGGCCGCCGGCCATGACGACGGCGATCTTGGCGGGATGAGGCTTGGTGTCGGGCATGCGCGGGGCGTCCTGGGTTCAGACTCTGGGCTGAGACCGGAATTCTACCGGGCCAGGACTTCCAGCAACGTGGCCAATTCCCTCGGCGGCGCGGGGGGGGGATCGTTCACGGTGGAGAGGGGCACCGCAGCGAGGGCCCCGCCCTGCACGCCCAGATAGAAGGCCTCCTCCCCGGCGGCCAGGCGCTTGACCGCCTCGGCGCCCCAGCGGCTGCCCCAGATGCGGTCCAGGGCGGTGGGGGAGCCCCCCCGCTGGATGTGCCCCAGCACCGCGACCCGCAGGTCCAGGCCGTAGTCCCGGGTCAGCCGTTCCCCCAGGGCCACGGCGTTGCCCAGCTGGTCGCCCTCGGCCACCACCACGATGGAGCTGCCCTTGCCCCGCTCGGCGCTGAGCCGCAGCTGGCCCAGCAGCGCCTCGAAAGTGTCCTCCTCCGCCTCGGGGTAGAGGACGAACTCCGCGCCGCAGGCGATGCCGGTGTGCACCGCCAGCATCCCTGAGCTGCGGCCCATGACCTCCACCAGGAAGATCCGGTCGTGGCTGGAGGCGGTGTCGCGGATGCGGTCGATGGCTTCCACGGCGGTGTTGAGGGCCGTGTCGAACCCCAGGGTGCGCTCGGTCCCCGGCAGGTCGTTGTCGATGGTCCCGGGGACGCCCCCGCAGCGGATGCCATGCTCCCGCCAGAGGGCTTCCGCGCCCCGGAAGCTCCCGTCCCCGCCGATGACCACCAGGGCCCCGATGCCGGCGGCCTTCAGGCCGGCCGCGGCCTTCGCGCGCACGGCGGGGTCCAGGAATTCCGGGCACCGGGCCGTGAAGAGCACGGTCCCCCCCCGCTGGAGGATGTTGGCGCAGTCCCGGCTGCCGAGCGGGGACCAGTCCCCGGCCACCACGCCCCGGAACCCATGGCGGATGCCCACCGCCTCAAGACCCAGCGCATCCGCCTGCCGGACCGCGGCGCGGATGGCGGCGTTCATGCCCGGGGCGTCGCCGCCGGAAGTGAGGACGCCCAGGCGCATCACGCGTTCTTTCAGCTACTTGTGCCGGGCGGCCCGATGAGGGCGGGCCTTGGAGCGAACCCTGGGGCGGGCCTTCCCGTGCCGCCGGCCGTGGCGGTACCGGGCCCGGTAGCCCGGGAGGTCCTTCGGGTGGGTCTCCGGCGGCGGCAGCGGCGGCGGCTCCACCAGGGCCTTGGGCACCGGGGGGAGGTCCCGCTCGTCGATGCCCTGGGCCGCGGCCCGGGCGGCCCGGGCCCGCAGGACCGGATCGTCCTGGGGCGAATCACCGGGCCGGGGCGCCGCCTTGGCCGGGATCGCGAGGGCCGGCACGGCGAGGGCGGTGAGGAGGAGGCGGCGCTTCTTCGTCATCAGGACCCCATTCTAAACCCTTGGGTGCGCCCATGCCGCCTGAAGCTCCCGGCGGATCCGCCGGGCCGCGCTAAACTCGTAGCCCGCGCGCGGTGCGCGGGACTTCTATTCGACAAGGGAGATGGCATGCCGGACACTCCGACGGCGCCTGTGGCGGACAAGGCCCTGGAGGGCTGCCTCCAACCCTTCCCGGCCTCCGAGAAGATCTTCGTCGAGGGCTCACTGCCCGGTGTGAAGGTCCCCCTGCGGCGCATCCGCCTACAGCCCACCCGGGACTTCAACGGCGAGCTCGCGGCCAACGAGCCGGTGGTGGTCTACGACACCAGCGGCCCCTACACCGACCCCGAGGCTGTGATCGATGTCACCCAGGGCCTCGCGCCCCTGCGCCGGGACTGGATCCTCTCCCGCGGCGACGTGGAGGAGCTGGACAAGCCCTCCAGCTACTACCGCCAGCTCCGGGACCGGGACATCGAGCTGGAGGCCATCCGCTTCAAGGGTGCCCGCAAGCCTCTGCGGGCGAAGGCCGGGAGGAACGTCTCCCAGATGCACTACGCCCGCCAGGGGATCGTCACCCCGGAGATGGAGTTCATCGCCATCCGCGAGAACCTCGGCCGGGACGCCGCCGGGATGAAGTCCCGCATCACGCCCGAGTTCGTGCGGGACGAGGTGGCCCGGGGCCGCGCCATCATCCCCGCCAACATCAACCACCCCGAGATCGAGCCGATGATCATCGGCCGCAATTTCCTCGTGAAGATCAACGCCAACATCGGCAACTCCGCCGTGGCGTCCAGCATCGAGGAGGAGGTGGCCAAGATGGCCTGGGCCACCCGCTGGGGCGCCGACACGGTCATGGACCTCAGCACCGGGAAGAACATCCACGAGACCCGGGAGTGGATCCTCCGCAACAGTCCCGTTCCCATCGGCACCGTGCCCATCTACCAGGCCCTGGAGAAGGTGGACGGCAAGGCTGAGGAACTCACCTGGGAGCTCTACCGCGACACGCTCATCGAGCAGGCGGAGCAGGGCGTGGACTACTTCACCATCCACGCCGGCGTGCGGCTGCGCTACGTGCCGCTCACGGCCAAGCGCGTGACCGGCATCGTGAGCCGCGGCGGCAGCATCATGGCGAAGTGGTGCCTCGCCCACCACCAGGAGAACTTCCTCTACACGCACTTCGAGGAGATCTGCGAGATCATGAAGGCCTACGACGTGAGCTTCTCGCTCGGCGACGGCCTGCGCCCCGGCAGCACCGCGGACGCCAACGACGACGCCCAGTTCGGCGAGCTGGAGACCCTGGGCGAGCTGACCCAGGTGGCCTGGAAGCACGACGTGCAGACCATGATCGAGGGCCCCGGCCACGTGCCCATGCACCTCATCCAGGAGAACATGGAGAAGCAGCTGAAGGTCTGCCATGAGGCGCCCTTCTACACGCTGGGCCCGCTCACGACGGACATCGCGCCGGGCTACGACCACATCACCAGCGCCATCGGCGCGGCGATGATCGGCTGGTTCGGCACGGCCATGCTCTGCTACGTGACCCCCAAGGAGCACCTGGGGCTGCCCAACCGGAAGGACGTGAAGGACGGCGTCATCACCTACAAGCTCGCCGCCCACGCCGCGGACCTGGCCAAGGGCCACCCCGGCGCGAACCTCCGCGACAACGCCCTCTCCAAGGCCCGCTTCGAGTTCCGCTGGGAGGACCAGTTCAACCTGAGCCTCGACCCCGACACCGCCCGTGAGTTCCACGACGAGACCCTGCCGGCGGAGGGCGCCAAGCAGGCCCACTTCTGCTCCATGTGCGGCCCGCACTTCTGCTCCATGAAGATCACCGAGGACGTGCGCAAGTACGCGGACGAGCACGGCTACTCCGAGGCCGAGGCGATCGAGAAGGGCATGTCGGAGATGTCGGAGGCCTTCAAGGCCAAGGGCGCCGACGTCTACCAGCAGGCCTGAGGATGCCCCTAGATCCGCTCGAACAGCGCACCGATCCCCAGGAGGCCCTGGAGGAGTTCTGGGGCGTCGCGTTCCCGATCCTGCCCCGTCAGGAGCGGGAACGCGCCTCCGCGGTCCTGGAGGCCTGGGTGACGTCCTGGAAGGGCAAGCACCGGGTGGTGAACCTCACCCGGTCCAACCACGGCGCCTTCCTCCACTTCGCCCAGTTCATGGACAACGCCTGGGTGCAGGCCTTCACCTTCATCGCCAGCCGCAAGGAGGGGGTCTCCCTGCGGGGGCCCGATCCCGACCGCCTGCGCCGCGCCCACAAGCTGCGGCGGAACCGCATCGACAGCGGCCCCCTGGACCGCCTCTACGAAGCCTGGTCCGCCCATCCGGAGGCCCGGCCCGCGGGCCACGCCGTGGAGTTCTTCCTGCACGAGACGCCTGACGAGACCTGGGCCGCCTGCCTGGCGGAGGTCCAGGCCTGCCTGGGCGCCTGAGAATCCGCTAGGCGGGACGGCCCGCCTCGAGGATCGCCAGGAACCCGGCCAGGCCCTGCCCGTCCGCCCCCCGAACCGCCCGCACCCGCCAGAGGACCGCGAGGGGCTGGCCCTCGGGACCGGCCAGGGTGTCGGCGCGCTCGAAGCGCTCGAGGGTCCCGGCGGCGCCGAGGTGCTCCAGCCAGCCGGCCTCCATGGCGGGCCCGCCGCCGTCTGTCGCAAGGCTCCACACGGGCTGGTGCAGGAGCGCCCCCAGGTCCCGCCCCAGCAGGGCGGCGGCCGGAGCGTTCCACGCCAGGAGGCGGGCCTCCGGGTCCAGCTCCAGGCAGGGGGCGGCCAGGGCCTCCCGCAGGGCCTTCTGGCGGGCCCGGGCGACCTCCAGGGACCGGTCCCGGCGGCCGGTCCGGGCCTCCGCGCGCCGCCGGCCCGCCAGCAGGACGCCCACCAGGGCGCCGAGGCCGGCGCTGAGGAGGAAGCCCAGGAGCCCCCAGCGGAGGAGCTGGCCCCGCAGCCCGGGCGCCTCCGC
>DASTWQ010000239.1:0-7344 GCA_035758545.1 Holophagaceae bacterium | reverse complement strand
TCGGCCTCCGACAGGGCCCGGTGCCGGTCCAGGAGATCCCCCTCGCCGGGCAGGGCCTCGTCCACCTCCCCCGCCAGCACCGCGGGCAGGCGGTCGCCGAAGCGCTCCTTCCAGCGGCGGAGGGGCGGCGGCTCGCCTTCGGGGGCCGGCGGCGCCGCGGGGAAGGGCACGCCCAGGCCCAGGCGGGGCGCGGCGGTGTCCAGGCCGTCCAGGCGGATGCCGGCGCGGCCGGGGATGGCCTGGAAGGCCACCCGCACGGTCTCGAGCTTTCCGGTGATGGCCCGGCGCTGGAACACGAATCCCAGCCAGCGCTCCGCCGGATCGCCCTGGACCTCCACCAGCCGGGCGCCGGAGAGCCAGGCACCCCAGGCCCGGGGCGAGTCCTTCCGGGCCTCGGCCGCCAGGAGCTGGGCGGCGAGATGGTTCGCGGGCAGCCGCCAGAGGGCGGGCCGGGGCTGCAGCAGGAGGATCCAGGTGTCCGACTCGGGCCGCCGGCCCCAGCGCAGGCCCAGGGCCCGGTCCGAGGCCCAGGCGCCCTCCAGGGCCCAGGCCCCGTGGCGCCGGAGCTGGGCGCGGGCGAGGGCGAGCAGGAGGGGGGCGTCCATCCGTGAATCCTTGTGAAAAACAGGAGCAAGGGCTCGCGCATCGAAAGCCCAAGCCGCATAATGCCTCAACTTCAGCCATCCACGGACGCCCATGGCCACGCTCCCGACGACTGCGCCGCCCCGCCTCTTCAAGGCGCTGCTGGTGGAGGACAGCTCCACCCAGCTCGGGCTCATGCGCGCCCTCTTCCAGCACCGGGGCCACGAGGTCCTCGAGGCCCGGAACGGCGCCGAGGCCCTGCTGGTCCTCGCCACCGAGATGCCCGACGTGGTTGTGAGCGACTGCTACATGCCGCTCATCGACGGCTATCAGCTCTGCCGCCTGCTGAAGGACGACCGGGCCACGCGGCACCTGCCGGTGCTCCTGCTCACCGCCGAGACCCGGGGCCTGGGCCACTTCTGGGCCAAGACCTGCGGGGCCGACCGCTTCATCGTCAAGGACCCGGACCTGGAGGGGGTGCTGGAGGCCGCGGAGGACCTCGCCCGCACCGCCGCGCCCCGGGAGCAGGCCTGGGCCAGCCCCTTCCGCAACGCCGAGGACCTCGGCGTGGAGGCCATCCAGCGGCGCCTGGCCCGGGCCCTGGAGCAGCGGCTCCTGGAGACGACGCTGCGGGACTCCATCGCCCGGCTCTACTCCGAGGACCCCGACGCCCAGAGCATCGTCCGGGGCTTCGTGGACCTGCTCCAGACCGCGGTGCTGCCCGGGGCCCTGGCCGTCGTCCACCGCACGGAGGAGGGCCTCGTGGCCCGGGGCGCCCACGGCCGCTGCGTGGGGGAGGCGGATCGCCAGGAGCTGGGCCGGGCCCTGGAGCGGGCCATGGGCCTGCCGGATCCCATCGATCTGGTGTGGGAGCCGGTGGTGGATCCGGAGGAGCGTCGCCTCGCCCTCCGGGATCCGCTCCAGCTGGTGCTGCCGATCTCCGTGCCCGGCGCGCCCATCAACGCCTTCATGGGCCTGCTGCTGGAGCGCAAGCTCTACCAGGAGCACGTCCGGCTCCTGGAGATCGCCGCGGACGAGCTGGGCCGCCTGCTCACCCTGGAGGCCAGCCGCCAGCGGCTATACCACCAGGCCATCCAGGACCCGCTCACGGGCCTCTACAACCGGCGGCACACCGCGGAGCTGCTGCAGCACGAGGCCATGCAGAGCACCCGCTTCAACCAGCCCCTGGCGGTGATGCTCATCGACCTGGACCACTTCAAGCCCATCAACGACCGCTTTGGCCACGCCGCGGGGGACCGGGTCCTCAGCATGGTGGCCCAGCGCCTGGCCTTCGGCCTGCGCAAGGTGGACCGGCTCGGCCGCATGGGCGGCGACGAGTTCCTGGTGCTCTGCCCCCAGACGGACCGGGAGGGCGCCCACCGCCTCGCCGAGCGCCTGCTGGAGACCGTGGCCCAGACCCAGCTGCCCAACCTGCCGGAAGGCCGCAGCCTCTCCCTGAGCGTGGGTGTCGCCACCTGGCGGGGGGAGGGCGACACCGTGGAGTCCCTCCTGGCCCGGGCGGACCAGCGGCTCTACAAGGCCAAGGCCGAGGGTCGGGCCCGGGTGGTCGCCGAGGGTTGAGGGGCCTCCAGGGGCATCGACCCGGAGTCATGCCGGCCCCGGCCGGGGGGTAAACTGGGCGGATGCCTCCCGAGACCGGTCCGTCCTACGAGTCCTACCTGAAGGTGCCCGACCTGCTCCGGCTCCAGACGCCCCTGTCGGAGCCCGAGGCCCACGACGAGCTGCAGTTCATCGTCATCCACCAGGCCTACGAGCTCTGGTTCAAGCTCATGCTCCACGAGGTCCGGGCGGTCATCGCCCACCTCCAGAAGGGCGAGGTGGGGCCGAGCCTCTGGCTCATGCGCCGCTGCCACGAGATCGCCCGGGTGCTCCAGCAGCAGTTCAAGGTCATGGAGACCATGAGCCCCGCCAAGTTCCTGGAGTTCCGGGACTGGCTCAAGCCCGCCAGCGGCCTCCAGAGCGCCCAGTTCCGCTGCCTGGAGTTCCTCTCGGGCCTGAAGGACGAGCGCTACCTGCAGCTCTACCCCGGCTCGCCGGAATCGAAGGAGCTGCTCGAGGCCGCCCTGAAGGAGCCCTCCCTCTGGGACGGCTTCCTCGCGGCCCTGCGCTCCCGGGGCTTCGACACCTCGGACCGGGAGCCGGTGCTCCAGGCCCTCGTGGCGGTCTACACGGACCCCAAGCACCTGGACCTGCACCAGCTGGCGGAGGCCTTCATCGAGTTCGACGAGGCCTTCCGCATCTGGCGCACCATGCACTACCTGCTCGCCGAGCGCATGATCGGCTTCAAGCCCGGCACGGGCGTGGGTCACACGGACGCCATGCACATGAGCGGCCACGGGAGCGCACCGGCGGAAGGCCCGGCCCCGAAGGCGGCCACCGGCGGCGGCTGCCCCTTCGGCCACGGTTCGCTCCCGCGGGAGGCGGGCGACCTTTCCTTCCAGGATCCGGGCGTGAAGTACCTGGCGGGCCGCGCGGACCTGCGCTACTTCCCGCTCCTCTGGGAGATGCGCTCCCGGCTTGGAGGCGGCTATGGCGCCTAGCGGCCCCCGGGACCTGGAGGGCCGCCGCGCCCTCGTCACCGGCGCCAGCGCCGGCATCGGCCGGGCCGCGGCCCTGGAACTCGCGGCCCGGGGCTGCGCGGTGGCGGCCCTGGCCCGCTCCACCGGGAAGCTGGAGGGCCTCGCCGCGGACCTGCGGGCCGCCGGCGCGCCGGAGGTCTGGACCCTCACGGCGGACCTGGAGGACCGGGAATCCCTCCGCCGCATCGTGGACGCCCACCTGGCCGCCACCGGACCCGTCGAGATCCTCGTGAACAACGCCGGCGGCCCTGCCGGCGGGCCGATCCTGGAGGCGGAGGAGGCGGACTTCTCCCGGGCCTTCGGCCGCCTGCTCATGGCGCCCCACCTGCTCGTGAAGCTGCTGGTGCCGGGCATGAGGGCCCGGGGCTACGGCCGCATCATCAACGTCGTCTCCACCAGCGTGCGGGAGCCCCTGCCGAACCTCGGCGTCTCCAACACCATCCGCGGCGCCACGGCCTCCTGGGCCAAGACCCTCGCCAAGGAGCTGCCGCCGGGGATCACCATCAACAACGTCCTCCCCGGCGCCACCGCCACGGAGCGGCTGGAGAAGCTGGAACTGGCCAACGCCGAGCGCACGGGCCGCACCCTCGAGCAGGTCCGCGCCGACATGGTCAGGACGATCCCCGAAGGCCGCGTGGCGGAGGCGAAGGAGATCGCCGCCCTCATCGCCTTCCTGGCCTCCCCCGCCGCCGCCTACCTCCGCGGCCAGAGCATCGCCGCCGACGGCGGGAGGCTGAATGCGATCTAATCCAGCGATTCCGGCGATTCCGGCGGCAGCCCCTTGCCGCTCGTCGTTGGAATCGCTGTCATCGCCGGATATTTTGTGAAATTCGACCTCTTCTTCTCCATCTCGCAGACGCCCGTGGACGGCTTCACGCCGGATGAAGGGACGATGTTCCGGAACTTCTTCACCCAGGTGGAGGCGGCGGACGCCCTGGGCTACGGCACGGCCTGGGTGGCGGAGAGCCACTACAGCTCTGAGGTCCAGAAGGGCCACCGTAAGCCCGTCATCCCCCACTGGGAGGGCGAGGTGGGCCTCAACGGGGACATCTGCCAGCTGGCCACCCGGGTCTTCGCCCGCACGAAACGGATCGAGGTGGGCTCGGCGGTCATGAACATCGTCTGCAACGGCGGGCCCCTGGCCCACGCCGAGCGGGTGGCCACCTTCGCCGCCTACCACGGGCTCGACCCCGAGGAGCGCCGTCGGCTGCACCTGGGCTTCTCCGCGGGTCGCTTCGACTTCATGAACCGGGTCACGGGCGTGGACGCCCGGGCGCCCTGGGAGGAGGCCGCCTGGCCGGCGGTGAAGGGCAAGCTCTTCTGGGAGGCCGCGGAGATCTTCCTGCGGCTGCTGCGGGGCGAGACGATCTCCTCCGGGGACATCCCCGAGTACGCGATCACCCGCCAGGACGTCCGGACGGACGAGGACTGGCGCCGGATCCGCGACCTCGCCGGCGCCTCCGGCGACGCGATCCCGCTGCCCCGGCGGTGGAGCTTCGAGGCCACCAAGGTCATCCCCTGCGACTGGCGCCGGGAGCTGGTGCAGCCGGTGCTCGGCAGCCACGACCCGAAGCTCCAGGAGTATGTGAACCGCTTCTCCCCCGTGCAGGTCTTCAACCTCAGCATCACCAAGCCCGAGGTCATCGAGGACACCCACCGCCGTATGGCCGCGGCCTACCATCCGGACGGCGGTCCTTGGGTCCGGGGGCACATGCCCCGCACCGTCTTCGTCTTCCTCAACGCCGATCCGGGCAAGTCCCCGGAGGCCCAGCGCGCCGCGGCCCAGGAGCAGGCCCGCGCCGCCCTCTCCGCCTACTGGAAGGCCCTGGACGGAACCCTGGACCCGAAGAAGGTGGAGGGCGCCGCCGACAACGCCCTCATCGGCAACCCCGATGACGTGGCTCAGCAGATCCTCGACCGCTTCCACCCCGAGGACCGCCTCATGCTCTGGTTCGACTTCTTCGACCACGACTGCGCCCGGGTGATCCGCGGCATGGAGGCCTTCATGGCGGACGTCGCCCCGCGGGTGCGCGCGGTCTTGGGCGAGGAGGCCCGGGCATGAAGCTCTATCCCGAATCCCCCCTCGGCCGGAGCATCCCCGGCATCCCCACGGGCCGGGAGGTGGAGTGGCAGCCCCTGGTGGACTACCGGCGCTTCGATGTGAGCGAGACGACCATCCACGGCGCCGTGGCCTGGTGGAGCGGCGACCGGCTCATCCACTCCTTCGGCGGCAACGTCCTCTGCTACGGCCGCAGCATGATGAAGCCCCTCATGGTGAAGGTCTTCGCCGAGGAACTGGCGGGCTGCACCTGGGAGCAGAAGGCCATCGCCGTCGCCAGCCACAACGGCGATACCGAGCACGTGGCCGCGGCCATGAGCCTGCTGCCGGAGGGCGAGCACGGCCTCATGCTCACGCCGCTGGACGTGCCCCTCATCCAGTTCGGCCGGCAGGTGCGCCGGCCCCGGCGCTGGTACCACTGCTGCTCCGGCGAGCATGCGGCCATCCTTCGGGGCTGCCGGGCCAAGGGCTGGAACCGCGCGGGCTACATGCTGCCCCAGCATCCCTTCTTCGTGGCCTACCTGGAGCAGCTGCGGCGGTTCCTGGGCCCGGACTGGGAGCCCCTGCGCGTGGCCAAGGACGGCTGCGGCCTGCCCACCGTGAGCAACACCGTGACGGAGCTGGCGCGGCTCTACGCCGGGCTCGTGAAGGTGAAGGACGAGGACTGGATCTGGGAGGCCATGGTGCGCCATCCGGACCTGGTGGGCGGGTTCAACCGCCTTGACTCGACGATCCTCAAGGCCTGCGAGGGCAAGGTCATCGCCAAGGAGGGCGCCGACGGCCTCCTGGGGATGGCCATCGAGCACCCGGACTACCCCGACGGCCTCGGCATCGTCATCAAGATCGCCCACGGCTGGAACCCCCAGGCCACCTGGTACCTCGCCCGGGCCATCCTCGGGACCCTGGGCTTCACCCTGCGGAACCCCTACGCCCTGCGCCGCCAGAAGGCCTTCCTCGTGCCCGGCATCGTGCCCCCGGAGCTGCTGCCGAAGCTGGAGCGGATCCCCACCTGGGACGACTGGGATCCCGACCAGGACCGCTGGACCTACGACTGGCACGACTACGCAGGCGGCGAGGGCGGCCGAGGGCAGATGGCATGAGTGGCGCGGTGAGCACCCTCCAGCCGCGGGAGCGGATCCACATGATCCGCGGCCAGCGCGTGATCCTCGACCAGGATCTTGCAGAGCTCTATGGCGTCGAAACGCGCCGGCTCAACGAGCAGATCAAGCGCAACCTGGACCGCTTCCCTTCCGACTTCATGTTCCAGCTCACTGCCAAGGAATGGGCCCACTTGAAATCGCAATTTGCGACCTCAAGTTGGGGCGGTCGTCGGACCGCACCCTACGCCTTCACGGAGCATGTGTCCACCACCAGGGATCTCATGGAGACGCCTGCGCCCAGGAAGCGGAAGATCGGGTTCGGGGGTGGCGCATGAGCCTCCAGGACCGCCTCAATTTCGTGAATGGCGCTTTCCTCTCCGCGCAGGACGGCGCCTGGCTGGAGGATCTCGCGCCGGCCACGGGCCAGGTGATCGCCCGCATCCCGCGCTCCTCGAAGGCCGATGTAGACGCCGCCGTGGCGGCCGCAAAGGCGGCCCTGCCGGGCTGGGCCAGGACGCCGGTGTCCGAGCGGGCCGCGCTGCTGGACCGGGTCGCGGACCTGCTGGAGGCCCGCCTCGACGAAGCGGCCGAGCTGGAGAGCCGGGACACGGGCAAGCCCCTTGCCCTGGCCAAGAGCCTCGACATCCCCCGAGCCGTCGCCAACTTCCGCTTCTTCGCGGACCTGGTGCGGACGAAGACCGACGACGCGTCCATGATGGCCGACGCCCTCAACTACACGCACCGGTCCCCGGCAGGGGTCTGCGCCCTCGTCACGCCCTGGAACCTGCCCCTCTACCTGCTGAGCTGGAAGACCGCGCCCGCCCTCGCCATGGGCAACACGATCGTCGCCAAGCCCAGCGAGCTGACGCCGCTGACCGCCACCCTCCTCGCCGAGCTCCTGCAGGCGGCCGGCTGCCCGCCCGGGGTCTTCAACCTGATCCAGGGCCTGGGGGCCGAGGCCGGCGACGCGCTGGTCTCCCACCCGGAGGTGAGCCTCGTCTCC
>DASTWQ010000188.1:0-2658 GCA_035758545.1 Holophagaceae bacterium | reverse complement strand
CCGGAGGTCACACCCGTTCCCATCCCGAACACGGCCGTTAAGCTCCGGAGGGCCGATGATACTCCCTCGCACAGAGGCGGAAAAGTAGGTCGCTGCGACGTTAAAACGAAGCCCCATGTCAGAACTGACATGGGGCTTTTTTCGTGCCTGGACGCCGGAAACGGGTCCTTGAAATTCGCCAAAAATTCGCCATGCTGGATCTCCCCGGGAGGCGGATCGAGATGCTGGCGATGTGGGTTCCGGAGCTTCCCTTCCAGCTGGCGGCCCGGCGGGATCCGGAGCTCCAGGGCCGTCCTCTGGCCTTCCTGAGCCCCCACGGCGGCCGGGTGGCGACCCTCTGGCTGCTGAACGCCCGGGCCCGGGCGGAGGGCCTGCAGCCCGGCGACCCCATGGACGCCGCCCTGCGGCGCGTGCGGGGCCTGCGCCTGCTGGAGCCCACGCCCCGCACCTGGGGCGAGGCCCAGGGGGCCTTCCGGGACTTCCTGGTGGCCTGGACGCCCCAGGGCCTGCTCCCCCGCATGGGCGAGGCCCTGCTGGAGCTCCAGGGCACCCAGCGGCTCTTCGGCCCGGCCAAGGACGCCGCCTGGCGCATCCAGCGGGAGCTGCGGGCGCGGCATGGCTGGGACAGCCGCGCCGGGCTCTCCGCCAGCGCCACGGCGGCGGGCTTCGCCGCGCGGCTGGGGGCGCCGCTGGTGGAGGTGCCCGAGGGCGCCGAGCCGGGCTTCCTGGCGCCCCAGCCGATCCAGCGCCTGCCGGAGCTCGCGCCCCGGTGGCTCTGGCGCTTCCGGCGCCTGGGCCTCCACCGGCTCGGAGACCTCCAGCCGCTGCCCCTGCCCACCTTCGCCCAGCTGGTCCACCCGGCGGAGGCGCCGAAGCTGCTGGCCAAAGTCCGGGGGGAGGACCGCCCCCGCCTGCCGCTGTTCACGGAACCCCAGGGCCGCAGTGTCCACCGCTGGCGCCTGGAGCCGCCCTGTCTGCCGGAGGCGGTGCCCCTCGCGCGGTGGCTCCTGACGCTGCTCTGGGCTGAACCCCGCGCGCCCCGGGCCCTGGCGCTGCAGTGGTGGGACCTGGACGGCCAGTCCCACCGCTGGGCGGCGCCGCCGGAGGCGCTGCTGCGCCCGCCGCTGGCCCTCGCGCCGGCGGCCACGGAGGCCTTCCTGGCCCTGGCCACGCGCCGCCTCCTCGTGCACCGCGTGGAGCTGCGGCTGCGCTGGGGCCTGGGCCAGGCCGTGGGCCTCTTCCAGGGGGAGGGAGACGCCAAGCTGGGCCGCCTGGAAGGCGCCCTGGCGCGGCTCCGCCGCCGCTTCCCGGAGACGGAGGTGCGGCCCGGCTGGCTGGCGGCCGAAGGCCGGGTGGATCTTGCCGCGGAGCGACAGGCCGCCTACCGCGCGACCGCCCGCCGGACGCCCCCATGAGCCTGCTGCTGGGCATCTCCGATTTCAGCGTGGGCGAGGGCATCTACCCGGCGCGGGCGCTCCTGAAGCTGGCCCGGCGGCTGGGCTACCGCGACCTGGTCCTCTGGGACCGGGGCCTGCAGGGCTACCCGAAGCTGCGGGAGGCCCTGGACTGGGCCCGGGAGCTGGAGGGCTTCGGCCGGGTCCATGAGGCCTTCGAAGGCCCCGGCCCCGCGCCCTCGGCCTTCCGCCTGCACCTGGGCTGCCGCTTCGCGTGGCGCGGGCAGGCCTTCGGCGCGCTGCCCCTGGGCGCCGCCGGCTATGGGGCCCTCAACCGGCTGCTCACGGACCAGGCCCATGGCCGGGAGGGCGAGCCGCCCCAGGGCTGCGCCCTGCTGGCGGAGCGTCGGGAAGGCCTCGACCTGCTCCGCGCCCAGGGCCTGCCGGCCCTGCTCCTGGCCCATCCGGCGCGCGCGCGGGAGGCCCGGGCCGCCCTGGCCGAAGGCCTGCCCGTGGCCGCGCCCCAGGTGCTCCGCTTCCGCACGGCGGAGGGCCTGGAGCTGCACCGGCTGAAGCGGGCCATGGCCGCCCAGACCACCCTGCCGCGGGCGGAGCCGCTCTGGTCCCCGGCGGAGGCGGCGGTGCCCCGCGGGGTCTGGGAGGCGCGCTTCCCCGCCGCGGAGCCCGCCTGCGCCCGGGAGACCGAAGCCCTGCGGGAGGCGATCTCGGGCTGGTCCCTCCCCTGGAACGCGGCCACGAAGGACCACTGGGTGACGGCGGGGCCCCTCGGCCTGGCGCCCGCGGAACTCCGGGCCGAGCTGGAGGCCCGGGTGCGGGAGGGGCTCCGCCGCCATCCGGTGCGGGGGGACGCGGAGGCGCGCCTGGCCCAGGAGCTGCCGCTCATCCAGGACAAGGGCTTCGCGTCCTACTTCCTGCTCGTCCAGGACCTCGTGGAGGCGGACGGCCTCACGCAGGCCGGCATCTGCGGCCGGGGCAGCGGCGCGGCCTCGCTGGTGAGCTACGCCCTCGGCCTCAGCAACGTGGATCCGGTGGACACGAACCTGCTCTTCGAGCGCTTCCTCACGCCGGAGCGGGTGGATCCGCCGGACATGGACATCGACTTCGCCTGGGACGAGCGGGACGCGGTCATCCAGCGGGCCTTCGAGCGCTACGGCCGGGACCGGGTGGCCATGGTGTCCAACCACGTCTTCTTCAAGACCCGCTCGGCGCTGCGGGCCGTCGCCATGGCCCACGGCCGGCCGCC
>DASTWQ010000173.1:0-2229 GCA_035758545.1 Holophagaceae bacterium | reverse complement strand
GAGGCGGAGTTCAACGCCCGGGGCCTGTCCCGGAAGGCCCTCCAGGCGGAGATCCAGGCCGCCCAGGCGGAGGTCGCCGCCGCCCTGGCCGGGCTGGATGCGGCCCGGCTCGAGACGCCCTTCCCGGAGCCCATCCGCGGCCACCAGCTGGACACCCGCACGGTGCTGGTGCACCTGATCACCCACCTCTCCTTCCACCTGGGCCAACTCGACTACCACCGCCGTGCCGCCACCGGTGACCGCGCCTCCGCAGAGCCCGGCGGCTTCGCCCAGCTCCTGGCGCCCTGATGGCCGAGCCCCTCTACACCCTCGACGAGGCCGCGCAGCGGGTGGGTGGGACTGTCCAGGGGGATGGCGCCCTGCGTCCCTCCGCCCTCTCCCTCGACACCCGCACGATCCAGCCCGGCGAGGCCTTCGTGGCCCTGCGGGCGGAGCGGGACGGCCACGCCTTCGCCGCCACGGCGGTGGAGCGGGGCGCCGCCGCCCTCCTGGTGGATCACGCCCTCGACCTGCCGGTGCCGCAGCTGATCGTGCCGGACACCCTCGCGGCGATGCAGGCCTGGGGCGCCGCGCGCCTGGCGGAGCTGCGGCCCCGGGTCGTCTTCGGTGTCACCGGCTCCGTCGGCAAGACCAGCACCAAGGAGCTGCTGGCGGGCGCCACCGGTGGCTGGAAGACCCCCGGCAACCGGAACAACACCCTCGGCCTGCCCCAGGCCCTCGCCACCTATCCCGGGGACTTCCCTGCGGCGGTGCTGGAGATGGGCATGAGCACCCCCGGCGAGATCCGCCGGCTCACGGAGCTGGCGCCGCCGGACGTCGGGATCATCACCACCATCGGCACCGCCCACCTGGAGAACTTCTCGGAGGGGCAGCTCGGGATCGCCAAGGCCAAGGGCGAGCTGGTGGCGGGCCTGCGCCCGGGGGGCACCTGGGTCTTCCACGCCGAGGACCGCTGGTGCCGCTGGGTGACGGAGCAGCCCTGGGCGGCCCACGCCCGGGCCGTCCCTGTCGGGCCCGGCCTGGATTTCGACGTGGCCTCCGCAGGATCCCTGGGCCCCCGGGGCGAGCGCTTCACCCTTCGCACGCCGGAGGGCCCCCTGGAGCTGACGATCCAGCTGCGGGGCGCCCACCAGGTGGGCAATGCGGCGCTGGCGGCCACGGCCGCGCTGCTGTCGGGCTTCCGGCCGGAGGCGATCCGGGCGGGCCTCGCCGCGGTGGCGCCGGAACCGGGCCGGGGGCGCCTGCACGCGCTGAAGGCCGGCGGCTGGCTGTTGGACGAGACCTACAACGCGAGCCCCGACTCCATCCAGGCCTGCGCCGCGGCGCTGCTGGAGCTGGCGGGCGGCGAGGCCGTGGCGGTGCTGGGTTCCATGCGGGAGCTGGGCCCTTCGGCGCCGGCGCTGCACCGGGAGACGGGCGCGGCCCTGAAGGCGCTCGGCCTGTCGCGGCTCTGGGCCTTCGGGGAATTCGCCGGCGACCTCGCGGAGGGCTTCGGCCCCGGCGCCGCGGCCTTTCCGGACTTCGGGCCCCTGCGGGACGACCCCCGGGGCCTGGGCGCGATCCCCGCCGGCGCCCGCATCCTCGTGAAGGGAAGCCGCTTCTGGCGGTCCGAGCGGGCCGTCGAATGGATCCTCTTGCGCCAGGGAGTAGACTAGGCGAAAACCCGCAGAGGGGGCCCCCATGGCCGAATTCACCCGGGACGAAGTCGTCGAGAAGGTGAAGAACCACCTCTCGCTGGAATTCGCGGATCTGCGGGGCCTGGACCTGCGGGGGGTCGACTTCCGGAAGGCCAACCTGAGCGGCGCGGAGCTCTCCGAGTGCCGCCTCAACGGGGCCCGGCTGGCCTCGGCGAACCTGCAGAAGGCCAAGCTCTTCGAGGCCGACCTCACGACCGTGGACCTCAGCGGCGCCAACCTCTCCGGGGCGAACCTGCAGAAGGCCATCCTGGCGGGCGCGAACCTGTCCCACGCCGTGATGCCCGGCGCCTCGCTGCGGTTCGCGGACCTCTCCGGCGCCACCCTCGCCCACGCGGATCTGGCGGGCGCGGACCTGGTGCGGGCCAAGTTCCGGGAGGCGGACCTGCGGGAGGCGGTCCTGACGGACGCGGACCTCGGCAGCGCCTTCCTGCGGGGGGCGCTCATGCGGGGCGCGAACCTCCTTGGCGCCAACATCGAGGGCGCCGTGGGGCTGGATCCCGCCCTCACCACCGGCGGCACCGGCACGCCCCAG
>DASTWQ010000148.1:0-16430 GCA_035758545.1 Holophagaceae bacterium | reverse complement strand
CGATGAATTGGGCCTTGCCCCAGTCCATCAGGCTCATGTGCATGCCTCCTCGCGGCGGGTCTCCGCTGCCGTTCCAGTGTAAGGGCCCCCGCAAGCGCTCAGCGGGAGGGCCACTTCCAGCGGGACCACTCCGGCGCCGGGAGCGCCGCCGGGCGGCCCGGCGCGTCCGCGACCTTCAGCGCCAGCTCCCGGAGGAGCCGGGCGACGTTGGCGAGCTTCTCCGGCTCGATCTTGTCGGCGGTGTCGGTGGTCTGGTGGTAGTCGGGCTCCATGCCGCCGAAGAAGAAGATCGACGGGATCCCGGCCTTCGCGAAGGTGTAGTGGTCCGAGCGCCGCCAGTAGGTGTCCGCCTCGTCCGTCAGGCGGAGCCCGAGCTCCTTCGCGAGCTCCCGCGCGTCCCGGGTGAGGGTGCCGGTGGCGCCCTGGATCTTCGCGGGCGTGACCGCGATGGTGCGGACCCCGTTGCGACCCACCATGTCGGTGTTGAGGTCGGCGACGATGGACCGCAGCGGCACCGGCGGAGCCGCGGTGAAGGCCCGGGAGCCGAAGAGCCCGAGCTCCTCTCCGCTCACGCTGAGGAAGAGAATGGAGCGCCGGGGCCGGGCGTCCTTCAGAAGCCTGGCCACCTCCAGGAGCACGGCGGTGCCGCTGGCGTTGTCGTCGGCGCCGGGGTGCAGCTGACCGTCCTGGAGGCCCAGATGGTCCTCATGGGCGCTCAGGACCACGATCTCGTCCTTCAGCTGTGGATCGCTCCCCGGGAGGAGGCCCGCCACGTTCACCGGATGGAGGGTCTCGGCGGAGGTGTTGAGCGCGAGCTTCAGCCGCCCGAGAGGGAGGGCGGCCTTCCGGGCCCCGAGGCCCGCCAGATCCAGCCCCAGGGCTCCGGCGGAGGTGGCGTCGAGGGCCAGCAGGGGCAGCCCCGCGGGGGCGGGCCCGTCCCCGGGGAAGCCGTAGCGGCCCCGGGTCAGGAAACGGCGGCCCCGGGCCCGCAGATCCTCCAGGCCATCGGATCCGGGACGCGGCAGGAGCACCAGGCCCTCGGCGCCGGCCTCCAGGGCCTGGGCCAGCTCCCGGTCCGCATCCGTCCGTCCCGACGGCGCGAACCGGGCCACCCAGGCACCCTTGGCCGCGGCCGGGGACGCGCCCTCCGGGACGAACACGAGGGGGGCCTCCACCGGCGCGAGCCGGAAGCTGGCGGCGCCGGCGCCCAGGGGCACCCGCCGGTCCCCGAGGGCGAGGAAGGAACACTCCTCGCTGGTGGTGCGGAGTTCGAGGGCGTAGGGCAGGAAGTAGGGATCCGGCCCGGACCCGAGGGGCTTCAGGCCCTCCTCGCGGAAGCGGTCGGCCACGAGCCGCGCGGCCTTCAGCTGCCCCGGCGTGCCTGTCAGGCGCCCCTCGAAGGCCGGGCTCGCCAGGAGGACGACGTCCGCCTTCATGCGGGCCGCGTCCGGGGGCGCCAGGGCGGTCCCTCCTCCCGCACCGAGGGCGGCGGCAAGGAGGGCCGGGGCGAGGCCGGCGGGCAGCGGCATCAGCGGGCGCCCTTCCGGCCGCGGGGGTGCGCCTCGGGGTTGGGGATCCGGCTCTTGGTGTGCACCATGCGGGTGTCGTCGTCGATGATGCAGCGCCAGCCCTGGGTCTCGCCGGGCATGCGGACATCCACCTCCCAGCCGCCGCTGGCCCCGTTCAGGGGGATCTCGCGGGCGCTCACGGCGATGCCGCCGGTGTCCCGGGCGGCGATGGTCTTGGCCTCCTTCTGGGTGACCAGGGGCCCGCGGTGGCGGCGGTGGCCCCCGGCGGCCAGCAGGGCCGGGAGGAGCAGCAGGGCGGCGGCGCGGACCTTCATGGACTCTCCGGAGGGGTGCCCCCAAAGTCTAGCGCCGACCCGCCTCCGCCGCCTCCGGCAGCCCCAGGGCCCGCAGCCAGGCCGCGTGCTCGCTGGGCCGCTCGCTGCGCACGCCGTCCCGCCGGAGGGCCACCAGGCGCAGGGCGCCGTCGGCGAAGCCCAGGAGCACCCCCTCCCGGGTCTCCCGGAAGGTCCCCGCGGGGCAGGGGGCCTCGCTCGGGAGGGCCCAGGCCACCTTCACCTGGCCCAGGGTGGTCTCCAGGAAGGCGTTGGGCCAGGGATCGGCCACGGCCCGGATCTGGTTGAAGGCCTCCTGGATGGGCATGGCGACGTCCAGGCGGCTGTCGGCGGGCTTCCGGCCCCCGAAGTAGGTGGAGGGGCCGAGGGTCCGTTGATCGGTGCGCGGCGCGGTGCCCGCCGCGAGCCGTGGCGCGAGGTCCCGCACGAGGGTCCGGCCCGCCTCGGCGCTCCGGAGGGTCAGGGAGAGGGCCGTGTCGTCCCAGGCGATGGGCAGGCGGGTCTGGCCGAGGATGTCGCCGTCGTCGGGCTTGGGTGTCATGGCGTGGAGGGTCACGCCGGTCTCGGCCTCGCCCTTCACCAACACCCAGTTGATGGGCGCGCGCCCCCGGTACCTGGGCAGGAGGCTGCCGTGGAGGTTGTAGGCCCCCAGGCGCGGCAGCTCCAGGAAGCGGGCCTGGATCATCTCCCGGAAATAGAAGCTGAAGAGGAGGTCCGGGGCGAGGTGCCGGATCCGCTCATACACCGCCTCGGTGTTGAAGGCCGGCTCCATGAACACCGGGATGCCCCGCCGCTCCGCCAGGGCCGCCGGCGCCTCGAACCAGCGCTCGTCCTCCCCCTGGGGATAGGTGAAAAGCGCCTTCACCTCGATCCCGGCCTCGAGAAGTCCCTCCAGGGCCGCTCGCCCCACCGGGCTGTACGCGCACACCACCGCGGTCGTCATGGATTCAACTTAGCCGGGAATTGTCATGGATTTGCATTCATCTTGCGCAGGCTGCCCAGGGGGCTATCGTGCTCTCAGGCCATCCTCCGAGGTGCCCATGCGGTCCCGACCCTCCTTCCTTCCGCTCCTCCTGGCTGGCGGCCTGCTCGGGGCCCAGGCGCCTCAGCCCGCACCGGCCCCCGCCCTGGCCGTTCCAGCGGTTCCGGTGGCGTTGCGGCCCGTGGTCACCGAGGACCTCCTCAGCGCCCCGAAGGAACTCCAGGATCTCGTCTTCAAGGTCGGCGCCCGGTACAACACCAACACCGGCCGGGCCCGGGAACTGTCCCGGCTGATCTTCGCCTCCCCCAAGGACGGCGGCCTCGGCATCGTCTACGACAACACCCGCACCCGCACGGTGGCCGAGGTGGTCGAAGACCGGAAGGCGAACTGCCTCTCGCTCACCGCCCTCTACGTCGCCAGCTGCAAGATGCTGGGGATCAACGCCACCTTCGCGGACGCGCCGTCCATCAGCCTCTGGGTCCGTCGGGGCCCCATCGTCTACAACGAGCGCCACATGGTGGCGGCCATCCGGCTCGACGTGGTGAACGCCGTGATCGCGGATTTCGGCGGCATGCCCACCTACGGAGTCCTGCGGGTCCAGCCCCTGCCGCTGGCGCGGTTCCGGGCGCTCTTCCACAGCAACCGCGCCGTCGAGGAGCTCCAGGCCGGCAACCTGCCCGGCGCCCTGGCGAACGCCCGGGCCTCCATCGAGGACGATTCGGACAGCGGCATCGGCTGGAACATTCTCGGCGTGGTCCAGCGCCGCCAAGGGGACGACAAGGGCGCGGAGGCCTCCTTCCTGCGGGCCCTGGCGGTGGATCCGAACAATGGCGCCGCCTGCGGCAACCTCGAAGACTTCTACGCCCAGACGGGCCGGCCGAAGCAGGCCAGCGTCTACCGGGAGCTGGGCCTGCGCCTGCGGGAGAAGGATCCCTACTTCCACGCCTTCCTGGCGCGGGAGGCCCTGGCCCAGGGGAGGAACGACGACGCCCGCTCGGAGATCCGCAAGGCCATCGGCATCCAGAAGATGGAGCCCGAGTTCTACCTCGTCCTCGCCCAGGTGGAGGTGAACGAGGGCGAACGCAAGGCTGCCACCCGGGCCGTGGAGAAGGCCATCCAGTGGAGCCTTCCGGAGCAGCGCAAGCGGATGGAATCCAAGCTCGCCATGCTCCAGGACCAGCAGACCTGAACCGGGGCGTTTGAACTCAGGCCGCCGAGCTCCGGCGGCCTGACTCGGGAGACCTGGTGCCGGCGCGCCCGCTCAGTTGGCCTCCAGCTCCGCCAGGCGGTCCTGGGCGTCGGCGCTGTCGGGGTAATGCATGAGGCACTCCCGCAGGTAGCGGCGGGAGCCCTCGGTGTCGTGCAGCTCCCGGCGGGCGTCGGAGAGCTGGATGAGCGCCTCCTCGTTGGCGGGATCCAGCTCGAGGGCCTGACGCCAGTGGGCCTCCGCCCGGGCCCACTCCCCCAGCTCGGCGCAGGCGTGGCCGGCGTCCAGCAGGTGCCGGATGCGGGTGGGATCCATGCGGGCAGCCCGCTCCAGCTCCATCCGCGCGCCGAGGGGATCCTGGGTGTGGGCCAGGGCCAGCCCCCGGAGGTGCCAGAAGGCGGCCCGCTCCCGGCAGCGCAGGGGAAGCGCGTCCAGGAAGGGCAGCAGCTCCGCCCAGCGCTCCAGCCCGGCGAAGCAGTCCGCCTGGAGCAGCAGCAGGTCCGGGTCCTTGGGATCCACCTGGAGCCGGCCCTCCACTTCCTGGAGGGCCTCCTCGTGGCGGCCCAGGGCGCAGAGGAGCTGCAGGCGCAGCGGCGGCTGCTGGTCCCCCTGGAGATGCTCCGGAAGGCCCTCCAGCAGGGACCAAGCGGCCTCGGCGTCGCCCTCGATCCACCAGGCCGCCTCGGCGCGGCGCAGCTTCCATTCCTGGCGCGGCCCCTCGGCCTTCGCCGGGAGGCACTGCTCCGCCTTCTCCAGCGCCACCAGCGTCTCGTCGTCCCGCTGCAGGTCCAGGGCCAGCTTGGAGCGCTCCATCCAGAGCGGGAAGGCGCCGGGCAGGCGCTTCAGGCCCGCGTCCAGCACGGACCAGGAGGCCTCCAGGTTGCCCAGGGCGCGGAGCGGCACCGACTCGCCGAGCCAGTGCAGGGGATGGGTCCTTAGTTCCGGGGGCACTGGCCGGGCCACCGCCAGCGCGTCCAGCATGCGGCCGCGGCTCAGCAGGTGGTGGATCGCCGCGGGCCGGTCCCAGAGCACCCGCGGGTCGCCGTGCCGGGCCTGCAGCAGGAAGAGGGCGCGCTCCCCGACGGCCTCCCGCTCCAGGCTGAAGCCCGCCCGCATGAGGTCGTCCAGCAGCAGGGCATCCTCCGCCGCCAGGGGGAGGGCGGCCTCGAAGCGCGCCCAGGCCGCTTCCGTGTCGCCCCGGCGCAGGTCCAGGAGGCCCGCCAGATGCTGCAGCCGCGCGGAGCGGGGCGCCAGCCGGAGCAGGAGCCGGAGGGCGCCGAGGCGGAACCCCGAGGGCCGCTCCGGGAGGCTGCGGAAGAAGGGCCGCGTCAGCAGCCGGAGAGGCCAGCCGAGCCGCGCCAGATCCGCCTCCCGGTAGGCCGCCCAGGCGGCGTCCCGGTGGCCCAGGGATCCCAGGGCCCGGGCCTGGAGCAGATGCACCTGCCGCCCGGTCTCCCCGCCGCCGGCGGCCTGCAGGATCGCCAGGACCTCCGACGCCGGCGCGCCCGCGGCCCAGGCCGCCTCCGCCCGCCGGAGGCGGGGCTGCTCCAGCCCCGCGCGCCGGATCCAGGTGCCGAGGGCGAGGGATCCGGCCGCGGCCGCGAGCCCTGCCAGGCCGGCCTCGGCCACCAGCGCCGCCAGGGTCCCCGCGAGGAGGAGGCCCAGCAGCACCGGGACGGTGGCCCGCCCCAGGGTCCGGGTGGAGTTGCGCGATCGAGGCCTGCTCATCCCACCCAGTATGGGCCAACGGCGAAGGCCCCGCCGGAGCGGGGCCTTCGGGTGTACCGGGCGGTCAGATCTTCTGGACGTTGGAGGCCTGGGGGCCCTTGGGCCCCTGGGTGACCTCGAAGCTGACGCGCTCGTTCTCCTGGAGGGCCCGGAAGCCCTTCATCTGGATGGAGGAGTGGTGGACGAAGATGTCGGCCCCGCCGTCATCGGGCGTGATGAAGCCATAGCCCTTCTCGGCGTTGAACCACTTGACGGTGCCCTCGGACATAGAACCCTTCCTGCGATGCGGGGACGCCCCCGGCCTGGCGGATGATCGCGGCGGCCTTCCAGGCCAGGGCGCCGGGGAGCTTCGCTCCGGTCTTCACCTGTCACCGCCTCCGGGAGTCCGGAGGCCTCACTCGTCCCTTGCGGGTTGGAGGTGTTGGGCAGGATTGTGGGGCTGGGAACTGAGGCCGCGCAAGGGGGAAAAAGACAAGGGCGGCCGAAGCCGCCCTTGTCCGGGAATCGGGAGCTTCAGTTGCCCTGCTGGATCTCCTTCGCGATCACGAGGCGCTGGATCTGGTTCGTGCCTTCGTAGATCTGAAGCAGCTTCGCGTCGCGCATGCACTTCTCCACCAGGTAGTCGCGGGAGTAGCCATTGCCGCCGAGGACCTGGACGGCGTCGGTGCTGACCTCCATGGCCGTGTCCGTGGCGAAGGTCTTGGCGATGGCCGACTGCTTGGAGTTCTTGATGCCGTGGTCGGTCATCCAGGCGGCCTGCCAGGTGAGCAGGCGGCTGGCCTCGATCTTCTTGGCCATGTCCGCGAGCATGAAGCTGATGGCCTGGTTGGCGAAGATGGGCTGGCCGAACTGGATGCGGGTCTTGGCGTACTCCAGGGCGATCTCGAAGGCCGCCCGGGCCACGCCGACGCCGCCGGCGGCCACCGCCGCGCGGGTCTGGTCCAGGGTCTTCATGGCGATGATGAAGCCCATGCCCTCCTTGCCGAGGATGTTCTCGACGGGCACCTCGGCGTTCTCGTAGTGGACCTCCACCTGGTTGGAGGCGCGCTGGCCCATCTTGTCCAGGGCCTTGCCGACGCGGAGGCCCGGCGTGTCGCGGGGCACGATGATGCAGCTGGTGCCGCGGGCGCCCTTGGAGGGGTCGGTGCTGGCGAACAGGGTGTAGAAGTCCGCGTAGCCGCCGTTGGTGCAGTAGCACTTGGTGCCGTTGATGATGTACTTGTCGCCCTTGCGCTCTGCGCGGCAGGTCATGCCGCCGGCGTCGGAGCCGGCGTTGGGCTCGGAGAGGGAGAACGCCGCGAAGACCGGGGCCTCCACCAGCTTGCCGAGCCAATGCTTCTTCTGGGCGTCGCTGCCGGCGATGAGGATGGGCGTGATGGCGAGGCCGTTGGCCATGATGGAGGTGTAGAGGCCGCCGCAGCCCCAGGCCAGCTCCTCGCACACCAGGGCCTCGTCCACCTGGCTCTTGCCGGGGCCGCCGCAGTCCTTCGGCACCAGGGACTGCAGGTAGCCCAGCTCCCAGGCCTTCTGGTAGACGGGCACGGCCCATTCGCCGGTGTCGTCGTAGTGGCGGGCCACGGGCCGCATCACGTTGACGGCGAAGTCGTGGGCCTGCTCCTTGAGAGCCTGCTGTTCGGGGGTGAGGGTGAAATCCAGCACGGGCAGCCTCGCTACAAAGGGTTCCAGTCTAGCGTCCCCCGCGGTCTTCGCCCCATGCCGAATCGCCCGACCCCGGGTAGACTGGGACGTTTGCCTGGAGACCCCATGCGCGTCGGCTGCCCCAAGGAGATCAAGAACAACGAGAACCGCGTGGGGCTGACCCCCGCCGGGGCCAAGGCGCTGGCCGGCGCGGGCCACGAGGTCGTCGTGGAGGCCGGGGCCGGCCTCGGCAGCGGGTTCACGGACGCCGAGTACGCCGCCGCCGGGGCGAAGCTCCTGCCCACCGCCAAGGAGGTCTTCGACGCCGCCGAGATGGTCATCAAGGTCAAGGAGCCCCAGCCCTCCGAGATCGCCATGCTCCGCCGCGGCCAGATCCTCTTCACCTACCTGCACCTCGCGCCGGACCCGGCCCAGACCGCCGGCCTCCTCAAGAGCGGCGTCACCGCCATCGCCTACGAGACCATCTCCGACGCCAGCGGCAGGCTGCCCCTCCTGACCCCGATGTCCGAGGTGGCCGGCCGCATGGCCGTGCAGATCGGCGCCCAGTACCTCCAGAAGACGAACGGCGGCCGCGGCATGCTGCTGGGCGGCGTCCCCGGCGTGCTCCCCGCCCACGTGATCGTCCTCGGCGGCGGCGTCGTGGGCGTCAACGCCCTCAAGATGGCCGTGGGCCTGGGCGCCCGGGTGACGGTGCTGGACCGCAGCCTGCCCACCCTGCGCTACCTGGACGACATCTTCGGCAACCGCATCGAGACCCTCTGGTCCTCCGACGCCCACGTGGAGGAGGTCCTGCCCTCCGCCGACCTCGTCATCGGCGCGGTGCTGGTCCCCGGCGCCGCGGCGCCCAAGCTCATCAAGCGCGACATGCTCAAGCTCATGAAGCAGGGCTCCGTCATCGTGGACGTGGCCGTGGACCAGGGCGGCTGCGTAGAGACCACCAAGGCCACCACCCACGCCGACCCCGTCTACTTCGTGGACGGCGTGCTGCACTACGGCGTGGCCAACATGCCCGGCGCCGTGCCCCGCACCTCCACCATCGCGCTGACCAACGCGACGCTGCCCTACGCCCTCAAGCTCGCCAATATGGGCTGGAAGGCCGCCCTCGCCAGCGACAAGGGCTTCCTCGCGGGCCTCAACACCCACGAGGGTCAGCTCACCTGCAAGCCCGTGGCCGACGACCAGAAGCTGGCCTTCACCGACCCCGCCACCCTGGTCTGACGCCATGCGCCTCAGCGAGCGCGCCCTCGGCTTCCCCGACAGCCCGATCCGCAAGCTCGGTCCGCTGGCGGACCGGGCCCGGGCCCTCGGGCGGACGGTGATCCCCCTCAACATCGGCCAGCCGGACATCCCCACGCCCCCGGCCTTCCTGGAGGCCCTGCACGCCTACCGGGACGCGGTGGTCGCCTACGGCCGCTCCGAGGGCGAGCCGGAGCTGCGGGAGGCCCTGGCGGACTACTACCGCGGCCTGGGCCTGCCGGTGGGGGCCGAGGACGTGCTCATCACCGTGGGCGGCAGCGAGGCCCTGCTCTTCGCCCTCCAGCTCGCCGGGGATCCCGGGGACGACGCCCTCGTCCTCGAGCCCTTCTACACGAACTACGCCGCCTTCGCCCGCATGAGCGGCCTGGAGCTGCGGGGCCTGCCCACGGATCCCGCCGCGGGCTTCCGCCTTCCGGACGACGCGGCCCTGGAGGCCGCGATCGGCCCCCGCACCCGGGCCATCCTCCTCTGCTCCCCCAATAATCCCACCGGCGCGGCCCTCTCCGTGGAGGAGCTGGGCCGCCTGGCCCGGCTCGCGGTGAAGCGGGACCTCTTCCTCATCGCCGACGAGGTCTACCGGGAGTTCGTCTACGAGGGCGAGCACGTCTCGGCCCTCTCGGTGCCGGGCATCGAGCACCGCGTCCTGCTGGTGGACAGCCTCTCCAAGCGCTACTCCCTCTGCGGCGCGCGGCTGGGCTGCCTCGTCACGAAGAACCCCCAGGCCCGGGCCGCCGCGGGCCGCATGGCCATGGGCCGCCTCTGCCCGCCGGTGGCGGAGCAGCGGGCCGCCGCGGCCCTGATCCAGGCCCTGCCCAAGGGTTTCTTCGCGCCGATCCGGGACGAATACCGCCGCCGCCGGGACGCCCTCCTGGAAGGCCTCGCCGCCGTGCCCGGCCTGCGCTGCGAGCGCCCCGCCGGCGCCTTCTACCTCATGGCCACCCTGCCGGTGGAGGCCGAGGCCTTCGCCGCCTGGGCCCTCACGGACTTCGAACAGGGCGGCGAGACCTTCATGGCCGCGCCGGGCCCGGGCTTCTACGCCACGCCGGGCCTCGGCGCCCACCAGCTCCGGCTGGCCTACGTGATCGAGGAGGCCCGCCTGCGCCGCGCCGCCGAGCTCATCGCCGTCGCGGTGGCCCAGTTCCAGGCCGTCCGCGCCTGACCGGGCTCCTTCAGGATCCGGAGGGCGGCACGGGCCCGCTGTCCCAGACCACCTCGCCCCAGTAGAAGAGCTGCTCCGGCGGGATCACCGGCGGGATGTGGTCCCGCTTCCGGTCGACGCGCTTGCCATAGACCGCCACCGCCAGCTCGCTGCAGTAGTAGCGGTCCGGGTTGTTGATCCCCACGAGCCCCGTGAAGTCGTACTTGGCCCCCACCAGGGAGCGGGCCTTGGCCACCGCCTCCGCCCGGGCGCCGGGCTGATCGGCCCATTCGGGGCGGATGAGCAGCAGCCGCTGGGCCCGGCCCGTGAAGTCCTCCAGGCTGGAGGCCAGCAGCCCCTTGCCCTCGGCCTCGATGACCTGGCCCCGCTCCAGGTCCAGCACCGCGGCGTGGCTGAAGGGCGCGTTGGTGACGGCGGAGACGAAGTCGTCGGTGCCGTGGGTGCCCCGGATCACCAGCCAGTCGCCAGGCTGCCCGTAGCGCTTCACCGCCTCCAGCATCCGCGCGGCACGGGCCGGCTGGTCCGGCGGCAGGTGGACCACCACGGGCCGGGAACAGCCGGCCAGGAGCAGGGCAGGGAGGATCGCGGCGGGACGGAGGCGCATGCCCCAGCCTAGCCCGCCCGCCTGATCGGATGCACCCACGCCAGCCTCACTCAGGAGACCGAAGAGAGGCCCCGGGTCATCACATGGTTGAACAAGGCCGCCAGGATGGAGGCGAGGATCGCCAGGACCCAGAGGCCATCGGTCGGATGCCTGGATTCGACCTGATGGAGCTCCGGCGGATCCCAGGAGGTGTGGCCCCGCTTCCTCGTCTGCAGAAGGCCGAGCAGCGAGAGGAAAGGGGCGATCCCTGGAAGGCCCAGGCCGGTTCCACGTGCGAAGACCCGCGCCGAGCGCCTCAGAGCGGCAACGTAGCCGATCCGTCCTCCATCGGGTCGCAGGACGCGGAGCCCGAAGAACCACTTGCCCGGCGTCGTGCCCACCCAGGCCAGCCAGGCGGCTTCAAGGAACACGCCCAGGCCCAGCGCGAGGGTACGCCAGGCGACCGCATGCAGGAGGCCCTGCCGGTGGAGTGTCTCCGCCAGTCCCTCATGGATACCGGCGATGAACGGGGCCAGGCACACCGACACGATGAGCAAGGTGATGAACTGATCGATGCGCCGGGCGAAATAGCGGCGCCA
Organism: Holophagaceae bacterium; assembly: GCA_035758545.1. Lineage (GTDB taxonomy): Bacteria > Acidobacteriota > Holophagae > Holophagales > Holophagaceae > JAFDVN01. The sequence continues at coordinate 5,395 of DASTWQ010000148.1, read as the reverse complement.
GGGGCGGGCGGGGGAAGGTCTCCAGGAGGACCCGTCGGCAGCCTCCACCAGGCGCGCCGCGGGTGGTGCGAAGGGGTTCTGGGTCTCGTGTCTCGAAATCATCCGTGGGGCAAGGCTAACCTGAAGGGCCCGGAGGTCCCATGCGCCCCACCCGACCCGTCGCCCTCGTCACCGGCGCCAGCAGCGGCATCGGCGAGGCCATCGCCCGGATCCTCGCGGAGGCCGGCTGCGACCTGGCCCTCGGTGCCCGGCGCCGGGAGCGGGTGGAGGCCCTTGCGGCCGAATTGCGGGCCAAGGGCGCGAAGGTCTTCGCCGGCGCCGTGGACACCCGGGACACCGCCAGCGTCCAGGCCTTCGTGGACGGCGCGGCGGCGGAGCTGGGCGCCCTGCACGTGGTCGTCGCAAACGCCGGGCTGGCCCGGGGCCTGGACAAGGTCTGGGAGATCCCCGACGCGGACCTGGAGGCCATGCTCCGCACCAACGTCGAAGGCGTGGTGAAGACGATCCGCTTCGCGCTGCCCCACCTCCGGAAGGCCGGTTGGGGCCACGTCTTCTTCATCGGCTCCACCGCCGGCCACCAGGCCTACGAGGGCGGCGGCGTCTACTGCGCCTCCAAGCACGGCATCAAGGCCCTGGCCCACAGCTTGCGCCTGGAGCTCTGCGGCGAGCCCATCCGGGTCACCAGCGTGGATCCGGGCATGGTGGACACGGAGTTCAGCCTGGTGCGCTTCCACGACGCCGAGCGGGCCAAGGGGGTCTACGCCGGCATGGAACCGCTCAAAGCTACAGATGTGGCCGAGTGCGTCCGATGGAGCCTACAGCTTCCGGAGCATGTGAATGTCGATGAGCTCATCGTCAAGCCGCGGGACCAGGCCTCCCACACCGGAGCGAAGGTGGCCCGCCGGCCCTGATCCTGGAGTCGTAAAATATCGGGTTCTTCCCAAAGCCTTCCGAAGCTGAAAGGCTGGGATCCGTGCTCCCCTCCCCCCTCCGACGGCTGCTCGCGGCCCTTGCTCTGGCCTGGGCGGCCCTGGCCTGGGGCGCCTTGCCCGCGGCGGGGGCGGCAGGGGCGGGCGCGCTGCCCTCCCGGTCCTGGGGCACCTTCGGGTTCAAGTCCTACGGCAGCGACCAGGGCTTGACCACCCTCTCCGTCAGCGTGATGACCCAGGACGAGTCGGGCTTCCTCTGGGTGGGGACCGAGGACGGCCTCTTCCGCTACGACGGGGAGGCCTTCACCCGCTTCGGCGCACGGGAGGGGCTGGTCGACACCGGCATCATCGCCCTGGCGCCCGCCTCGGACGGCGGCCTCTGGGTGCTCACCCGCAAGGGCCTCTCGAGGAAGGTGGGCGAGCGCTTCCAGCTGCTGCCCGCGGCGGCGGGGCTGCCCCAGGCGGACGACCTCATCCTGCTCGGCGGCACCCTGGCCTGCGACGCCCAGAACCGGCTCTGGATCGCCACCCGCCAGGGTCTCTTCGTGGGCGGACCCTCGGGCTTCTGGCCCGCCGACGGCCTGCCCAAGGAGCCCACGGGCTCCGTGTGGATCGATCCCCGGGACGGCACCCTCCTCGCCGGCCAGACCGGCGGGCGCATCTGGCGCCGGCGCCCCGGCGGCGCCTGGGAGGAGGGCCGGCTCCCGGCGCCCCACCAGGACAGCGCCGCCATCGGCCTCGTGCAGGACCGGGACGGCCGCATCTGGGCCCGGGGCGGCAACTGGCTCGTGCGCTTCGACCGGGGCCTGAAGGAGCGCGCCACGGACCTTTCCGCCGCCCTGCCGGGCCGCGCGCTCCGGGACCCGCTGCTCTTCGCGGACGCCGAAGGCCGCGTCTGGGCGCCCACCGAGGCTGGGCTCGCCTGCTTCTCGCCCGCCGGCAGCTTCGTGCTGGACGAGTCCTGGGGCCTGCCCGGCAGCTGGGCCGGCTGCGTGCTCGTGGACCGGGAGGGCAGTCTCTGGGTGGGCAGCGAAGGTGTCCACCGGGTGCTGGGCCGCATGCTCTGGAGCGCCTCCACCCGCCGCCAGGGCCTCCCCAGCGACACTGTCTGGTCCGTGGCCCGCACCGCGGATGGCCGGATCTGGGCCGGCACCCAGCGCGGCCTCGCCGAGGGCACCGCCCAGGGCTGGCGCCCGGTGCCCGCCACCGCGGGCCAGGCCATCGTCTCCCTCGCGCCCGACGGGGCGGGGGGCCTCTGGGCCGGCCCCTCGGTCGCCGGCGCCGCCGCCCGCCTCGGGCTCTGGCACCTCGCCGCCGGCCGCGGCCCCGCCTGGGTGGAGCTGCCCGGCAGCCAGGGCGGCGACGTCATCCAGGGCCTCTCCCTCGCCGAGGACGGCACCCTCTGGATCGCCAGCCAGGGGGAAGGCCTCTGGCGCGTCCCGAAGGGCGGTGCCCCGGTCCCGGTGCGCATGCAGGGCCTGCCCCCCGGCGCCACCACCTTCGCCGTCCTGGCCCGCAGGGGCGTCGTGTGGGTGACCACGGACCGCGGCCTGGCCCTGCTGGAGGGCGGGACCTGGCGGATCCTCGGCCGCGGGGAGGGCCTGCGGAGCGCCAACACCCAGGCCCTGGCCCTCTCCCCGGGCGGCGAGCTCTGGGTCTCCTACGGTGACCAGCATGGCCTGGCGATCCTCCGCCAGGACGGCGGCCGCTGGTCCGTCGCCGCCCAGGTGGAGGCCGCGCCCCTCAACGAGGATTCCGTCGTCTCCCTGGCCTTCGACCCCGCCGGCCGCCTCTGGCTCGGCACCAGCCGCGGCGTGAAGCAGTGGGACGGCCAGATCTGCCGGCGCTTCGGCCGTGGCGACGGCCTGCCCGGCGAGGACGCCGACGGCAACGCCGTCTGGGCCGATGCCGAGGGCGTCTGGTTCGGCCTCAGCAACGGGCTGGCCCGGTTCAACGGCACCGCGGGCCTGGAGCCCGTCGCCTCGCCCCTGGCCCGCATCATCTCCGTCACCGACGGCGGCGGCCATGCCCTGGCCACGGACGGCGACCTGCTGCAGGTCCGCTACCCCTATCGCTCCATGGACTTCGACTACGCGGCCCTCAGCTTCGTGAACGAGGGCCGCATCCGCCTCCAGATCCGCCTGCAGGGCTTCGAGGACGCCTGGCGGGACACCAAGTTCCGGGAGGCCCGCTACACGGCCCTCCCCCCGGGCTACTACCGCTTCGAAGTCCGCGCCGCCCTGGGCGAAGGCCCCTTCGGCAACCCGGACACCGTGGACTTCCGCGTGCTCGCCCCCTGGTGGCGCACCTGGTGGTTCTACATCCTCTGCTTCGTGCTCGCCGCGGCCCTGGTGCTCGCCACCGTGCGCTGGCGCACCGCCGTGCTGGAGGCGAGGAACCGCCAGCTGGAGGCCCTGGTGAAGGCCCGCACCATGGACCTGGAGCGCGCCAACGAGCAGCTCAAGGAATCCAGCATGGTGGACGCCCTCACGGGCCTGAAGAACCGCCGCTACCTGGGCATGAACCTGCCGGAGGAGGAGGCCCGCGTGCTGCGCGCCTTCCGCACCCTCTCCGCCTCGGGCCGCCCGCCCGCCGGGGAGGACCTGGTCTTCCTGCTGGTGGACCTGGACCACTTCAAGAACGTCAACGACACCCACGGCCACGCCGCCGGGGACCTGGTTCTGAAGCAGGCCAGCGAGGCCATCCGCGCCGCCACCCGCGAGGCCGACACCGTCGCCCGCTGGGGCGGCGAGGAGTTCCTCGTCATCGCCCGCCGCGCCGACCGCCGCACCGGCGAGGTCATCGCCCGCAAGATCCTGGACGAAGTCAGCGGACGGACCTATCCGGTCGCCAACGGCCAGGAGCTGCGCCTCACCTGCTCCGTGGGCTTCAGCGCCTTCCCCATGCTGCTCAGCGATCCCGGCGCCTTCGGCTGGGAGGACATCGTCGAGATCGCCGACCAGTGCCTCTACGCCGCCAAGCGCACGGGCCGGAACGCCTTCGTCGGCGTCTTCCTGGAGGAGACGCGCCCCGATCCCGAGGTCCACGCCCGGCTCCTGCCGGACCTGCCGGGCCTCGTGGCCGAGGGCAAGATCCAACTCCGCACCTCCTTCCCGGACGGCCGGTCCCTGGACTGGAAGGTGGGCCATTGAGCCGGGACGGCGCCCAGGCCCCTGAGCCGCGCCCCGCGCCGACGGCCTGCATCCATGTCTGCGAGCTGGATCCCGCGAGCGGCCTCTGCCGCGGCTGCCACCGCACCGCCGAGGCGATCTGCGCCTGGCCGGGCGGCAGCGCCCTCGGCGGCTCCGTGTTCGGCGCCTAGAACCCGGCGGCCCGGACCGCCAGGGCTACGGCGCCGGCGATCACCACCGAGAGCAGCGTGCCCACCAGGAAGTACTCGGCGAAGGCCTGGTCCTCCAGGTTCTTGAAGCGGGCCAGGGCCTTGGCCGAGATCACGAAGCCCAGCGCGCCGTACTGGCCGCCGAGCACCAGCGCGTAGAGCAGGCTCCGCTCCAGCAGGCCGATGAGCCAGCCCCGGCGGTACTCCGCCGCGGAGGGCACGCCGCCGGGCCGATGAGGCTCCGCCGGCTTGAGGCTCAGGCCCTCCAGCACCGCGCGGATGCCGAGGTTCGCCTCCCTCAGGCAGAGCAGCAGGCCGAGGGCCATCAGCATCGCCCGCCGCGCGGGCAGCTCCGGCAGCGCCCCCAGGGGCGCGCACCAGACCGCCGCGGCCCTCAGCGCCGGCGCGAGGTCCCGGAAGGCCAGGCCGAAGCCCGGCGAGGCCGCCACCGCCAGCGCCGCCGCCTCCAGGACGAGCCACCCCAGGCGCCGGGTGTGGAGCGCCGTGCCCCGCCGGGCGGCCCGGCGCTCGAAGTGCAGCCGCGCGCCCTCCATCCCGACCAGCAGCGCCGCCGCCGCGAGGGGCCGGCCGAGGCCCGCGAAGGCCGTGAGCACCGCCGCGGCCTGGAGCAGGGCGCTCGCGAGCACCCGCGCCGGCCGCGGCGGGAAGCCCTGCTCGCCGATGAGGGCGAAGCGCCCCGCGAGCAGCAGCAGGAGCAGGAAGAGCCCGGGCGTCGTCACGGGAGCCGCCCGTCCATCCAGGCCGCGATCTCCGCCAGCAGGTCCCGCATGGCGTCGAGGCCCCCGGCCCGGATGTTCTTGTAGACCGCCGCGGGGGAGATGCCCGCCTCCGCCGCGATCTCCCGCGCGTCGACCCCCCGCAGGTGCCGCTCGAAGACCAGGTGCCGCGTGGGCTGCCAGGACCGCAGGTCGCTGGAGATGAGCGCCAGGGCCGCGTTGATCCACGCCGGCTCGGCCTCACCCGGCGTCGCGCTGGAGAGGATGAAGAGCCGCCCCGACCGCTTGAAGGGCCCTTCCATGGCCGCCCGGGCCGCGTGGAAGGCGGGCCCGTCCATGCCGATGGCCTGGCGCGGGTTCACCGGCGTGTCGAGGCCGCCGAGCCCCAG
>DASTWQ010000048.1:0-2512 GCA_035758545.1 Holophagaceae bacterium | reverse complement strand
GCCCGTGCCCAGGTGCGGGCCGGGGCGTCCCCGCAGGCGGTCCGGCGGCTGGCTTCGTCGGGCTTGGAGGGCGTCCTGGGCGTCCTGGCGGACCTGGTGGTGGTCCCCGAGGCTTCGAAGGCTGCGCTCGAGGCTTTGGTGGGGCCGGCCACCAGCGTGCTGGTGGTGGCCGATCCTGCCGCTGCGGAGCGGGTGCTGGACGCCGCGGGCGGGGGAGAGCCGCTGGGCATCCTGATCGCCTCGGCCGGGCCCCCCGCGGTGCTGGCGGGCCAACCCCTGAGCGAACTTGTCCGGCCACTGGGGGCCCCCGCCGAGGCAGCCCTGGCCGGGGTCTACGTGGCGGAGGGCACCACGGACGCCGCCCGGCTGGCGGGCCTGCATCCCGAAGCGGTGTTCGTGACCCTGAGCGGGGTGATGGCCACCGGGCGGCTGCTGGTGCGGACCTCGGCGGCGGCGGGTGCCCGTGCGGCCAAGGCGGAGGTGGCGCTCACTCAGGCCCGGGAGACCCTGGGGGATCTCGACGCCGCCATCGCCGCCGGGCGGGTCCGGTACGACGAGGCCGCGGCAGAGCTCAACCGGGCGGATGCCGCCATAGCGGCGGCGGTGGACCGGGCCGCCTCCGCCGAACGGGAACTGCACGCCCTGGACCGTGAGGCGGCCATGCTGGATGAGAGCGATGCCCACGCCACCGCATCGCTGGCGGCGCTTGCAGCCCGCAAGGAGGACCTCCAGGACAAGCTGACCGGCGCCGAGGCGAGGGCCGAGACCGCCGGTCAGACCCTGGCCGAGCACGCCGACGTGCAGACCTCAGCCGCCCGCATGCGGGCGGAGGCCGCAGCCTCCCTGGACGAGGCCCGGCTGGATCTGGCGCGGGCCAACGAACGATGGCGCCTGCTGGTGGAACGCTGCGAGTCCCTCGCTCGGGCCCAGGAGGCAGCGGCCGCCCAGGCGGCGCGGGTGGGCGGGCGGCGCGCCGACCTGTCCGCCCGGATGCAGGCGGCCCAGGCCATCAGTGCGTCGGCTCAGGAGCTGGCGGCGGGGGCGGACGCCTGGGCAAGCGAGGCGGAGGGACTGTACCAGGGAGCCCTGGCCGCCACCCGGGCCAGCGACCAGGCCCTCACGGACCTGCAGGCCCGGCGCAAGGGCCTGGCCACAAGCCTGGATGGCCTGCGCGAGCGGGCCCGCAGGGAGGATCTCTCTCGGGCGGAGCTGCGGATCCGGGCGCGCATCGTTGAGGAGCGCATCCTGGAGAGCGGCCGGGACCCCGAAGGCCTGCTGGCCCGGTTCGGCCGCCGCCTGGAGGACGAGGATCCCAGCTCCCTGGAGGATCCCTGGGACCGTGCCGCCGCGGCCGAGGACGAATGGCTGGCCCGCCGACAGGCCCGGCTGGAACGGGACCTGGCGGCGATGGGGAGGGTGAATCCCCTGGCCGCCACCGAGTTCGACGCGCTGACCGAGCGGGAGGCGTTCCTCGCAGCTCAGATCGCCGATGTGAAGGCCAGCAAGCGGGACCTCCTCAAGGTGGTCACCTCGGTGGATGAGCGGATCCGGGAGTTGTTCGGCACCGCCTTCGCCGACGTGGCCCGGGAGTACGAACATGTCTTCACCACCCTGTTCCCCGGCGGCTCCGGCCGCCTGCGCCTGACGGATCCGGCCGATCCGCTGGAGACCGGCGTGGAGGTGGAGGCGCGGCCGGGCGGTAAGAGCACCCGCCGGCTCTCGCTGCTCTCCGGTGGCGAGCGGGCCCTGGCCGGCCTGGCGCTGGCCTTCGCCATCTTCCGGGCTCGGCCGTCGCCCTTCTACGTGCTGGACGAGGTGGAGGCGGCCCTGGACGACGTCAACCTGCACCGCTTCCTGGGCCTGCTGTCGGACTTCCGCTCCAGCTCACAGCTGATCGTGGTCACCCACCAGAAGCGGACGATGGAGCTGGCCGACGTCCTTTACGGCGTGTCGGTTCGCTCCGACGGGGCCAGCCGGGTAATCTCCCAGCGGCTGGGTTCGCCTGGGGCTACGCAGGCAGGAGGGCCCGATCTGCCCCGTCCGCCCGTTGCCTCTGGAGAATTGAAGTCAAGCCCATGAAGTCACGCCCATGAATGTCGCCATCGCATTCTTCCTCGCCGCAGCCGTCATCCTCATCGTCGTCCTGGGCATCGCTGCCCTGGTGGGCAAGAGGGGCCAAGGCGCTGATCCCCTCCTGGCCTCGCCCAAGGACGAGGTGGCCGCCAAGCCGGCCGCCAAACCCAGCGTGGCCCCGGTGGCAGCACCCGAGCCCGAGGCGCCGGAGGCCGAGGCCCCGACGATCGACGCGCCGGCCGTGGTGGTGCCGCCGTTGGAGGTCGTCCCGCCGGTTGCCCCGCCGGTCCCCGTGGAGGTGGAGCGCCCCAGCGTGGCGGCCCGGCTGCGGCGGACGCTCACCAAGAGCCGGCAGGCCATCGGGGAGCGGTTGGGTGCCATCGTGGGCCGCGGCAAGCTGGACGAGGAGGCCTGGGAGGACATCGAGGAGGCCCTCATC
>DASTWQ010000004.1:0-15902 GCA_035758545.1 Holophagaceae bacterium | reverse complement strand
GCAGCGGGGACAGGGCACCACCATCTGGAAGAAGCCCTGGCGCGCGGCCACCTGGCCGCGCCCGCCGCACTGGCCGCAGGTCTCCGGCCCGGTGCCCGGCGCGCAGCCGCTTCCCTTGCAGGAGCCGCAGGCGTCCAGCCGGGGGAACTCCAGCTCGAAGCCGTCCTTGCCGAACACGGCGTCCTTGAAGGGCAGCTTGAGGTTGTACTGGAGGTCCGAGCCCCGCTCCCCGCGGGAGGAGGACCTGCGCCCGCCGCCGCCGAAGAAGTCCCCGAAGAAGCTCCCGAGGATGTCCTCGAAGCCCGCGAACTGCCCGGGATCGAACTGGAACTGCTGCCCGCCCAGCCCGGGCCCGGCGTGGCCGTACTGGTCGTAGGCCCGGCGCTTCTCCGCGTCGGACAGCACGCTGTAGGCCTCGGCGGCCTCCTTGAACTGCTCCTCGGCCTCCTTGTTGCCCGGATTGCGGTCCGGGTGCAGCTCCATGGCGAGCTTGCGGTAGGCCTTCTTGATCTCATCGCCGGAGGCGTCCCGGGAGACGCCCAGGATCTCGTAGTAGTCCCGCTTCATCCGGCCAGTTTACAGGCTGGAGCCCGGGAGCCGGAGCGGAGGTTCAGCTCGGCAGGCCGTCCCCGCCCTCCTCCATGGCCTTCATCATGGCCTCGCTGGCGGCCAGGACCGCCTCGGTGAGGAGGTTCTGGGTCTCCAGCAGGTCCGCCTCGCAGGCCTGGAGGGCCTCCTTGTCCTTGGCGGCCACCGCCTGGCGGGCGCGGCCCAGGGTCTCCCGGACGAACAGCTGCTGGTCCTCGTCCAGGTACTTGCCGCACTCCGCGAAGCTCTTGTCGCAGGAGAAGAGCAGGCCCTCGGCGGAGGCGATGTACTTGAGCTCGTCCCGGCGCTTCTCGTCGGCTTCGATGTTGGCCTCGGCCTCGCGCACCATGCGCTGGATCTCCAGCTCGGAGAGGCCAGAGCTGGGGCGGATGCTCATGCTCTGCTCCAGGCCCGTCATGATGTCCCGGGCGGCGACCTTCACGATGCCGTTGGAGTCGATGTCGAAGGCGACCTCGATCTGGGGCACGCCCTTGGGCAGCGGAGGCAGGTTGATGAGGTCGAAGCGGCCCAGGCTCTTGTTGTGCTCCGCCAGCTCGCGCTCGCCCTGGAGCACGTGGATCTCCACGCGGCTCTGGTTGTCCGTCACCGTGGTGAACACCCGGGAGTCCCGCATGGGGATGGTGCTGTTGCGGGGGATGATCTTCACGAAACCCCCGCCCTGGGTCTCGATGCCGAGGGAGAGGGGCATCACGTCCAGCAGGACGATGTCCTTCACGTCGCCCTTCAGCACCGCGCCCTGGATGGCGGCGCCGGCGGCCACCACCTCGTCCGGGTTGATGGTCCGGTTCGGCTCCTTGCCGAAGAACTCCTTCACCCGCTTCTGGACGAGGGGCATGCGGGTCTGGCCGCCGACGAGGATCACCTCGTCCACGTCCTTCGGCGTCTTGCCCGCCTGGTCGAGGGCGTCCTTGATGGGCGCGAGGGTCAGCTCCACCAGGTCGCCGACCATCTGCTCCAGCTCCTCACGGGTGAGGGCGGCCTCCAGGTGCAGCGGGCCGCTGGGGCCCTGGGCGATGAAGGGGAGGCGGATGTCCACCTTCTCGAGGGTGGAGAGCTCGCACTTGGCCTTCTCGCTGGCCTCCTTGAGCCGCTGCAGGGCCATGCGGTCGCCGGTCAGGTCCACGCCGGTCTTGTCGTGGAACTGCTTCACCAGCATCAGGAGGATGGCCTGGTCGAAGTCCTCGCCGCCCAGGAAGGTGTCGCCGCTGGTGGCCAGCACCTCGAACACGCCGTCGTTCATCTCCATGAGCGTGAAGTCGAAGGTGCCGCCTCCGAGGTCGTAGATGGCGAGCATCTGCTTGATGCCGGGTTTGTTGAATCCGTAGGCGAGGGCCGCGGCGGTGGGCTCGTTCACGATGCGCTGCACGTTCAGGCCCGCGATCCGGCCCGCGTCCTTGGTGGCTTGGCGCTGGGCATCGTCGAAGTAGGCCGGCACCGTGATGACGGCGTCCGTGACCTCCTCATGGAGGAAGGCCTCGGCGGACTGCTTGAGGTTGCGCAGCACGATGGCCGACAGCTCCGGGGGGGCGTAGTCCCGCTCCCCGACCCTCACCCAGGCGTCGCCGTTGGGGGCGGCCACCACCGGGAACGGCAGGCGGTTGCGGGCCTCCTGGACCCGGGGCGAGTCGTAGCGCTGGCCGATGAGGCGCTTCACGGCGAAGAGGGTCCGCTGGGGGTTCGTCACCGCCTGGCGCTTGGCGATGTGGCCGACCAGGACGTCGCCCTTGTCGGTGAAGGCCACCGTGGAGGGCGTGGTGCGGCTGCCCTCGCGGTTGGGGATGACCCGGGGATCGCCGTTCTCCAGCACGCAGACGCAGCTGTTGGTGGTCCCCAGATCGATTCCGATGAGCTTGCCGGGCATGGCGACTCCAGAGGTGGCTTCAGTTCACCGGATCGGGATCGGGATTCCCGTCCGCGGGCAGTTCCCGCGTCTGGAACCCCTCCGGGGGCTGGAGGGAACGGCGGTTCACGACCACCCGGGCGGGGCGGAGCAGCTGGCCCCGGAGGTTGAAGCCCTTCTCGTAGACCGCCGCCACGGCCCCGTCGGGCAGCGCGGGGTTCTCGAGCGTCGTGAGGGCCTCGGCGTGCAGGGCGTCGAAGGGATCCCCGACCCCCAGGGAGATGGGCTCCACCCCCAGGCGGCGCAGGGCGTCCAGGAACTGCTTCCGGAGCAGGTCCACGCCGCCGTGGAAGGCCTGGAGATCGGCATAGTTGGCCTCCAGGGCCCGCTCGAAGTTGTCCAGGACCGGCAGCATCTCGTTGTAGATGCGCTTCTCCGCCTGGTCCACCGCCAGCTGGATGTCCCGCTGGGTGCGGCTGCGGAAATTGTTGAAGTCCGCCGCGAGCCGGCGCTGCTGGTCGATGAGCTCGGCCTCGCGCTTCAGCAGCTCGTCCACCTGGCGCTGCATCTCCGCCGAGGCCTGCCCCGCGGACTGGGCCGCCTTGGCAGCCTTCACCCGCGCCTCCTCCGCGGCCGCCGCGGCGTCCGCCAGGGCCTGCAGGTCCATGGCGTCAGAATCCATCTCGACGACCTCGTCCCCTTCGATGGGATCGGAGGGCAACGGTTCCTCGGGCGGCAGTCCCGCCGGCTGGGGCGTCTCGGGGTTCATGCCCAAAGTATAAACACCCTGGCCCCGGTCGGCGGCATCAGCTCCGCCGGCGACCGACTTCCCGGCTCCACCAGTCCAGGCCCGACAGGATCTTGGGATAGTCCATGCGGAGGGGCCCCACCAGGGCGAAGGTGACGAACCCGGCAGGGCCCAGCTGCACCGTGCGGACGAGGGTGGCCAGCGGCAGGCCCGGCAGGTAGGGGTTCTCGGACCCCAGGAGGAGCTTGACCTCCGTCCGGGCCTGGTCCGCGAAGGCGTTGAGCAGGCGGGCCAGCCGCTCCTGCTCCTCAAAGGCCGCCACCATGTCCCGGAACCGGGCCAGGTCGTCGAATTCCGGCTGGTGCCCCAGCTGCCCCAGTCCCGACACCAGGACGGCGGGATCCTGGCCCTCGGCGGCGGTCCAGCGGGAAGCCAGGGCCTGGAGCCGAGCCGCGAGCTGGCGGCCCTCCTCCATGCCGGACTGGAGATCCGCCAGGAGGCGCCCCTGCAGCTCGGGGAGGGTGAGGCCCTGGAACCGGGCCGAGGCGTAGTTGCCCAGCTCGACGAGCTGGGCCTCCCCCAGGCCGGGTGGCAGGTCCAGGATGCGGTGCTCCACCTCGCCGGCGGCGCCCACCCAGACCGCCACCGCGCGACCGGGGGGCAGCAGGACGAACTCCAGGCGGGCGAGGCGGCTCCGGGCCAGGCCTGAAGGCAGCGCCAGACAGACGCCCTGGAGGACCTCGGACAGCACCCGGCTGGCGTGCCGGGCCCAGGATTCCGGATCCAGGTCCAGGCCCCGGAGGGCCTCCTCGAGCCGGGGATCGGCCCCGCCGGCGGGGCCTTCGGCCCGGGCCTGCACCCAGCGGTCCACGTAGTAGCGATAGGCCCGCTCCGTGGGCACCCGCCCCGCGCTGGTGTGGGGCTGGGCCACCAGCCGCTCGTCCTCCAGGTCCGCGAGCACGTTGCGGATGGTGGCGCTGGAGAGGGCCTCCGGATACCGCTTGGCCAGGAGCCGGGAGCCCACGGGCTCCCCGGCCTCCAGGTAGGCCTCGATGAGCGTCTTCAGGACCGACTCTTCCCTCGGGTCCAAGGGGTTGGGATCAGGGAGGTTCATGATTTCGGGGACCCGGGGGGCCCCCTCCGCATCTAGACTAATGCCCCCGAGCCTTCCGAAGGAGTCTTCCATGAATCTGCGCACCCTCACCCTCCCCGCCGCCCTCTCCCTCGTCCTGGCCGGGACCGTGGCCTGCAACCGCGAGAGCGAGGCCGCCAAGCTGGCGGACCAGGCCGCCCAGCAGGAGCAGTCCCGGGTCGCCGAGCTTCAGCAGGAGCTGGCGGACGCCAAGGCCGGCAAGGCCGCCGGCTCCGACGACGCCGAGACCAGCAAGACGCTGGAGGCCAACCACATCAAGTCGCTGGAGAAGCAGCTGGCGGACGCCAAGAAGCGCGAGGCCGCCAAGAAGAAGGAGGCCGCCCAGCTCGCCGCCGCCAAGGACGTGAAGGTGGCCAGCGTGACGGTCCCCGCCGAGACCGCCGTCTCCGTGAAGCTCGCCGAGCCCCTCGCCACGGACAAGCAGCAGGCCGGCGACGGCTGGAGCGGCACGCTCTCCGCGCCCATCGCCGTGAACGGCACCACGGTCTGGCCCGCCGGGACCCCCGTCAAGGGCGTCGTCACCCAGAGCGTGCCCGCGGGCCGCCTCAGCAGCGGCAAGGGCGTGCTGGCCATCAAGGTCACCGCCATCGGGGACTCCACCGTGGACACCGACACCCACGCGGTCACCGCGTCCCCCAAGGGCGAGCGCAACGCCAAGTTCATCGGTGGTGGCGCGGCCCTGGGCGCCCTGGTGGGCATCCTCTCGGACAAGCACAACAAGGACGACCACGCCCTGGGCGGCGCCGCCATCGGCGCGGCCGCGGGCACCGCCGCCGCGGCGGCCTCCGCGGACACGGTCATCCGCATCCCCGCCGACCAGCCCCTGGGCTTCCACCTGGCCGCCGCCGAGACGGTGATGATCAAGAAGTAGGCGGCCTTCCACCGGAGGGAAAGGGGCCGCGCCGCGGCCCCTTTCTCATGCCTCCAGCTGCTGGAGCCGCTCCGCCTCGAAGGCCGCCCGCAGCGGCTCCAGGACGGGCTCGAGCTCGCCCTGCATGAACCGGTCGAGCTGGTGGATCGTCACGCCCACCCGGTGGTCCGTGATGCGGCTCTGGGGGAAGTTGTAAGTGCGGATCTTCTCGCTGCGGTCGCCGCTGCCCACCTGGGACTTGCGCAGATCCGCTCGGGCCGCGTCCTGCTCCGCCTGGGCCGCCTCCAGGAGCCGCGCGCGCAGCACCTTCATGGCCTTCTCCAGGTTCTTGATCTTGCTCCGCTCGTCCTGGCACTGGACGACGGTGTTGGTGGGCAGGTGGGTGACCCGCACCGCGGAGTAGGTGGTGTTGACGCTCTGGCCGCCCTTGCCGCCGGAGCAGAACTCGTCGATGCGGAGGTCCTTGTCATGGATCTGCACGTCCACGTCCTCAGCCTCGGGCATGACGGCCACGGTGGCGGCGGAGGTGTGGATGCGTCCCTGGGTCTCGGTCTTCGGCACGCGCTGGACGCGGTGCACACCGCTCTCGAAGCGCAGGAGGCTGTAGGCGCCCTCGCCCTCCACCATCGCGATGACCTCCTTGAGCCCCCCGTGCTCGGCCTCGCTCTCGTCCAGCACGGAGACCTTGAGCCCCCGGCGCTCCGCGAAGCGGACGTACATCCGGAACAGCTCTGCGGCGAAGAGCGCGGCCTCCTCACCGCCCGTGCCGGCGCGGATCTCGAGGATCACGTTGCGGGCGTCCGCGGGATCCTTGGGCACCAGCAGGCGCTTGAGCTCCGCCTCGCCGGAGGCGAGGGCGGCCTTCAGCTCCGGCACCTCGGCCTCGGCCATCTCCCGGAACTCCCGGTCCATGGCCTTGTCCCCGGCCACCAGCAGGGCCTCGTCCAGCTGCCTTTGCAGCACCTTCTGTCGCTCGAAGGCCGCCACCACGGGCTCCAGCTCCGACCGGAGCCGGGTCAGGTCCCGCAGCTTCCTTGGATCCGTGACCACGGCGGGGTCCTGGAGCTGGGCCTCCACCTCCTGGAACCGGGCCTGGACGGCTTCAAGCTGGTCGTGCATCGATCACCTCATCCGGTCGGGAGGGAACGGGCGCAAAGAAAAAGGACGGACCGGCGAACCGGTCCGTCCCTGGAATCGCGGAATCTAGGCTTCGGTCGAAGGGGCCGCGGGCTCGGCGGCCTCGACAGCGGTCTCGGCGGCGGGGGCCGCAGGGGCCTCGGCCTTCTTGGCGTACTTGCGCTGGAACTTCTCGACCCGGCCAGCGGTGTCGAGGAGCTTGTGCTTGCCGGTCCAGAAGGGGTGGCAGGCGGAGCAGATTTCCACGCGCAGCTCCTTCTTCGTGGAGCGGGCCTGGAACTCGTTGCCGCACTGGCAGTGGACGGTGACGTCGTGCAGCTCGGGGTGCATGTCGGGCTTCATGTTCTGGCTCCTTGGGGGACCGACCGGATGCCGGAGAGGCACGCGGCGCATCCGCCCGTAAGAGGGACAGTCTACCGCCCCACCCTGGCGGCGGCAAGGAGGATTCAGGCGCGGTTGGGCTTCAGCAGCCAGTGGCCATCCAGGAGCCGGTGCAGGTGCAACCCGCCCCAGACGCCGGCCTGCAGCACCAGGTTGAAGAGCATGGACCGCAGCACGAACTGCCAGTCGGTCCACTCCAGGAACCAGTGCCGCTGCTGGACCGTGACCAGGGCGAACAGGAGGGCCGTGAAGGCCAGGTTGTCCATGATCCAGCCCGGGAGCTGGCGGCCGGACTGGAAGCGCTCCACCAGGTAGCCCGCGAAGGTGCCGTAGCTGAGCCAGGTCCAATGGAAGGTGTGGCCCACGGCGAAGCCCATGGGGGTGGCCAGCAGGGTGCCCAGGGCCATGGCCAGCAGGACCCGCATGCCCGGATGCATCCGCTGCCAGTGGGAGCGCAGCCAGAAGATGCCCACCCCCACCGCCAAGCCCAGGGCCAGGCCGATGGAGAGGCTCATGCGCCAGGGCCGGTCCAGGTAGAGGCCCAGGATGAAGAGGTAGCCTCCGGTGGCCAGGCCGATGGCGGCGCCGGCCAGGAGCTTGGTGTGGCGGCGGTGGCGGGAGTTGTCCGTCTCGGCGGCGAGCAGCTCCCGGGCCAGGTCGGCGGGGGCCTCCTTCTCCCGCAACGTGGCGGCAAGGGCCTCCTCGCTCACAAGGCCGAGGCTCTCGGCCTCGTCCAGCAGGCTGGCCTCCAGCTCCCGAAGCAGCTCCCGGCGGCGGCGGCGCGGCAGCGCGGACAGGCCGCGCTCCACCGCCGCGAGATAGCCGGCCAGCAGCTCCACGCTCAGCCCCGGGGTCCCACGAAGCCCTGCACCATGTCCACGAACTGGTTCCATTCCCGCTTCTTCGCCTCCAGGAATGAGGTGCCGGCGGGCAGCACGGCGTAGTAGCGCCGCTCGCGCCCGTTGGGCTGGGTCTCCCAGTAGGAGGTGATGAACTCCGCGGCCTCGAGCTTGTGGAGGGCGGGGTACAAGGCGCCTTCCTTCAAGGTATAGGTGCCCCCAGTGCGAGCGCGGACGGTCTCGATGATCTGGTACCCGTACATGGGCCCCTCGGAGAGCAGCGACAGCAGGAGCAGGGGGGTGCTTCCTTTGAGCAGTTCACGGTCCAAGGGGGGCCTCCGTTTAGTCCTCAATCTGCCTCGCATGGCGAGGCGGGTCAAGGGCCGGCGCCCATCTTTTGAGGGAGGTCACGCCCCCTTCATCGCCTCGGTGAGGGGGATCCGGGAGGCCCGGAGGGCCGGCAGAAGCCCCCCCAGGAGGCCCATGGCCAGGCTGAAGGCCAGTCCCTGCAGCATCAGCGTCGGGGTGATCGTGAAGGCGAAGCTGACGTCGCTGAAGGTCTGGAAGCTGGTGGTACCGGTCTGGATCCCGTTGGCCAGGCGGCTCAGGAGGGCCCCGAGGATCCCCCCCGCCCCGCAGAGCAGGATGGCCTCCCACTGGAAGCTGGCCAGGATCTCCCGGCGGCGGAAGCCCAGGGCCCGCAGCGTCCCGATCTCCCGGGTGCGGCCGGCCACGGCCGCGTACATGGTGTTCATGGCCGAGAAGATGGCCCCGGCGGTGAGGATCAGGGTGATGAGGTTGCCCAGGATCTTGATGGGGTCCCCGGACTTGGTCAGCTCCCGGAAGTAGGCCTGCTCCGGCACCGCCTCCAGCTGGAGCCGGGGATCCTTGGCGAGGGCCTCCGTGAAGGCCGGCAGGCGGCCGGGATCCGCCAGGCGGACGGTGACCACCGAATAGACGCTGCGCTTGAAGGCCTGCATCACCTCGTCGGCGCCGCCCCAGATCTCCGAGTCGAAGGAGGAGCCGGCGGCATCGAAGGCCCCGACCACCGTCCAGCTGCGCCCGCCGAGCTTCACCTCCTGCCCGAGGTCGAGGCCTTCGAAGCGCGCCTGCATGCGCCGGGGCACGACGATCTCCGTGAGCCCGGGCCGGAACCAGCGGCCCGCCACCAGGTGGACCTCGGGCCGGAGCCGGAGGCCCATGGGGCCCAGCCCGCGGATGCTCACGTTGGTCTCGTCCCCGTCCCGCTTCCCGAAGATCTTCACCACCACCACCTCGGGGCTGGCCATGGGCTCGCCGTCCAGTCGGGCGAGGCGGGGGTCCACCTCGAGGATCCGGGCCTGGCCGCGGGTCACGACGGAGTTCAGCTCGAAGCGGCTGTTGGGGCGCATGACGATGGCCTGGTCCGCCCGGCCGGAGCTGACGAAGGCCTGGCTCAGGCCCGTGGCCAGGCTCAGGACCACGACGAAGATGCCCACCACCAGGGCGATGGCGCCGGCGGTGCTGAGGGTGGAGACCTTCCGCTGCCAGAGGGAGCGGAGGTTGTAGCTCAGGGGAATGGGATAGGCCACCAGGGCCCAGACCAGCCAGCCCAGGTAGGCCAGCAGGGGGACGGCGAGGAGGAGGGCCACCTCAGACCGCCTTCAATCCGTCGGGGATGGGCTGGCGGGTGGCCTGGTAGGCCGGCACGAAGGTGGAGAGGAGCCCCACCCCCGCCGCCGCCGCCAGCACCGCGAGGGCGGTGCCCGGAGCCACCCCGAAGTCCGCGAAGAAGGGCATCACCATGCCCAGGCTCCCCCGCACCCCGCCGGCGGCGCCCTGGGCCAGGAGGATGCCCAGGGCCCCGGCGGCGCCCACCAGCAGCAGGCCTTCCGCGAGCAGGAGGCCGAGCACCGCCCCGGTGCGGAAGCCCATGGCCCTCAGCACGGCGATCTCCGTGCGCCGTTCCCGGATGGCCCCGGCCATGGTGCTCGCCGTGACGATGAGGATGGCCACCGCCACGGCGGCGGTGATGCCCTGGATGATGGCGTTGATGTTGCCCAGCATCTTCACGAAGGAGAGGTTGAAGGCGTTCTCCGTCTCCGCCGTCACCTCCGCCGGGCTGTTGGCGAAGTGCCGGTCGATGCGGGCGCAGAGGGCCGGCACCTGCTCCGGCCGCTTCACCCGGACATAGAAGGACCCCGTGCGCCCTTTGAACCAGGGCACGCCCTCCTCCAGCAGCTTGTAGTGGAAGTGCAGGACGTTCTCGTTCGAGGGCTTGTCGGCCCTGAAGATGATGCGGACGGTGAGCCGCGGGTTGACGGGGAAGATGGTGCCCTTCAGCGGGATCGTGTCCCCCACCTTCCACCCGTACTTGTCCGCCAGCGCCTTGCCGACGATGCAGCCGTTGCCGTCCCGCTGGTAGTCCTTGAGCTGGGCGTCGGTGATGCCCGAGGCGCCGAACTCCTCCCGGAAGACCTGGAAGAGGGTCGTCTCATCCGAGGCGAACTGGGGGAAGAAGTTGGAGGGGTCCTTGTACTCCCCACCGAACCACTGGAGCTTGCAGGTGGCCGCGACTTCCGGCTGCTGGCGGAGCCAGGCCTCGTAGGCCACCGGCAGGAACTGGGTCAGCCCCGACTTGTTCCGCACCACGATTCGGTTGCTGGAGTTGGGGTTGTTGGCCACCGAATCCAGCGTGGTGAGCAGGCTCTGGAGCACCGTGACGATGAAGACCGAGAGCGTGAGGCTGAGCAGCACGAGGAGCGTGCGGCGCTTGCTGCGCCACAGCGACTTCCACACGAGCGGCAGGAGCCTCACCGGTTCACCTCCACGGTGCGGTCCAGGACGCCCTTCTCCAGGTGGATCTGGATGCGGGCGTGATGGGCGGCCTTGGGGTCGTGGGTGACCATCAGGATCGTCTTCCGCAGCTCCCCGCTCAGGCGTTCCATGAGCCCCAGCACCTCCTCGGCATTCCTCCCGTCCAGGGCGCCGGTGGGTTCGTCCGCCACGATCAGGTCCGGGTCCGTGACGATGGCCCGGGCGATGGCCACGCGCTGCTCCTGGCCGCCGCTCAGCTGCCGGGGATAGTTCTCCATGCGGTCCTGCAGGTTGACGAGGGCCAGGGCCTCCTCCACCCGGCGGCGCCGCTCCCGCCTCGCCAGGCGGGTGACCAGCAGCGGCAGCTCCACGTTCTCGAAGGCCGTGAGTACGGGGACGAGGTTGTAGTTCTGGAAGATGAAGCCCACGTGGGTGTTCCGCCAGGCCGCGAGCCCATCGTCATCCAGCTCGTTCAGCGCGGAGCCGCACACCTCCAGCTCCCCGGCGGTGGGCCGGTCGATGCCGGCGATGAGGTTCAGCAGGGTCGTCTTGCCGGAGCCCGAAGGGCCCATGAGGGCCACGTAGTCCCCGCGGGGGATGTCCAGGTCGATGCCCTGCAGGACCGGCACCTCCAGTGACTCCCGCCAGTAGCTCTTGGCGACGCCCCGCAGGCGGATGATCGACGGCTCTCCGCCGGGAGCGGGCCCGCCGCCGCTCATGCGGGCTTCACCTTCAGCTTCGCCCCGGGGCGGAGGTTCTCCGGCGGCGCGACGATGAGCCGGGCATCCGGCGCCAGGCCCGTCACCTCCAGACCCAGGGGATTCTCCTCTCGGACGTAGACGGGCTTGCGCACCGCCACGCCGCCCTCCTCCACCCAGGCGAAGGGATGGCCCTGGGCGTCCTTGAGGACCTGCTCGCGGCCGAGAATGACGGCGTCGTGGTCGTAGGGCGCGCCGAGGAAGGTCACCTTGGCGCCCATGTCGGGCACCAGGATCGGGTTCTTCTCGTCCAGGGCCACACGCACGATGACCACGGCCTTCTGCCGGTCCGAGCTGGGGTAGATCTCCCGCAGGTGGCCCTTCAACACCTGCGGGTCGAGGGCGTCCACGCGGATCTCCGCGGGCATGCCCTTGGCCAGCTTGGCGATGGAGGTCTCGTTGACCTCCACCTCCACTTCCAGGGTGTTGAAGTCGGCCATGACGAGGATGGCGTTGATGGCGTTGGCGCCGCCGGCGCTGCCCGGGGCCACGGTCTCGCCCACCTCGGACAGCTTCTGGGTGACGACGCCGGTGAAGGGCGCGCGCAGCACCATGCTCTCCAGCAGCGCGTCCTGGTAGGCGAGCTGGGCCTTCAGCGCCGCGGCCTGGCTCCGGGCCCGGTCCAGGCTGGCCTGGTCCAGGGCGCCGGCCTGCACCAGCTGCTCGTCCCGGTGGACGTCCAGGAGGGCCTGGTCCAGCTGGGCCTTCACCTGGTCCCGGGCCGCCTGCAGGTCCGGCGCCTCGAGCCGGGCGAGCACTTCGCCCTTCCGCACCCGGCTGCCCTCCTGCACACCGAGCCAGGAGACCCGGCCCAGCACCTTGCTGGAGAGCGTCGCCCGGATGCGGGCCACGATGTACCCCGAAGCGGTGACCACGGGGTTCCGTTCGCCGGCCCTGAAGACCGTGGGGCTCCCCAGGCTCACGGATACGGGCGCGTTCCGGGCGCGCACCATCGCGCCCACGGCCGCGAGGCCCAGGACGGCCAGGAGGGCCCAGCCCCAGGGGAAGCGCTTCCGGATCGCGGCCTTGGGCCGGGCGTCGTTCACAGAGCCTCCATACAACCTGCTGCGGTCCAGGCTAGCGGAGCCCGCCCAGGCCCTCCATCCGGGACCCGGGCAGCGGCCCCGCTGGGCCGGCGGACGGCCCTCAGGGCCGGGTGAACCGGTAGTGGGACACGAACCATTCCGAGCCGCCCCGGAACGCCCAGAGCTCCGCGCAGGCCATGAAGAAGATCCGCCAGCGGGCCAGGCGGAGCCGCGCCTCGGCGCCGTAGACCTTCCGGAAGAGGGCGAGCGCCTCGTCCCGCCGGGCGTCCAGGTTGGCGAGCCAGGCCTCGGAGGTCCGGGCGTAGTGCCGGCCATCCACCTGCCAGTGGTCCTCCAGCCGGAGCGCCTCCTGGAACCGGAACAGGTAGCTGTCGGCGGGCATCATCCCGCCGGTGAAGAAGTGCTTCGACATCCAGTCCGTCTCGTCCCGGACTTCGAAGGGATAGGTCAGGTCCTTGTGGGTGAAGATGTGGATGAAGAGCTTGCCCCCGGGCCGCAGCCAGCCCGCGATGCGTTCCATCAGCACCCGGTGGTTGCGCATGTGCTCGAACATCTCCACGGAGACCACCCGGTCGAAGGTGCCCTCGGGCTGGAAGGCGTTCATGTCCGCCGTGATCACCCGGACGTTCGCCAGGCCCCGCTCCAGGGCGCGGGCCTCGATGAAGCCGCGCTGGTCCTTGGAGTTGGAGACCGCCGTGATGCGCGCCTTCGGGAACCGCTCGGCCATCCAGAGGGTGAGGGAGCCCCAGCCGCAGCCCAGCTCCAGGATGTCGAGGCCGTCCTTCAGCTCCGCCCGCTCCGCCGTGAGGGCGAGCATGGCCTCCTCGGCCGCACCGAGGCCCTGCTGGCCCTCGGGCTTCTCCAGGTCGTAGAGGGCGCAGCTGTACTTGAGCCGCGGCCCCAGGCAGAGCTGGAAGAAGGCCGGCGGCACCTCGTAGTGCTGCTCGTTGGCGTCCACGGTGGCGATGGCGACGGGGCCCTGCCCCCAGGCGGCGAGGCGCTCGCGGAAGCGGGCGTGGGTGGCCTCCAGGCCGCCGGCGGTCTCCTCCGCCAGGCGCTGGCGCAGCAATTGGCGGATGCGGACGCGGATGAGGGCGTCGGGGATGGCGCCGGCGGCGAGGAGGGCGTCGATCATGCGTGGCCTTTCTTGGTGAACCAGGGGACGAAGGCGCTGACCTCGCGCTGATAGCGGGCGTAGGCTTCGCCCCGGCTGCGCAGGCTCTGGGCCTCGGTGGCGGGGATGCCCGTCACCCGCAGCAGGAAATGGAGCATCAGCGCCGGGCAGGCGAGCGCCGTCCAGCCCCAGGGCGAGGGGAAGGCCAGCAGCGCGAAGGCCACCCAGATGAGCCACTCGAAGAAATAGTTGGGGTGCCGGGAGACGGACCACAGCCCCGCCCGGCAGACCTGGCCGCGGTTCCCGGGATCGGCCTTGAAGCGGCGCAGCTGCCCGTCCGCCAGGGCCTCGCCGAGGATGGACACCAGTGCCAGGGCCGCCCCCAGCCAGGGCAGCAGGCCGAGGCCCGGACGCCGGTCCAGGCAGGCCCAGAGGAAGGGCAGGCTCAGGAACACCGCCAGCAGGGCCTGGAACTGGAAGAAGAGGAGGAACTTCGCGGGCAGGCCGGTCTTCCACTCGGCCTTGAGCTGGGTGTAGCGGCCATCCTCGGGCCCGCCTGCGATGCGCCGGGCCAGGTGCAGGGCCAGCCGCAGGCCCCAGAATCCGCCCAGAGCCGCCACCAGCAGGCGGCGGTGGGGGTCGCCGGGACCCGCCGCGCCGTAGAGGATCGCCATCAGGCCCAGGCTCCCGGCCCAGCCCGCGTCCACCCAGTCCGCCCGGTCCGTGCGCCGGTAGACGAGCCACAGCGCGGCCTGCAGCGCGCAGGCGCCCAGGATGGCCAGGAGGATCAGCATCCAGGCGGTCATCCCTTCACCTCCGCCTCCCGCCACCGGGGCGCCAGCCGCCGTAGGACGGGGGTCAACACCAGGGCCGCCAGGCAGGCCAGCGGCAGGGCCACCAGCATCCAGGCCACGGCGCCGTGCCAGACCTCGGCGCCGTAGAACCGGAAGGCCGCCGGGAAGTCCGTCCGGATGGCCGTGAAGATGCGCCCCAGGTCCAGGTCCATGCGGGGCGCGCCGAAGAGCCGCTCCCCCAGGCGCCAGAAGGGCACCAGCAGGGCGAGCTGCAGCGGATAGGCGAGGTAGTTCACCGCCTGCATCACGGGATGGTTCAGCCGCAGGACGGCGCCGGCGGCGAGGCAGAGCAGCGTCGTCGCGCCGATCACGGGAAAGACCGAGCAGGCCAGGGCCAGGCAGGCGCTCCAGGCCAGACCCCGGGGGCTGAGCCCCTGGCGGAGCTGGGCGAGGATGGGGTCCCAGAGCCGGCGCCGGGCCCAGGTGGAGAAGCTCACCGCGCCCCCAGCAGGAAGCCCCGGAAGCCGCTCCCCGGCTCCATCCGCGTGAGGCGGAACAGGACGTAGGCCGCCATGGCGAGGTTGCCGAAGGCGAGGATGAGCGGCAGCGAGAGGACCTTCAGCGCCAGGCTGCGCTCGGTGGCGGCGATCCAGAGCAAGAACCAGAGGAAGCCGAAGTAGGCGTCGAAGAAGGTGGCCACGGACCAGGGATCCCGGAGCATCCGGGCCGTGGCCGCGAAGACGCCCTCGTGCAGGCTGGCCCAGGTGGTCACGCCCACCATGGCCAGCAGCACGAGGACCGCGTAGAGGGCGAGGCCGCGGCGCATGGGCTTCCCCTTCACCAGGGCTCGCGCAGGAGCGCGCCGGTGGCGCCCTCCTTCACGAGCAGGAGCTGCACGTCCGAGATGTGGCGCTCCAGGAAGCCGCCCTCGCAGCTCGCCAGGTAGTACTCCCACATGCGGATGAAGGTGTCGTCGAAACCTTGGGCCTTCACCTGGTCCAGGACGCCCAGGAAACGCCGGCGCCACTCCCGCAGGGTGCGGGCGTAGTGAGTGCCGATGTCCTCCAGGTCGAAGAGGGCCAGGCCCGAGCAGCGGGCGAGGCTGCGCTGGATCTCCATCACCGACGCCAGCTCCGCGCCGGGGAAGATGCGGCGCTGGATCCAGTCCGAGGCCCGGATGTAGCCCGGGAAGCTCCGCTCGTTCATGGTGATGGTCTGCAGCAGGAAGGTGCCGCCGGGCTTCAGCAGGCGGTCCACGGACGAGAAGTAGGCGTCGTAGTGCTCCAGGCCCACGGCCTCGAACATCTCGATGCTGACGGCCTTGTCGTAGGTGCCGCTGAGGTGCCGGTAGTCCTCCAGGCGCAGGTCGATGCGGTCTTCCAGGCCCTTGGCCTTGAACAGCTCCGCGGCCTTGGCGTGCTGCTCCCGGCTGAGGGTGGTGGTGGTCACGCGGCAGCCGTAGGCCGCCGCCGCGTGAGCCGCGAAGCCGCCCCACCCGGTGCCGATCTCCAGCAGGTGGTCCTCGGGCCCGAGCCGCAGCTTCTCGCAGATGCGCTCGAATTTCCGGCGCTGGGCCAGCTCCAGGTCCTCGTCCTCCCGCGCGTAGACGGCGCAGGAGTAGGCCATGGTCGGGTCCAGCCAGAGGCTGTAGAAGGCGTTGCCCAGGTCGTAGTGATGGGAGATGTTCTCCTTCGATCCCTCCACCGTGTTGCGGCGGCGGCGGTGGCGCAGCCGGTTCAGGGCCTTGCCCAGGCCCGCCAGGAGCCCGCCCGCGCGGTCGAAGGCGGCCATGTTGCGGATGGCGATGCGGACGACC
>DASTWQ010000255.1:0-12910 GCA_035758545.1 Holophagaceae bacterium | reverse complement strand
CGAGCCCGAGCGATCGCCGATGGCGACGATGCGGCAGCCCTCGTGCGCGATCAGGCTGGCGGCCACGGAGCCCACGTTCCCGAAGCCCTGCACCGCCACCGTGCACTCCTGCGGCGACATGCCGAGGTGCGCCAGCGCCTCCTTCACCATGAAGGTGACCCCACGCCCCGTGGCCTCGCGCCGCCCCAGCGAGCCGCCCATCTCCACCGGCTTGCCGGTCACCACACCGGTGACGGTGTGGCCGGTGTGCATGGAGTAGGTGTCCATGACCCACGCCATCACGCGCTCGTTGGTGTTGACGTCGGGCGCCGGGACGTCCGAGTCGGGGCCCAGCGACTTGATGATGTTGGCCGTGTAGCGGCGGGTGAGCCGCTCCAGCTCGCCCTGGCTCATCTTGGTGGGGTCGCAGATGATGCCGCCCTTGCCGCCGCCGAAGGGCACGTCCACGACGGCGCACTTCCAGGTCATCCAGGCCGAGAGCGCCTTCACCTCATCGAAGGTGACGCCGGGGTGGTAGCGGATGCCGCCCTTCGCGGGGCCGCGGGCGACATTGTGCTGCACGCGGTAGCCGGTGAAGACCTCCCACCGCCCGTCATCCATCATCACGGGCAGGCTCACGACCATGGAGCGGCTCGGGGCCATGAAGACCTTGAAGAGGGCGTCCTCCAGCCCGTAGAGCTGGGCGGCGACGCGCAGGCGGGCCTGCATGGCTTCGAAGGGATTGTGGGAGTCGGTCATCGTGCGCTCCTGGGCACCAATGGGGGCATTGGCGGCGCTACTGCGCCTGGGCCGGATGGGTCTCCGGCGGAAGCTCGAGCTCGCGGCCGTCCTTCCAGAGGGCCTCGAGGTTGTAGTGGCGGCGGGTCTCCTCGTCCATCACGTGGACGACGAGGTCGCCGTAGTCCAGCAGGATCCAGGAGCCGTTCTGGCCGCCCTCGGTGGAGATGGGGCGCTCGCCCTGGAGCCGGAGCTGCTCCTCGACGGCATCGGCGATGGCCCGGTTCTGCCGGTCGCTGGTGCCGCTCATGAAAGCAAAGGTGTCCGTGAAGCTGGCGACGTCCTTCACATCCACGAGGCGGATTCGGAGGGCCTTCTTGGATCGGGCGGCCTCGACCACGGTCGAGAGCCGGGGGGTCAGCGTCATGCAAGCTCCGGGCGGGTTGGAGTGTAGCGAATCGAGGAAGTCACTTGTAGAGGTTTTCGGCGTCGATGAGGCGGGCCACCGGGGGCGGAATCCCAGGCGTGGCGCGGTTGTGACGGAGGTCATCCCGCACGGCGCTGGAGGCCAGGTCCACCTCCGTGGAGGGCAGGCGGATGAGTTCGCCGGGCGCGCCGCTCCAGCGGGCCTCTGGGCGCAGCGGCAGGTCCGGCGGGATGTCGAGGGCCTGGCCGGGGCGCTCCGCCACCGCCACGGCGGCGAGGCGGAAGATCGCCTCCGCCCGCCGCCAGCGGGGCAGGCCCGGAAGCTGATCGCTGCCGAGGACGACGATGAGGCGGTCCTCCGGCGCCACGGCCGCGAGGGTCTCCAGGGTGTCGGCGGTGTAGCTGGTGCCGCCCCGCGCGAGCTCCTGGCCGTCCACCACCACGCGGGGGTCGAGCCCTGCGAAGGCCGCCTGGACGAGCGCCAGGCGCTGGCCGTCCGTGACGTCGCCGGGGGTGGGCTTGTGGGGCGAGAGGGCCGTGGGGACGATCCGGAGCTCGTCCAGCTCCAGATGCGCCAGGGCCAGCCGCGCGAGGGCGAGGTGCCCGTCGTGGGGCGGGTTGAAGGCCCCGCCCAGCAGGCCGACGCGCCTCACCGCGCCGCCGCCCCGGGCAGGCTCACTTCGGGAGCTCCTTGAGCCGCGCCGTCACCGCATGCGCGAGCTCCTTGAGGCCCTCGCCGGTCGCCGCGCTGATGAGGAAGGCCGGCTGGCCGCGCTCGGCGCAGAGCTTCTCGAAGGCCGCGCGGCGGTCCTCGTCCTGCAGGGCGTCGAGCTTGGTGCCGACGAGCCAGCGGGGCTTGGCGGCGAGCACGGGGCTGAAGGCCGCCAGCTCGCCCTCAATGACGCGGATGGCGTCCAGGGGGTCCTCGGTGGGATCCGAGAGGTCCACGAGGTGGAGCAGCATGCGGGTGCGCTCCACGTGGCGGAGGAACTGGATGCCGAGGCCCGCGCCGCCGGCGGCGCCCTCGATGAGGCCGGGGATGTCCGCGATGACCCAGGTGTCCAGGTAGTCGCCGCCGAAGCGCTCCATGCCCACGACGCCGAGCTGGGGCTCCAGGGTTGTGAAGGGGTAGTCGGCGATCTTGGGCTTGGCGGCGGAGAAGCGGCTCACCAGCGTGCTCTTCCCGGCGTTGGGGAAGCCCGCCAAGCCCACGTCGGCGATGAGCTTCAGCTCCAGGTCCAGGAGGCGGGCCTCGCCGGGCTCGCCGGGCTGATGGTGCCGCGGGGTGCGGTTGGTGGCACTCTTGAAGTGCCAGTTGCCGAGGCCGCCGCGGCCGCCCCGGGCCACGCGCACGGTCTCGCCGTGGGCCATGAGCTCCGCGAGGACCTCGCCGCTCTCGGCATCCTTGATGAGGGTGCCGAGGGGGACCTCGATGACGACATCCGCGCCGTCCTTGCCCTTCTTGAGCCCACCTGCGCCGTTGTCGCCCTTGCCCGCCTCGAACTTCCGGGTGTTGCGGAAGGAGTTGAGGGTGTTGAGGGTGTCCGTGGCCTTGAGGTAGACCGAGCCCCCGTGGCCGCCGTCCCCGCCGTCGGGACCGCCCGCGATGGTGGTCTTGTCCCGGCGGAAGGCGGTGGCCCCCGCGCCGCCCTTACCGGCGGCGACTTCGAGCTGGAGATGGTCTAGGAACATGGCGACAAGGAATGAGGTGTGAGGGGCGAGGCCGTGAGGGCAGCCCTCACACCTCGAACCTCACACCTCGAAAACCTGCCGAGGCCTCAGGCCTCGACGGGGTCCACGTGGATGAAGCGGCCGTGCTGGCCCTTGTCCTGGAACCGGACCTTACCGTCGATGAGGGCGAAGATCGTGTGGTCCTTGCCCATGCCGACGTTCACGCCGGCGTGGAACCGGGTGCCGCGCTGGCGGACGATGATGGAGCCGGCGGTGCAGACCTGGCCGCCGAAGACCTTGGTGCCGAGACGCTGGGAATGCGAGTCGCGGCCGTTACGAGTGGAGCCGACGCCTTTCTTGTGAGCCATGGGTCATCCCTCCTTTAGGCCTTGATCGACTTGATGCGCACTTCGGTGTAGTCCTGGCGGTGGCCCTGGGTGCGCTGATAGGTGGTGGTGCGGCGCTTCTTGAAGATGATGACCTTCTTGGCGCGGTCGTTGGAGACGACCTCGCCCTCGACGGAGGCGCCCTTCAGGGTGGGCTGGCCCACCTTGAGATCGCCGTCCTTGTCCACGAGGAGGACCTGGTCGAAGGTCACCTTCCCCTTGGCCTCGGCCTCCAGGCGCTCCACGCGCAGGATCTCGCCCTCGGCCACGCGGTACTGCTTACCGCCGGTCTGGATGATCGCGTACATGCTTGCCTCTTGAGTTGTGCGGCGCGGGGGCGGCAGTCCAGGCGGACGCGCTTCGGGGGGCCCATGGCCAGTCAGGCCCTCCAGGATGCCGGGGAAGGCCTCTGGATTCAAGGGAAATGTCCGGGCTGGAGGCTGGAGGCAGGGGGCTGGGGGCTGGAGGCTGGGGGCTGGAAGGGGCCTCGCCGGGAGGCCCGCCGGGAGAACGCGCGGCATCCAAGGCCGTGAAGGTGGGAAGATCGAGCCATGAGCAGGGATTTCCAGGACTTCCTGAAGCAGCTGGAGGCGGCCGGCGAGCTGCACCGCGTCCGGGCCGAGGTGGACCCCCACCTGGAGGTGGGGGCCATCGCGGACCGGGTCTCCAAGGAGCCGGGGGGCGGCAAGGCCCTCCTCTTCGAGCGCCCCAAGGGCGGCGGGATGCCCGTGGCCATGAACGTCTACGGCTCCCGGCGGCGCATGGAGATGGCCCTGGGCGTCGAGAAGGAGGCCCGGGGGCTGGATGCCGTGGCCGACCGCATCGAGACGCTCATCCAGGAGGCCATGCCCAAGCCGGGCCTCGGCTTCTTCGAGAAGCTGGCCAAGCTGCCCCTGCTGGCGGAGGTGGGTGCCTGGATGCCCAAGAGCGTCCGGAAGGGCCGCTGCCAGGAGGTGGTGAAGACCGGCGACCAGGTCCGCCTCTCGGAGCTGCCGGTGCTGACCACCTGGCCCGGGGACGGGGGTCCCTACATCACCTTCGGCATGAGCCATACGGTGAACAAGCAGACGGGCCATCGGAACGTGGGCCTCTACCGCCTGCAGGTCTTCGACGACCGCACCCTGGGCTTCCACACCCAGCTCCACCACGACGGCGCCCGGAACCGCCACGGCTACGGCCGGGACGAGAAGATGCCCGTAGCCGTGAGCTTCGGCGGGGATCCGAACCTCACCTACGCCGCCACGGCCCCTCTGCCTCCCTTCCTCAGTGAGCTGATGTTCGCCGGGTTCCTGCGGGGGCAGGGCATCGAGATGGTCAAGTGCGTGACGAACGACCTGGAGGTCCCCGCGGACTCCGAGCTCGTCATCGAGGGTTTCGTGAACCCCGGCGAGCTGCGGCGGGAGGGCCCCTTCGGCGACCACACGGGCTACTACTCCCTGGCGGACGACTACCCCGTGCTCCACGTCACCGCCATCACGCACCGCAAGGACCCGGTCTACCCCGCCACCATCGTGGGCCGGCCGCCCCAGGAGGACGCCTGGCTGGGCTACGCCACCGAGCGCATCTTCCTGCCCCTGCTCCGCATGGTCCTGCCCGAGATCCGGGACATGCACCTGCCGGCGGCGGGCGGCTTCCACAACCTGGTCATCGTCTCCATGAAGAAGGAGTATCCGGGCCAC
Organism: Holophagaceae bacterium; assembly: GCA_035758545.1. Taxonomy (GTDB): domain Bacteria; phylum Acidobacteriota; class Holophagae; order Holophagales; family Holophagaceae; genus JAFDVN01. The sequence continues at coordinate 8,031 of DASTWQ010000255.1, read as the reverse complement.
GCCCAGAAGGTCATGAGCGCCATCTGGGGCACGGGCCAGATCATGTTCAGCAAGTGCGTGGTCGTGGTGGACGAGGACATCGATCCCCACGACATGAACGAGGTGCTCTTCCGGGTCACCAGCAACGTGGACCCGCGCCGGGACCTGCTCTTCACCGACGGCCCCCTGGACGTCCTGGACCACAGCTCGGACCGCTTCGCCTTCGGCTCCAAGGTGGGCATCGACGCCACCCGCAAGAACAAGCCTTTCGACGGCTTCCCCCGGGAGTGGCCCGAGGATCTCGCCTTCCCCGAAGCGGTGCTGGAGACGATCACCCGGCGGTGGAAGGAATACGGCTTCTGAAACGGAGAAGGCCCCGCGGACGCGGGGCCTTCCCTTGCCGCCGGAGCGGGCTCAGAACTTGAAGGTCACGCCGAGGTTGAGGGCGTCGGCCTTGAAGGCCTGGGAGGCGCCGTCGAACTTGGGGTGGCTGGAGGTGTAGCGCAGCTCGGCGCCCACCAGGTCCGTGATCTGCCAGCCGCCGCCCACCGCCCAGGCGAAGGCGCCCTTGGAGTCGCTGGTGTCGCCGAAGGGGGTGCTCACCTCGAGCTTGGTGTTCTGGTAGCCGAGACCGGCGGTCACGTAGAAGCCTTCCATCCGCTGGGCGGGGAAGTAGAGGTAGTCCGCGCCGACGAAGAGGGTCTTGGCCTTGTTGTCGCTCGTGAAGAGGGGATCGCTCACGGAGGCGCTGTAGAAGCCGTAGTCCGCGCGGGGCCGGATCACGTGGCCGGAGCCCAGGTCCACGGCGACGTTGGCGCCCAGGGTGAAGCCGAGCTTGCTGTCGACGAAGTCCTTGAGGTCGGACTGGGGGATGTTGACGCCGGCCTGGATCCCGAAGTGGGCATCCTGGGCGGCCAGGGGGGCGGCCACGAGGGCCAGGGGAGCGAGCACGCGAAGCAGACGCTTCATGGATTCTCCTGAGAAGGACCGCCCGGAGGGAGCGGTGGTGGAGCTACGCAAGCACCGTGGCACCAGTTGAGCCCAGGAATGTCGCGGGATCGTCACATGCCTCGCCAAGTCCCGCCCAGGCAAGAAAAAGGCGCCCCTCGGGGCGCCTTTCATCGGAATCCGGGCCGCCTGGATCAGGCGTTCTCGGACTTCCGCTCCTTGAGGCGGCCGGACTTGCCCAGCTTCTCCCGGAGGAAGTAGAGCTTGGCGCGGCGCACGCGACCGTGGCGCACCACCTCGAGCTTGTCGATGGAGGGGGTGTGCAGGGGGAAGATGCGCTCGACGCCGACGCCGCTCGCGATCTTGCGGACGGTGAAGGAGGCGCGGATGCCGCCGCCCTTGAGGGCGATGACGGTGCCCTGGAAGAGCTGGATGCGCTCCTTCTCGCCTTCCTTCACCTTGACGTGCACCTTCACGGTGTCGCCGGGGGAGAGGCGGGGCAGGTCCTTGCGGAGCAGGCCGGACTCGACCTTCTCGAAGATGATGTCGCTCATGGGATCTCCTGAAGGCCAGCGGTCCTGCACCGGGAACGGGGGACATGGCTCGAAGGCGCCCGGCATGGGCGCGAACGACCAGTCTACCAAGGCCCGGGGCGGGGGCAAGGCCTAATCCCGGGGCCAGCCCTTCCAGCCCTTGGGCTTGGGCCGGTCCTCGTCCTCGGGATGCTCCACCTGCCAGGCCGCCCACTGGTCCGGGCGGGGGAGGGCGGGCAGGCGGTCCCGGAGGAAGATGGCCCAGAGGTCGGGCCTCAGCCGCTTGGTCCGGGCCATGGCCTCCCGGAGGCGCCAGAGGCGGATGGCCTCGTGGTCCCCGGACTTCAGGACCGCCGGCACCTCCCGGCCCTCGAAGACCTCGGGGCGGGTGAAGTGGGGGTGGTCCAGGAGGCCCGTGGCGAAGCTGTCCGCCTCGGCGGAGGCCTCGTTGCCGAGGACCCCGGGCAGCCAGCGGCAGACGGCGTCGATGAGGACCAGGGCCGGCAGCTCGCCGCCGGAGAGCACCGCCTCGCCGACGCTGAACTCCTGGTCCACGAGCCGCTCCACGGCCCGCTGGTCCAGGCCCTCGTAGCGGGTGCAGACGAGGATCACCTGGTCCAGCCGGGCCAGGTCGAGGACATCCGCGTGTCGCAGGGGCGGCGCGGCGGGCGTGAAGTGGATGACCCGGCCCGTCCCCTCCCGGGGTACCGCCGCCAGGGTGTCCCGCAGCACCTCGGGCCGCAGCACCATGCCGGGCCCGCCCCCGTAGGGCGTGTCGTCCACATGGCCGTGGACGTTGCCGGCGAAGGGCCGGTAGCTGTGGGTGAAGAGGCCGTGGCCCAGCTCCCGGAAGGCGCGGCCCGTCACGCCCAGGCGGGCGGCCTCGAAGTACTCGGGGAAGAGGGTCAGGGCGTCGAAGCGCATCAGTCCTTCGCGGTCAGTCCGTCAAGTGTCGCAGGTGCCAGACGGCCTTGAGGGCCTTCAGCACCAGGTCGAAGGAGAGCGCGAAGTAGACGGTGGTGCCCGCGCCGCCAGCGAGGCCCAGCCAGGCGGCGAAGGGCCAGTCCTCCAGCAGCGCGATGCCCATGAGGAGGAGGGCCGCCGCCGGCAGGACGTTGGCGAAGGGCAGCAGGAGGGGCAAGGACAGCAGCAGGGCCGTCCAGGAGACCAGGAGGCCCAGGAGGCGGGGCGGGATGGGCCGCGGCGGCTCCCGGCGGGGGCCCAGACGGCGGATCTGGGCCTCCACCTTGGCGAGGAGCGCCTTCACCTTGCCCTGGTGCATCTCGTGGTCCAGGACCCGCTTCGGCAGCCAGGGGTGGCGGCGGCCGGCGACCATCTGGAGGCCGAGCCCGAGGATCGCCAGGGCGATGAGGTTCGCCACGCCCGGCAGGAAGGAGAGGAGCGCGAGCAGGGTCAGGGCGAGGCCGTAGATGCGCTCGGAGCCGCCCCGGTCCAGCAGCTCCCGCAGGCTGAGGGTGCCGTCCTCCGCGAGGAGCCCCCCCAACAGCTGGAAGAAGGTGGGCCGGGTCATGGCTCCCGGCGGGCGGGCTTCCGGAGCGGGCGGCCCTGGCCCTCGCGCACGAGCTGGCCGCAGGCGCCGCCGATGTCCTGGCCCCGGGAGCGGCGGACGCTGACGAGGACGCCGGCGTCCGAGAGCATCCGGCAGAGGGCGGAGACCCGGGCCTCGTCCGGGGGCTCGAAGCCGCTGCCCTCGTGCGGGTTGAAGGGGATGAGGTTCACCTTGCTGGGGAAGCGGGAGGCCAGTTCCACGAGGCGGCGGCCGTCCTCCAGGGCGTCCGTCACGCCCTTGAGCAGGACGTACTCGAGGGTGATGCGCTCGTTCGTCTGGAGCGGGAAGCGGCCCAGCGCCCCGGTGAGGGCCTCCAGGTTCCAGACCCGGTTCACGGGCATGATGCGCGAGCGGTACTCGTCCGTCGTGCCGTTGAGGGACACCGCGAGCCGGGGCCGCCGCGGGAAGCTCCCCAGCTTCTCGATGCCGCTCACGAGGCCCGAGGTGGAGACGGTGATGCGCCGGGGGGGGATGGCGAGGCCCTTGGGATCCGTGAGGATCCCGAAGGCAGTCATGAGGTTGTCCAGGTTGTGCAGGGGCTCGCCCATGCCCATGAAGACCAGGTTGATCGGATCCGGCTCGCCGTCGGGCCCCACCGGCGCGCCGTGGTGGCGGAGCATGGCCACCACCTGGCCGACGATCTCGCCGGGGGTGAGGTTCCGGACGATGCCCATCTGCCCCGTGGCGCAGAAGGTGCAGCCCATGGCGCAGCCCACCTGGCTGGAGAGGCAGAGGGTGGTCCGGTCCCCGTAGGGCATGTGGACGCCCTCCACCTCCTTGCCGTCCCCGAGGCGGAAGGCGTGCTTGGTGGAGCCGTCCCGGCTGGGCAGGCTCTGGACGAGCTCCGGCCAGGCGATGTCGGCGGCCTCCGAGAGCTTCCGCCGCAGGTCCTTCGAGAGGCTCGTGAAGTCCTCCCAGGCGCCGTAGCGGTGGCGGTACAGCCCTTCAAAGAGCTGGCCCGCGCGCCAGGCGGGCTCACCCAGATCGGCCAGCAGGGAGGTCAGCTCGGCGCGCGACATCCCGGCGGCATTGGGCCGCGGCCGGGGCGCCAGCTCCGGCGCGGGCTGATCCCAGAGCGGCATCAGTCGAGGGCGATCCGGAAGTCCTGGAGGGTGCGCATGTCCTCCTCGGACCAGCCTTCCAGCGGCACCGCGGCCGGATCCTCCTTGGGGGCGTGGGTGGCCTCCAGCACCAGGCAGAGGTCGTACCCGCTCTCCTGGATGCGCAGCGCCAGCTCGCGGCAGGCGGGGTTCTCCGCCAGCGAATCGAGGAGGGAGTCGCCGAGCTCGCTCACCAGCTTCTGGATCTCTTCGGGCAGATCCATCGCGTCCTCCCCTCTCCGGACGATTCTACGATCCCGCGCAAGCTTCCGCTTCCGGGTCATGCGAGGCCGAACCAGGCGCGCATCTGCCGGGCGAGGTGCTCCCGGAATCCCGCCTGCTTCGCTTCGGGCGCGCCGGGCTGGGCGGCGGCGCGGCGCGCCATCAGGTCCACGAGCTGGTCGAGCACTTCGGGCTCCCGCTTGAGGCTCGATTCGAAGGCGGCCTTGTCCATCTCCAGCAGCAGGGCGGCGGTGGACGCCACCACCGTGGCGTTGCGGGGCGCGCCGGTGAGGAGGCTCGCCTCCCCCACCCAGTCGCCCGGGCCCAGCTCCGCCAGCGTCTCCCAGAAGAGCCCGTGGTAGGGCGTCTCCCGCCGCTCGGGACGGACGACGGCGAGGCGGCCCTCCAGTACCGCATAGAGGGAGTCCCCAGGATCGCCCTCGCGCAGGAGGCCTTCGCCGGGGGCCTTGGCCCGCAGGCGCACCTTGCCCCGGAGGTCCCGGCTCCAGTGGGCCGGGAGGTGGAGCAGGCGCACGAGCTCCTGGAGCTGGGCGTCGCTGGGCTCGGCGGGCTGGGGATCCACAGCGCCGGGACCGCTGGGGCCCATCAGCGGCACGCCCTCCCTCGCGAGCACCGTCGCCACCAGGCGATTCACTTCGTCCGTGGAGTGCTTGCTGTGGCGGAAGCCGAGGGTCCACCACTGGCACTCGACCGTGACGCCGCCCTCCTCCTGGCCCCAGATCACGGCCTTGGGGCGCTTCTCCGGCGGATGGGGGATGCCCGCCAGCGCCACGGCGAGGGCGTCCAGCAGCGCATGGAGCTTCGCGCTGGGCTGGACGATGTAGTGCACCGTGCGGCGGTGGTAACCCGCGGGCGCGTAGAGATTCGTGATGACGCTCTGGGCCAGCAGGCGGTTGGGTACGAGGTCCGTGTCGCCGTCCCAGCTCACGAGCTGCACGGCGCGCCAGGTCATGGCCTCCACACGGCCGACCCGGGATTCCCGCCGGGCGCCGCCGCGCCAGGTGCCGACGATCTCGATCCAGTCCCCGACCTGGAAGGCGTTGTCCAGGCTCAGGGACAGCCCCGCGAAGATGTTCCCCAGGGTCTCCTGCATGGAGAGGCCGATGACCGCCGCGACGAGGGCGCCGGTGCCGAGCAGCTGGGTGAGGCTCACGCCCGCCACATGGCGCAGGAGACCGCCGAGGGCGAGGGCGTAGAGCAGCACGACGATCATGTCCCGGGCGAAGCCCGGCGTGGCGTTCCGCCGCTGGCGGGCCAGGGGATCCACGACGAGGAAGGTGATGGCCCGCACCGCGAGGAAGGCCAGGGCGACCCAGAGCACCCCGAAGGCCCCGCCCTTCACGGCGGGATTACCGCTCATGCGATGGAAGGCGAAGGCGCCGCCCGCCACCAGCAGGGCCAGGATCACCCAGGCCAGGGCCCGCCGCTGGGGGCTCACGCGTTCACGGAGGTTGCGGAACATGGGGGCAGTCTAACGGGAAGCGGACTCGCGCAGCGCGGCCACCGCGACCGCCGTGAGGGCCGCGTCCCACAGCCCCCGGATCAGCGCCACGCCGTCCAGGCGGGGATGCCGGAGCGCAGCGGCGTTGTCCGCGGTGACGCCGCCCAGGGCGAGGATCCGCGGACCTGGGGGGACGGTGTCCAGGAACCGGTGGAGCCGCGGAGCGCCCCAGGCGGGTCCCTTGCCGGGGGTTTCGAAGACCGGAGAGACGAGGAGCTGGTGGCAGCCCTGCCGGGCCGGGAGCTGGGCCTCCGCGTGCAAGGGGCGGGAGACGGGGAGCAGGCCGCCGGGGATCTCCGGATAGCCCTCGGGCGCGTGCACGCCGCAGCCGGCGGCGAGGGCCACGTCGAGGCGCTCCCGGACCCAGAGCTCGACCTGCGGCGCCGCGGCCCGGCACCAGCGCGCGGCCGCCAGGAGCGCCTTCGCCTCCATGCCGGGCTCGCGGATCAGGAGGCCGTCCACGCCGCTCTCCAGCACCGCCTGCCAGCGGGCGGCGTCGAAGCCGGTCCCGGGGGTGACGGCCAGGATGAACATCAGGCGAAGAGGGCCCGCAGCGCGGCGGGATCGGCCTTCGGAAGGGCCATCACCGCGGCGTTCTCCTCCACATGGGCGAGCTGACCCATGCCGCAGAGGGCCGTCGTGACGCCGGGACAGGACCGCGTGAACTGCAGCGCGAGCTGGGCGGCCGTGGCGCAGCCGGGCAGCGCCTGCCCCAGCAGGTCCCGCTGTTCCGCCACGGACCTGAGGAGCCGGCCCTGGAGGATGGAGGCGCTGGTCTGCACCGAGAGCCCGAGGGCCTGGGCGGCTTCCAGCAGGGTCATCCGCTGCCCGCCCACGCTCTGGGTGGGAAGGAGGAACGCCTCGGGCATGCCCAGGTTGAGGGGGGCCTGGATCCAGCGGAAGCCGTGGTCCCGGCCCCCGATCCGTTCGGCGATCCGCCAGAGCGGCTCCAGGTCCAGGTGGTCGGGCTCGTCGCCGCCGTTCCTCAGGCCGTTCCAGGTGGCGAGCCCGTAGGCGCGGAGCTTCCCCTCCGCCCGGAAGCCCTCGCAGGCCTCGAAGGCGGCCGCCATCGCGGCCTCGAACCGCTCCGGACCCAGGGCCGGGCGCTGCTGCTCGGGGTTGTGGAGGTGAAAGAGGTCGAGCGTCTCCAAGTCCAGGGCCCGACGGGAGACCTCCAGCTGGTGGGCGAGGTAGCGCGGCGTCATCGCGTGGCAGCCATCCACGACGTCATCGTCACTCAGGATGCCGGGCCGCCTCAGGACGCGGTCGAACCAGGCGGCGGGGGATTCCTCCGTCTCCCCGTCGGACATGGGCAGGTAGCCCGCCTTGGTGGAGACGAAGACCCGGTCCCTGGGCGCGCCGGCCAGGGCCCGCCCCAGGGCGCGCTCGGAGCGGCCAAGCCGGTAGTTCGCCGCGGTGTCGAAGGCGGTGCCCCCGAGCTCGAGGAAGCGCCGCGCGGCGGCCTCGTAGCCCGCGTCGCCGGCGGGGTCCGGACGGCCCAGGTAGGTGCCGAGGCCGAGGCTGGAGGGGACGGGGGCGCTGGTGGGGGCCATGCCCCAGCCTACCTACATGTCGAGCTCTTCCTTCAGGCCGGACTGGCCCATCTCGGTGAGCCGGTCCGAGGCCTTGCGGGCCCATTCGGAATTGGGATAGCTCTCCACCAGCCGGCGGTAGTAGTCCTTGGCCTGCTCGCGCCAACCCTTGATCTGCGCCTTGGCCCAGGCCTCCTGATCCGCCCGCATGACCTTCTGCTGGTCCTTGTCCAGCTCGGCGTAGGTCTTCTTCCCCTCGAACTTCTGGTCCAGCTCGCCGCGGGCCCAGGCTTCCAGCTCCGGACCCGAGACACCGCGCTGGCGGAAGGTCTCGCCGAGGTAGTAGTAGGCCCGCTCCCGGTCCACATAGTCGGGGTAGGTCTCCAGGAGCCGTGTGAGGCGCTCCTGGGCGCCGGGGTAGTTGTAGGCATTCACGTAGAAGATCCCCACGAGCAGCTCGTGCTCGGCGATGCGCCGCCAGCACTGGGTCACCTTCTCCTTGGCGCCCTGGGCGTAGGGGCTGCCGGGGGACTCCCGCAGCAGCTGGTTGAAGGAATCCAGGGCCAGGCGGGTCTCCGCCTGGTCGCGCTCGGCGGTCTCGATGGAGGCGTAGTGGCAGAGCGCG
>DASTWQ010000235.1:0-10388 GCA_035758545.1 Holophagaceae bacterium | reverse complement strand
TTCGTGCTCATCGGGGCGCTGGTGGGCCTGCTCCTGCTGGGAGGCGTGGCCACCTTCATCGTCATGCTCGCCACCCGGCACCGGCCGGAGCCGCCCCAGCCCCGCTGGCGGGCGGAGGGCCGCGGCGCCCTGCTGGTCTTCCTGGGCTGGCTGGTGGCCTTCTTCGTATTCAACAACCTGGCGGCGCTGCTGCTGCGGCCCCTGCCCGGCGGTGGCCTCTGGGCGGTGCCCCTGGGCTACGCGGCCCACGCCACCTTCGGCGTCTGGCTGCTTCTGAGAGTGGAAGGGCTCTCCTTCGGCGAGCTCGTGGCCCAGGTGGTGCCTCGGGCCCGCCTCGGCAAGGCCCTGCTCTGGGCCCCGGGCTTCCTGGGGCTGGCGGCGCTCTGCGTGCTCATCGTCGCATTGGCGATGGTGCCGGCCCTGAAGGGCCAGGCCAATCCGCAGCAGGAGATCCTGGACCTGATCCGGAACGCGAAGGGCACGCCCCTTCAGGCGGTGCTCTTCCTCACCGTGGCGGGCCTCGCGCCGTGCTTCGAGGAGCTGATGTTCCGAGGCTACCTGCTCTCCTGGAGCGGCCCCCGCTGGGGCGCGGCCTGGAGCCTCGCCGCCACGAGCCTGCTCTTCGGCTTCATCCACCTCCAGCCCCTGGCCCTGCCGGTGCTGGCGACCCTGGGCTTCGTACTGGGGCTCGCCGTGCGCCGGAGCGGCAGCCTGTGGACCTCCGTTCTCGTCCACGCCTGCTGGAACGGCTCGGTGTTCCTGCTGATGAAGCTGGGCTGAGGCTTCAGTTCAGGTGGAAGATCCAGAAGCCCTGGATCAGCAGCGCCACCACGAGGAGCCAGAGGGCCGCCTTCAGCCAGGGGAAGCCGCCGTCCTCCGAGGGGGGCCGGTAGGCGGGCACCTTGCCCGTCTTCCACTGGGCCGCCAGGCGGGGATCGTCGTTGAGCTGGATCTTGGCGGGGCGCTTGGCGGGCTTGCGGGACGGTTCCTGCCCGCCGGGCATCGGGAAGGGGCCCGAGTCGTGGAGGTAGCGGCCCGGAGGCGGGGCGAAGACGCCGGTGTTCTCGTCCTGGTTGAGGAAGGCGAAGAGCCGGGACCGCAGGGCCACGGGCTGGGGGAGCGCGTCGATGAGCTCCTCCATGAAGTCCATGAGCGTCGCCTGGCGGTGGTCCGGGTCCGAGGCCAGGGCCCGGTCGAAGACGTCCCGCAGGGGGCCCTGCAGGGACGAGGGCAGCAGCGGCGGCTCCGTGAGGGCGTGGGAGAGGATCGCCGGCAGGGTCGGCCCGGGATGGGGCACCGCGCCGGTCATCAGCTCCAGGGCCGTGGCCGCGAAGGAGTAGCGGTCCGAGGCCGGGGTGGGGGCGTGCCCCCGGAGGATCTCCGGCGCCGTGTAGATGGGGGATCCCAGGAACTCGCCGGTGCTGGTGAGGCGCAGGGCCAGGGTCTCCAGGGCATCCTGGTCCGCCAGGGCCGCGGGATCCACCGGCGCCTCCGGGGCCCCGTCCCAGGTGAAGCTGCGGGCGATGCCGAAGTCCATGAGCTTGGCCCGGCCGTCCGCCGCCAGGAGGATGTTCTCCGGCTTCACGTCCCGGTGGACGATGGCCGCGCGGTGGGCGGCCCGGAGGGCGCGCATGGCCTGGATGAGGGTGCGGAGCTGGGTCTCGATGTCCAGGTCCTTCTTCTGGATGTGGTGGGCGAGGCTCTGGCCCTCCACGTACTCCATGGCCAGGAAGGGCCCGTACGCCGGATCCACGCCCACGTCGAAGATCATCACCACGTTGGGGTGGTTGAACTGCGCGGCGATCTCCGCCTCCCGCTGGAAGCGCTTGAGGGCGAGGTCCCGCTCCTCGCCGCTGGCCCGCACCACCTTGATGGCCAGCCGCCGCTTCAGGAGCGGGTCCTCCACCAGGAAGACCGAGCCCATGCCCCCATGACCCAGGGCCCGGGCGACCCGGTAGCGGCCGATCTGCTGGGGGATGGCGGAGCTCACCCCCCCATCATGGGCCGGAACGCCGCCCCGCGTTAAGATGAAAGGTTTCTGAAGGACGCCCCATGCCCGCCCTCATCGAGGCCATCAACATCAAGCGCAAGATGTTCTTCGAGTTCGAGGACGCGCCCTACCATTGCCTGGACGTGGAGATCAGCACCCCCACGGCCCGGGGCGGCCAGACCCTCGTCCGCCTGAAGATGCGCAACCTCGTCACCAAGGCCGTCTTCGACAAGACCTTCAAGGCCGGGGACAAGTTCAAGGAGCCGGACCTCGCCCTGGTGCCGGCCTCCTTCCTCTACCGGGATCCGGACGGCTTCCACGTGATGGACCAGGAGACCTACGAGACCCACGCCCTGCCGGAGGAGATGCTGGGCGACGACGCCGGCTACCTCTCCGAGGGCCTGGTGCTGCAGCTCCGCAAGTACAACGGCAACCCCATCGGCCTCCAGTTCCCGCCCCTGGTGGAGCTGACGGTCACCTACACCGAGCCCGGCAACCGCGGCGACACCGCCTCCGGCGGCGTCACCAAACCCGCCAAGCTGGACACCGGCCTCGAGATCCGGGTGCCCCTCTTCATCCAGGAGGGCGAGCGCATCAAGGTGAACACCGAGACCGGGGAGTTCTCCGGCCGCGCATGAGCCGCCGCTTCCGCCTGGGCCGCAGCTTCGAGCCCGACGAGCTGGACGGGCGCGAGGGCTACGCCCGGGAGGGCCGGGCCCAGAGCAAGCGCCGCCAGCAGCGGGCGGAGCGCCTGGAGACGGACATCGGCCAGCACGACCTCGAGACGCTCCTGCGCCTGCCGGACGCCACGCCCTGGCTCCACCTGCCGGAGGCCATCCTGGTCCAGCGCCACAGCCAGTGGGTGGACCTGGAGCTGCCGGACCGCAGCCTGATGCTCGCCACCCTCTCCGGCAAGCTGAAGGGCGTGAAGCTCTGCTGCGGGGACCGGGTGCGCTACTCGCCGGTGCCCCTGGAGACGGACCAGACCTTCGATCCCAAGCTGCCCCAGGCCCAGGTGGTAGCGGTGATGCCGAGGCGCACCCTGCTCAAGCGCGGCGGCATCGACGACCGCGAGCCCTGGCAGCTCATGGCCGCCAACGCCGACGAGCTGTGGGTCTGCGCCGCCGTGGTGGACCCGCCCCTGCGGCCCGGCCTCCTGGAGCGGGCCCAGGTGCTGGCCCTCGCTGCAGGGATGCCCCTGCGGATCATCGTCACCAAGCGGGACCGGGTCTCGAAGAAGGACACCCTGCCGGAGCTGGATCCCCTCCGGGAGCAGGGCGTGCCCATCCACGAGACCGCGGCCCTGAAGGACGAAGGCGTCGCCGAGCTGCAGGCCCTCCTGCAGGGTCGCACCGCCGTGCTCATCGGCCACAGCGGCGTGGGCAAGAGCACCCTCGTGAACGCCCTCCACCCGGCCGCAGCCCTGCGCACCGGGGACCTCACGCGGTTCGGCACCGGCCGCCAGACCACCACCGCTGCGCGCTGGCTGCCACTGGAGGGCGGCGGCACCCTCATCGACACCCCCGGCATCCGCAACCTCAGCGTCCGGGGCTTCGACCGGGCCCTGCTGGCCAAGGTCTTCCCGGAGTTCCCCGCCGAGTGGCTGGAGGACCCCATGGCCCTGGACCCCGAGGACGAGGACCTGGACCTGGCCTACCCCGAGCGCCTCCAGAGCCTCCAGCGGCTGTGGCTGGAGATGGACGAGCGCAACCCCAACGCCCGGGGGGCCTGATGCAGGACCGGATGCAGGGCGATTCCAAGCTGCTGGAGCTGGCCTACGCCGGCGTGTTCGGCACGCTGTTCCCGCTCTTCCAGTTCGCGGCGCGGAGCTTCGCCCGGCGGGAGCGCGGCCACGAGATCGCGGACCAGGTGGCGAACGCCTTCATGGACCTGCGGCCCAAGTACCTGGACGCGGTCCGCGCCAACATGGTCCAGGTGACGGGGCTGCGGCCCGGCCACCCGGAGGTGGACCGCCTGGCCCGCCGCATGGTGCGCCAGCACGCCCGCGCCTGGGTGGATTTCTTCTTCTTCGGCCAGCGGCCGGCGGAGGCGGCCCTGGCGGAGTTCGCCGACGTGCGCGGCGCCGAGCGGCTGGACGAGGCCCTGGCGGAGGGCAAGGGCGCCATCCTCCTCACGGCCCACGCCGGCAACTACGAGCTGGGCGGGCTGCTGCTGCGGGCGAAGGGCCTCAAGGTCTACACGGTCTACAAGCCTGATCGCTTCGCGGCGGTGGAGCGGCTGCGGGAGGAGATGCGGGCCCGGGGGGGCGTCGTCGGCGTGCCCGTGGACGGCAAGGGCTTCTCCACCCTGCCCCTGGTGAAGCTCCTGCGGGAGGGCCACCTGGTGGGCATGCAGGGGGACCGGGACTTCAGCCTGAACGGCCTTGCCATCCCCTTCCTCGGGCGGGAGGTCCACTTCCCCCGGGGCCCCTGGGAGCTGGCGGCCATGACCGGCGCGCCCATCATCACGAGCCTCTTCTACACGGACGAGGACCGGCGCTTCCACGCCCGCTTCGGCGCGCCCATCCACATCGAGGGCGGCCGGGGCGAGCGCCGGGAGGCCATCGAGGCCGGCATGCGCCGCTACGCCGCGGACCTGGAGGCCCTGGTGCGCGCGCACCCGGACCAGTGGTACTGCTTCTACCCCTTCTGGGACGACCCGGCGCGGCGCGAGGCCTGAGGCGGCATCAGCCTCAGCGCAGGTTGCGGCGGAACCGTCGCTCGTCGCGCTTGAGGGCGAGCCGGGCGGCGAGGCGGGCCAGGGGCCGGACCCGCATCAGGGGCGCAAGGAGGCGCCAGCCCGGGAGCCGGGACAGCAGCTCCGGCAGCAGCTCGGGGCCCTTCAGCACCCGCCGGGTGGCGAGGTCCAGGCCGTGCAGCTCCCCCAGCAGGGGACGCCCCGCCAGCTCCGGCGCCAGGCGCGCCAGCTCCGGATGCTGGACCGGGAAGAGGACCAGCAGGCCCCGGGTGTCCCGGCGCTGGAGCCAGTCCGCCTTCTTGCGGCAGAGGCTGCATTCCCCGTCATAGGCGACGAGGAGGGGCGCCTTGGGCATCCTCACCTCGGACGGGCGGTCAGACCGCCGCGGGCACGGCGGCGAGGGCCTTGGCCCAGGCGGCGGCGGGCTTCACGCCCTTGGGGGGCTCGATGGCCTTCTGGTAGCGCCGCAGCTCGCCGTCGTGGTTGACGATGAAATCGCTCTCCTCGGCCAGGTTGGCGATGGGCAGCCAGGCCGCGCAGGCCTTGCCCAGGGCCGAGGCCTCGACCTCCAGCATGAGGCTGAAGGCCGCGGCGGACGCGATGCGCGTGAGCAGCTCTGTCTCGGCGTCGCTGGAGAAGGCGGCGTCGTGGAGGAAGACCACGGACTGGACGGCGCCGGACTGGACCTTGCCCAGCAGCGCCTCCAGGGCCTGGAAGCGGAAGCCCCGCTCCTGGAAGCCCCGGCGGTTGAGGACGCCGTCGGTACTCGTCTGGGCCTGGATCTGGATGGGCCAGGTCTTGTCGCCGCTCCCGAAGCGCAGGTCGGCGGAGGAGGCCAGCTCGCCCAGGCGCTGGGCGGCGTCGCAGCCGAAGGTGCCCTGCCCCACGACGGCCACGGGCCCCTGCAGGGCCTCGCGGATCGCGTCCACCGACGCCTCGGCGCCCCGCAGCAGGGCCTGGGACGGGCGATCGGGTCGGTTCAGCTGGGCGTAGGCGTAGCGCTCCACATCGCTGATGAAGTGGGTGTCGTTCCGGCCTTCCAGCGGGCGGGGCCGGAAGCGGTAGACGGTGTTGCCCTCGTGGTCGATCCAGATGGGGCTGCCCAGGGCCGAGTGGCGGCTGATGGAGGGCGTGGACTTGAGGTACCAGACCCGCTTGCGGAAGCGGAAGTCGCGGCTGGTGAGGGCGCCCACGGGGCAGAGGTCCACCACGTTGCCCGCGAAGGGGTTCTGGTCCAGGCTCTTGCCGCTGTAGGTGGTCACCTCCAGCTCGGCGCCGCGCTGGGCCACCGTGAGCTCGCTCCCGCCGGAGATCTCCTTGGTGAACCGCACGCAGCGGGTGCAGTGGATGCAGCGGTTCTTGTCGATGACGATCTTGGCGCCCAGGTCCTCGTAGCGGTAGCGCCGCTTGGGCTCGGCCATGCGGCTGTCGCCGCTGCCGTACTGGAAGCTGTAGTCCTGGAGCTTGCACTCGCCCGCCTGGTCGCAGATGGGGCAGTCCAGGGGGTGGTTCATCAGGAGGAAGTCCATGACCCCGGCCCGGGCGTCCGCCACCTGGGGCGTGTTCGTGAAGATCTCCATGGCCAGGCCGTCGGGGTTGTCCTTGGGGGCCGGACCCACGGTGGTGGTGCAGCTGGTGGCCAGCTTGGGCATGCCCTTGATCTCCACCATGCACATGCGGCAGGTGGCCACCGGCGTCAGGGCCGGGTGGTAGCAGTAGTGGGGGATGTCGATCCCCGCCTGGCGGCAGGCGTCCAGCACGAGAGTGCCGACGGGCACCTCGCGCTCCACTCCGTTGATGGCGATCTTCGGCATGGCTTCCCCGCTCCGGCCCTCCAGGATCGCGCCTCGGGGCCCTCCACGGCAAGGCCGGAGCTGGCCCGGGGGCCCCGGCCATGGGACACTTGAGGTTTCGGGGGAGACCCATGCCGACCGCGCTCCTTTCGGTGCACGACAAGACCGGCCTGGTGGACCTGGGGCGGGAGCTGTCCGCCCTGGGCTGGCGGCTGCTGGCCACGGGGGGGACCCTGCGGGCCCTCCAGGACGCGGGCCTGCCCGCCCAGGAGGTGGCCGACTACACCGGCGCCCCCGAGTGCTTCGACGGCAGGGTCAAGACCCTCCACCCGAGGATCCACGGCGGCCTCCTCTTCCGCCGGGACCTGGAGGCCCACCGCGCCGATGCGGAGAAGCTGGGCATCGGCCCCATCGACCTGGTGGTGGTGAACCTCTACCCCTTCGAGGCCACCATCGCCCGGGAGGGCGTCACCTGGGCCGAGGCCATCGAGCAGATCGACATCGGCGGCCCGAGCATGATCCGCTCCGCCGCCAAGAACCACGCCTCGGTGACCGTGCTCTCCCACCCGGACCAGTACGCGCCCTTCGTGGAGAAGCTCAGGGCCGGCGCCTGGACCGAGGCCGACCGCCGCCTCTGCGCCCTGGAGGCATTCCAGCGCACCGCGGCCTACGACGCCGCCATCAGCGCCTGGCTGGAGCGGCAGCTGGCCCATGAGGACGCCGGAGATGCCCTGCCCAGCCGCCTCAGCCTGATCCTCGTCCAGGAACAGACCCTCCGCTACGGCGAGAACCCCCACCAGCAGGCGGCCTTCTACACCCGCCCCGGCTCGGAGAAGGAGGGCATCGCCGCCAGCAAGCAGCACCAGGGCAAGGAGCTCAGCTTCAACAACCTGCTGGACGCGGACGCCGCGGCCCGGCTGGTGTGGCAGTTCCAGCAGCCCGCCTGCGTCATCGTGAAGCACAACAACCCCTGCGGCGTCGCCTACGGCGCCCACGCCCTGGAGGCCTTCCTGCGGGCCCAGGCCGGGGATCCGCTCTCCAGCTTCGGCGGCATCGTGGCGTTCAACCGGCCCCTGGGCGTCGAGGTGGCCAAGGCCATGACCCAGAGCTTCTTCGAGGTCATCCTCGCCCCGGCCTTCACCGGCGAGGCCCTGGAGGTCTTCGCCACCAAGAAGCAGCTCCGGGTGCTGGAGACCCCCTCCCGCTGGCCCCTGGCCGCCGGGGGCCTGGACCTGCGCACCCTCGGCGGAGGCTACCTGGCCCAGGGCGCCGACGAGGCCTTCGCGCCCTTCGAGCGGTGGGAGGTCAAGGCGAGCGGACGCGGGCCCAAGCCCCTGGCTGAGGATCTGCTGCTCGCCCAGCGGGTCGCCAAGGCGGTGAAGTCGAACGCCATCGTCCTGGCCAAGGACGGCGCCACCGTCGGCATCGGCGCGGGCCAGATGTCCCGGGTGGACTCGGTGGAGATCGCCGTCCGCAAGGCCGGGGACCGGGCCAAGGGCGCGGTGCTGGGCAGCGACGCCTTCTTCCCCTTCGCCGATGGCCTCGAGGTCGCCGCCCAGGCGGGCGTCACGGCCTTCGTCGAGCCCGGCGGCTCCCTCAGGGACGCCGAGGTCATCGCCGCCGCCCAGAAGCTGGGCGTGTGGCTCTACTTCACCGGCATGCGCCATTTCCGGCATTGATGTTGTTCACCACGGAGGACACGGAGAGCACGGAGGCCTTTGCGCCGCCCGTCTCCGTGTCCTCCGTGATCTCCGTGGTGAATCCATGAAAACTTCCGAGCTCCGCCAGCGCTTCCTCGCCTACTTCGAGCGGCACGGCCACCGGCGCGTCGCCTCGAGCTCCGTGGTGGGCCCCGCCGACGACCCGACGGTCATGTGGACGAACTCGGGGATGATCCAGTTCAAGGACGTCTTCCTGGGCAAGGAGAAGCGGGACTACACCCGGGCGACGACCTCCCAGAAGTGCCTGCGGGCCGGCGGCAAGCACAACGACCTGGACCAGGTGGGCTTCACGGCGCGGCACCACACCTTCTTCGAGATGCTCGGCAACTTCTCCTTCGGCGACTACTTCAAGGCCGACGCCATCCGCTTCGCCTGGGAGTTCGTCACCGGCCCCGTCGACAAGGGGAACCTGGGCCTCGATCCCGCCCGGCTCTGGGTGACGGTGTTCGAGGGCGCTGACGGCGTGCCCGCGGACGAGGAAGCGGTGGCCCTCTGGCAGGCCGCCGGCGTGCCCGCGGACCGCATCCTGCGCTTCGGCAAGAAGGACAACTTCTGGCAGATGGGCGACACGGGCCCCTGCGGCCCCTGCTCCGAGCTCTTCTACGACCGCGGCCCCCAGGTCCCCGGCGACGACCGGCCCAACGGCGAGGGCGACCGGGTCATGGAGATCTGGAACCTGGTCTTCATGCAGTACGAGCGGGACGCGGCGGGTAGGCTCACGCCCCTGCCCAAGCCCAGCATCGACACCGGCATGGGCCTGGAGCGCACCGCCTCCGTGATCCAGGGCGTGGACAGCAACTACGAGATCGACCTCTTCGAGCCCATCTTCGAGGCCATCTGGGCCGCGGCGAAGGTGAAGCCAGAGGACCGTCGGGAGCACACCAACCGCACCGCCAGCCAGGTCGTCGCCGACCACATCCGGGCGGCGACCTTCATGACCTTCGATGGGGTCGTGCCCAGCAACGAGGGACGCGGCTACGTGCTGCGCAAGATCGTGCGCCGGGCCCTGCGCTTCGGGAAGAAGCTCGGCATCGAGGGCGCCTTCTTTTCTGGGCTCGCCCCCGCGGTGGTGGCGGCCATGGGCGACGCCTACCCCGAGCTGGCCCCGGAGCTGCCCCGCATCCAGAAGGTGCTGGCCCGGGAGGAACAGCAGTTCAGCGCCACCCTCAACGCCGGCCTGAAGCAGTTGGAGGCCATGGACACCGCCTCGGGCGTGAAGGGCCCGGACATCTTCAAGCTCTACGACACCTTCGGCTTCCCCGTGGACCTGGTGGAGGACTGGGCGAAGGAGCGCGGCATCCCCTGCGACCTGGAGGGCTTCCAGACGGAGCTCGCCGAGCAGAAGGCCAAGGGGCGGGCAGCCATGAAGTCCCATGACCAGCGCCTCCAGGGCGACTTCGCCGTGCTGGCGGAACTGCCCGCGACCGAGTTCCTCGGCTACCAGACGACGGAGGCCAACGCCCGGGTGCTGGCCCTCTTCGACGCTCAGAACAAGCGCGTGGCCTCGCTCGCGGGCGAGGGCTCCGTCCTGCTGGACCGCACCCCCTTCTACGCCATGGGCGGCGGCCAGGTGGGCGACACGGGGCGCCTGGCCTTCGAGGGCGGCGCCGCGGCGGTGCTGGACTGCACCGCGCCCGCGGCCAAGCGGAGCCTCCACAGGGTCCAGGTCACCGGCGAGCTGAAGGAGGGCCAGGTCGTCCACGCCTCCGTGGATCCCGAGCGCCGGGCCCGCATCCGCGCCCACCACACGGCCACCCACCTGCTCCACGCGGCCCTCCGGGAGGTGCTGGGCACCCACGTGAAGCAGGCGGGCTCCGTCGTGGATCCCGAGCGCCTGCGCTTCGACTTCACCCACTTCGCGCCCATCGAGCCCGAGCAGCTCGCGGAGATCGAGCGCCTCGTGAACGAGCAGGCCCTCCAGGCAGTGGATACGCGCATCGCCGAGATGGCCATCGACGAGGCCCTCGCCGCCGGAGCCATGGCCCTCTTCGGCGAGAAGTACGGCGAGCGGGTCCGGGTGATGACCGTGCCCGGCTTCTCCGTCGAGCTCTGCGGCGGCACCCACGTGCGCAACACCGGCGAGATCGGCCTGGTGAAGGTGGTCTCCGAATCCGCCGTGGCCAGCGGCGTGCGGCGCCTCGAGGCCGTGGCCGGCGCGGCGGCCCTGGAGTGGTTCCAGAAGGACGA
>DASTWQ010000228.1:0-28628 GCA_035758545.1 Holophagaceae bacterium | reverse complement strand
AGGCGTGCTTGCGGGGGCGGGAGGAATGGATCAGGCGGCCCAGGCGGGCGATGCCCTCCCGGGTGACGGCCGGATCGTGGGTGGAGAAGTTCAGGCGGAGACAGTCGGCGCCGCGGCCGTCGGCGAAGAAGAGGGGTCCGGGCGCGAAGCCGAGGCCGTTCCGAAGGGCCTCCTGGTGCAGCTCCAGGGCGGAGACGCCCTCGGGCAGCACCACCCAGAGGTGCATGCCGCCTTTGGGCTCCGTGGCCTGGGTGCCCTCGGGGAAGTGGGCGTGGATCGCCTCGATCATGGCGTCCCGGCGGGCCTTGAGGGCGCGGCGCAGGCGGGTCACGTGCTGGTGGAAGCCGCCGGTGTCGAGATAGCGGGCCACCACCGCCTGGGTGAGGGTCGGCAGCGCGATGGAGTGGACCTCCTGCAGGGGGGCGAGGCGCTCCAGCACCGGCTCCGGCGCGATGGCGTAACCCAGGCGCAGGCCCGCGGCGAGGCTCTTGGAGAAGGTGCCGAGGTGGATCACGTGCTCGGCGCCCTCCATCCTGCGGAAGCCCGGGATGGGCGAGCCGGCGAAGCGGAGGTCGCCGTAGGAGTCGTCCTCCACGAGCATCACGCCGTGGGCCCGGGTGAGGGCGAGGATGCGCTCCCGCCGCGCCTTGGAGAGGGTCATGCCCGTGGGGTTGTGGAAGCTGGGCACGACGACGAGGAGTTTGGCCTCGTGGCGCTGGAGCACCGAGGCGAGGCGCTCCGGGTCCAGGCCCTGGCGGTCCACCGGCACGGGGATGGGCACCCGGTCCAGGGCCCGCAGCAGGGCCAGCAGGCCCAGGTAGCAGGGGCTCTCCACGATGACCGCGTCACCGGGCACCGTCAGGGCCTCGACGGCGAGGGCCAGGCCCGACTGGGCGCCGGGGATCGCCCGCAGGCCCCAGCCGGGCGCGAGGGGGGCGCCCTCGGCCTCCAGCCACCGGCGGACGGCCTCCAGGTAGGGAGCGTGGCCCGCGGGCTCCGCGTAGGTCCAGGCCTCGGGCCCCAGCTCCCGCAGCATCTGGCGGGTGAGCCGGGCCAGGGCCTCGCCGGGCAGCAGGTCCTCCGGCGGGAAGCCCGCGGAGAAGCTGACGAGGTGTCGGTCCTGCTGGCGGCCCAGGGTCTCTCCCAGCCACGGACCCAGCTGGTCCTCCCGCACCCGGGCCGCGGAGCCCTCGAAGGGGAAGGCCGGGTCCTCGGCGCGGGGAGACTTGGGCATGAGCGGTACCGCCAGGGGGGGCTCCGGCAGGCGCTCGGCCACGAAGCTGCCCCGGCCCTGCACGGTGGTGATCCAGCCCGTGCGCTTGAGGCCCGCCAGGGCCTTCAGAACCGTGAGCCGGTGGACGGCGAAGCGGCTGGCCAGCTCCGGCACCGCCGGCAGGCGGCTCCCCGGCCGCCATTCCCCGCGCTGGATCAGGCCCCGCAACTGCCGCTGCAGCTGGAGATACAGGGGGCTCGGGGCCCCGGGATCGAGACGCGCCTCGGGGGTCATGACCCTTCCAGGATGCCCCGGGAAACGTCCAGATCCACCCTTTTCATGGTCTTTTTACAGAAGAGCACAGACCACTTCCCCGAGCAGCCCCAATCCCCCTCGGAACCGACGGGCGTAGACCGGTCTCGGATCTACAGGTCCAGCAGACCGGCCACTTCGCGCCGCAGGTCCTGGATGCCGAGGCCCTTGTCGGAGCTGACCCAGGCGATGTCCTCGGGGAGCAGGTGGAGGGCCTTGGCCACGTCCCGGCGCTGGGCCAGGGAACGGCTGGACTTCACCTTGTCCGCCTTGGTGCCGACGATGCGCACCGGCAGGTCCTGGGACTGGAGCCACTCGATGGTCTGGTGGTCCAGCTTCGTGGGGCCCACCTCGGCGTCCACGAGCACATAGACCATGCGCAGGGTGGGCCGGCCCGTGAGGTAGCCCCCGATCATCGCCTCCCAGGTCTCCTTCTCCGCCCGGGGCCCCGTGGCGAAGCCGTAGCCCGGCAGGTCCACCACCCAGCGGTCCGGGCCCGTCAGGAAGACGTTGATGAGCCGCGTGCGGCCTGGGGTCTTGGAGACCCGCGCCAGCTGCTTGTGGTTGGCCAGGGCGTTCAGGAGGGAGCTCTTCCCCACGTTGGAGCGGCCCACGAAGGCCACCTCCGCGTGGCAGACGCCCAGCTGCCGCACGTCGGAGGCGGAGGTCAGGAAGCGAAGGTCGTGCAGGGGCTGGGCCATCAGACCACCACGGTGCTGGCCGGAGCCGGTTGATCGAAGGCCAGGCGGCCGTGGTCCAGGCCCAGGACGCGCTTCTTCATCCGCTGGATGAGGCTGCGGTCGTGGGTGGCCACGAGCACGGTGGTGCCCGCCTGGTTGATGCGCTCGAAGAGGGCCATGATCTCCTGGGCCAGGTCGGGGTCCAGGTTGCCCGTGGGCTCGTCCGCCAGCAGGACCAGGGGATCGTTCACCAGGGCCCGGGCGATGGCCACGCGCTGCTGCTCGCCGCCGGAGAGCTGGAGCGGGTAGCTGCTGAGCTTGTGCTGGAGGCCCACCAGCTTGAGGGCGCGGAAGGTGCGCTGCTTCTGGTCCACCGCGGAGACCCCGAGCACCTTCAGCACGAAGGCGACGTTCTCGTAGACCGTCTGGGTGCGGATCAGCTTGAAGTCCTGGAAGACCACGCCGAGCTTGCGCCGCAGGGGCGGGATCTCCGAGACCGGCATGGTCGCGAGGCGGTGCCCCGCCACCTGGATCTCCCCCGAGCTCGGCACCTGCTCCCGGAAGAGCAGCTTCAGGAGCGTGCTCTTCCCCGCGCCGCTCGGGCCCGTGAGGAAGATGAACTCCCCCGCGGCCACGTGGAAGCTCACCTCCGACAGCGCAGTGTGGATGCGGTCGTACTGCTTGCTGACGTGGGTGAGGGTGATCATGCGTGGCTCTCGGCTCTAGGCTATCGGCTCTCGCCCGTCCCGGCATGCGGAAGTGCCAGGATGGGCGGGAGGGCGCCTGCAGGTCCGGCCCAGCGATAGCCCGGAGGCAAAGGCCGAAGGTCCTTAGAGCCGTTCCACCAGCATGGCCACGCCCTGGCCTCCGCCGACGCAGAGGGCGGCGAGGCCGTAGCGCTTCTGCTCGTCCTGGAGGATGTGGAGCAGGGTGACGAGGATGCGGGCGCCGCTGGCGCCGATGGGGTGGCCGATGGCGATGGCGCCGCCACGGACGTTGACCTTGGCGGGGTCCAGCTCCGGCAGGTCGTGGAGCACGCCCAGGCTCTGGGCTGCGAAGGCCTCGTTCAGCTCGAAGCGGTCGATGTCGCCGAGCTTCACGCCGGTCTTCGCCAGCAGCTTCTGAATGGCCGGCACGGGGCCGAGGCCCATCACCGCCGGATCCACGCCCGCCTGGGC
Organism: Holophagaceae bacterium; assembly: GCA_035758545.1. GTDB lineage: Bacteria > Acidobacteriota > Holophagae > Holophagales > Holophagaceae > JAFDVN01. The sequence goes on along the minus strand of DASTWQ010000228.1, from coordinate 25,245 downwards.
GAAGCCCAGGATGCGGGCGAGGGGCTTGCCGGCCTTGGCGGCCGCCTCGTCGCCCAGCACCAGGGCCGCGGCGCCGTCGTTGAGGCCGCTGGCGTTGCCGGCGGTGACGGTGCCGTCCTTCTTGAAGGCGGGCTTGAGCTTCGCCAGGCCCTCGGCGGAGGCGTCGGCCCGGATGAACTCGTCCCTGGCGAAGGCGACGTCGCCCTTCTTGCCCGGGAGCGTGACGGTGAAGATCTCGCGGTCGAAGGCGCCGCTCGTCTGGGCGGCGGCGGCCTTCTGCTGGCTCGCCAGGGCGAAGGCATCCTGGGCCTCGCGGGTGATGCCGTAGCGGGCGGCGATGGCCTCGGCGGTGATGCCCATGTGGGTGTCGCCGTGGCCGCACCAGAGGCCGTCCTGGATCATGGAGTCGATGAGCTGGGCATTGCCCATGCGGGCGCCCCAGCGGGCCGCCGGCAGCAGGTAGGGGGCGTTGCTCATGCTCTCGGCGCCGCCGCCGACCACGATCGAGGCATCGCCATTCCGCACGCTCTGGGCCGCCAGGGCCACGGCCTTGAGGCCGGAGCCGCAGACCTGGTTGGGGGTGTGGGCCGGGGCGGCGAAGGGCACGCCGGCCTTCAGGGCCGCCAGGCGGGCCACGTTCTGGCCCTGGCCGGCCTGGAGCACGCAGCCCAGCACGGTCTCCTCCACCTGCTCCGCGGCCACGCCGGCCCGGGAGAGGGCCTCGCGGACCGCCAGGGCGCCCATCTCGATGGCGGTCAGGGGCTTGAGGCTGCCGCCGAAGGTGCCGACGGCGGTGCGGGTGGCGGAAAGGATGTAGGCGTCCACGGCTATCTCTCCCAGAACCATGCAGTTTACCATTGGAACTAAACGATCCCGAGCCTCCTGCGTTTCCAAGGTGCCAGGCCAGCCCTGGATCTTTCCCACCGGCGAGGAACCCCATGTCCCGTCCCAGCGCCCTCCCCATCGCCCTCGTCCTGGCCGCCGGCCTGGCGGCCCAGGTGCCCGCGCCTCCCGCGCCCCCCGTGCCCCCGGCTCCGCCCGCCCCACCGGCGCCTCCGGAGGCCCCCTCCTTCACGCCCACGCGCACCGAGCACCTGGTGGAGGTGCTCAGCTACGGCGGCCAGCTCTGGGTCTCCAACCGGAACGGGAGCATCAAGGTGGAGGGCTGGGACCAGGAGAAGGTCGACCTCACCGCGTACATCCGGGACAGCGAAGGCCGCCACATCGACCTGAAGGTGGAGCGCCGCGGCGCGGGGCTCGCCGTCGAGGCCGTCTGGCCGAAGACCGGCTGGTTCAACTTCGGGTTCTTCGGGACCCAGAGCCCGCGGTGCGAGTTCATTCTGAAGGTGCCCCGCAAGCTGGTCAGCGTCTTCAGCACCACCAATGGCGGCATCGAGGTCCGTGACCTCGAGGGCTACGCCGGCTGCGACACCACCAACGGCGACATCCGGATCACCGGCGTCAAGGGCGAGGTCCACGCGGAGACCACCAACGGCGGCATCGTCGCCACGAACCTCTTCGCCCGCATCAAGGGAGGCACCACCAACGGCGATCTCGACCTGTCGAACGTCGCCGGGGGCATCGACCTCGAGACCACCAACGGGTCCATCACCGCCAAGGGCCTGGACGGCTGGGGCGAGGGCATCCGCCTGGAGAGCACCAACGGCGAGATCAACGTGGAGCTCGGCAAGGCCAAGGGCGACCTCCACGCCGAGAACGCCAACGGGCGGCTGGACATCAAGCTCACCGGCGTCGAGATCGTGAGCATGGACAAGCACGAGGCCCACATCCGCATCCCCGGGCGGACCCAGGCCATCAACCTCGAGACCACGAACGGGTCCATCGTCGTCCGCTAACCGCGGATCGCGCGGGCGCGTATCCGGAGCACCTCCCGAGGTGATCCCATGCGCGCCCCCATGCTGCTCGCCCTCTCCGCGCTGCTCGCCCTGCCGGCCCTGGCCGGCGTTCGCACCGAGCAGAAGTCACTGCCCCTGAAGGCCGGAGGGACGCTCAGCGTGTCCACCGCCAACAGCCCCATCCACGTCGAGGGCTGGGACCGGGACGAGGTCGCGGTCACCGCGCAGATCGAGGACAGCGAGGATCGGCCCGTGCGCTGGGAGATGCGCGCCGAAGGCGCGGGCGTGACGGTGGAGGCCCTCTTCCCCAAGGCCGCCTGGGGCATCCACCTGGGCCACGGCCCCAGCTGCGCCTTCACCGTGAAGGTGCCCCGCTCGGTGGTCGGGACCTTCACCACCTCCAACGACATCATCGCCGCCGGCGGCTTCGGGGGCTCGCTGACCTTCCGGACCACCAACGACGACATCACCCTGGAGCACCTGGACGGGGCCGTGGCGGTCTCCACCACCAACGGGGCCATCACCGCCCGGCACCTGAAGGCCAGCCTCAAGGGCTCCACCACCAACGACACCCTCCGGCTGGAGGACGTCGAGGGCGGCATCGACCTGGCGACGACCAATTCGGCCGTGGTGGCCTCTGGGCTCGACGGCCGGGACCAGGGCATCGCGCTTCGCACCACCAACGGCGACATGACCATCGACCTCGGGCGAGCCACCGGCGTAGTCCATGCACGGACGAGCCGCCATGAGGAGGTCCGGATCGAGCGAAAGGGCGTGGACCTGCTGGAGAGCGGCGGCGGCCAGCTGAAGGTGCGCATCCCCGGATCGGCGCAGGCCATCGACCTGTCCACCACGAACGGGAGCATCACCCTCCGCTGATAAGCTGGCGGGATGCGCCGGAGCCTCCCGCCCTTCCTGGCCGCCATGGTCTCCGGGGCCCTGGCGGCCCAGGCCCTGCCCCCCGCGCCGCCGCTGCCCGGCCTCACGGAGCGGCGCCTCGCCAACGGCGCCGAGGTGATCCTGGTGCGGCGCCCCGGCAGCGGGGCCTTCCGGGCCTCCCTTTTCTTCCGCCAGGGCGGGGTGGATGAGCCGCCTCAGCTGCTGGGCGCCACGGAGCTGCTCTCCCGCTGTCTGCTGGGCCCGGCCTGGCCCGAGGATCTGCAGGACGATCCGGGCCTCGAGCCGCTCCTCCAGCAGGAGGACGCCCTCGCGGAGGCGCTGCGGATGGCCGGAGCCCAGGGGGGCGACCCCCAGGCACGGGAGGAGCTGGCGGCGGCCCATGGCGCGCTGCTGGGCCGGCTCGAGGCGCGCTATGACCTGGACGCGTCCAAGGAGGCCTACCAGGGGGCCGGAGGCCTCGATCCCCAGGCCGTGGACACGCGGGACTTCCTCGCGGAGGGCGTGGAACTGCCGGCGGGCGCCTTCGAGCTCTGGTGTCGCACGGAGACCGAGCGGCTCCACAGGGTCGTGCTGTCGCGGCTGCCCTTCGCCAGGGCCTCCCTGGTGGCGGACCTGAAGTCCGGAGCCTTCCCCAAGGATCCCGCGGTGGCGGTGCTCCTGGGCGCCGCCCTGCCCGGGCATCCCTACGGCCGGAACCTCGGGGACTACGCCGCGGCGGTGGAGGCCCTGCGCCGGGACGAGCTCCGGGCCTATGCGCGCCGCGCCTGCTCACCGGGCCGCATGGCGGTGGTGCTGGTCGGGGATCTCGATCCGGAGTCCGCCCTCCCCATCCTCGAGCGCACCCTCGGCGCGCTGCCCCCGGGGACGCCGCCGGAGCCGCCGGTGCTGCCGGACCTCAACCTGGGGCTCGGGGACCGGCGCGTGCAGATCCAGGGGGAGGACAGCCGCGTCCTGACGGGCTGGCGCATCCCCGCCCGGACCTCGCCGGACGCGCCCGCCCTCGAGGTGCTCGCGCGGATCCTCGGCGGCGGGCCGAGCGCGCGGCTGCCGCTCCGGTTGAAGGGCATCGCGACGGACATCCACGTGAGCACCGGGCGCCCCGGGGGCCGCTACCCCAACCTGCTCGTCGTGGATGCCACGCCCCGTCCCGGCCACAGCCTCCAGGAAGTCGAGGAGGCCCTCGACCGGGAGATCCTGCTGCTGAGGCAGGTGCCGGTCTCCCAGGAGGAATGGAACCGGGCCCTGGCCCAGCTCGAAGTCGGCCGGCTGGATCTCCAGGCGGATGCCGGCGAGCTGGCGGCGGCCCTGGGCATGGCCTGGGCCCAGACCGGCTCCTGGCAGGGCCTCACCCGTGAAGCGGACCGATTCCGGGCCGCGGGGCCCGAGGCGCTCCAGCGCGCCGCGGCGGACTATCTGGTCCCTAGCCATCGCACCGTGGTGGAGGTGGTGCCCGATCCCAGCCGCCGCCTCGATGCCCAGGACCGCGCCTTCCTCGAGGTGCTGCGGACCCTGGCCCTGCGGCAGGTGGAGGACCCGGCCCAGCGGGAGTCGCTGGTGGCGGAGGGCCTCCGGCAGTTCCAGATGCTGCCCCAGGCCGAGCGGGCGAAGACCCTCGACCTGCTGCGGCACCAGCTTCAGGGGGCGCGATGAGGCGACCCGTCCGTCCCTTCGCCGCGTTCCCGCTGCCCGCGCTCATGGTGGCCTCCGGGCTCCTCGCCCCGGCTCGCGCCTCGGCTCGAGCGGTGGTCCAGGCCCCCGTCCAGATCCCCGCTTCGGCGCGGCCCCAGACCTTCACCCTCCCCAACGGACTGGAGGTGGCGCTGTTCGAGGACCACAGCCTGCCGCTGGTGAAGGGGGAGCTGCGGGTCGCCCTGCCGCCCCCGGCCCAGGACCCGGAGGCCTGGTTGCGCCCCCTTGGCCTCGGCCTGATGGCGCTGGGGGGCTCCGGCAGCCGGAGCGCCGCGGCCTTCGCCCAGTCGGCGGATGCCCTCGGGCTTCAGCTTCCGGCCAGCCTGGGACCGCGTTCCGTCACCTGGCGCTTCACCACCCGGACCCAGGACCAGGGAACCGCCCTGGACCTGCTGGCGGATCGGGTGGCGCGGCCGGCCTTCGATCCCCTGGCCCTGGAACCGGCTCGGCTGGAGGCCTGGAGCGAGGTCGGCGAGGCCCAGGCGCTGCCGCTGGCCCGGCTCCGCTTCGAGCGGAGCTTGGCCGCCCTGCCGCTCCCGGGCGAGCGCCAGCTGGCCTCCCTGGATCCCACGGCGCTGGCGGCCTGGCACCGGGCCCGCTTCCGGCCGGAGGGCGCCCGGCTGGCGCTCTGGGGAGACCTGGACCTGGCCCAGGCGCGCCAGCTCGCCCTCCTCGCCTTCGGCGCCTGGACCGCGGGCGCCGCGCCCGCGCCGGCCGCCTCCCCCGCCCAAGCTCCCGAGCCCGGCCCCTTCCTCGCCGCCCTGCCGGGCGAGGCCTCCGAGGTCCGGATCGGCCTGGTGGAGGACGGCACCGACGCAGCGCTCCGGCGCTACCTGGAGCCCTGGGTCCGCGCCCAGCTCGAGGCCGCGGGGCTCCGGTCTCCGGCCCCCGGGCCCGGCGCCCCTCTGGTCGTGTCGGCGGATGCGCCGCTGGGGACCCCGGCCGCTCCTACCAAGGCGCGTCTCGAAGCGGCCTTGGAGGCCCTGCCCGCCACCTTCGGCGACCGGGACCTGGCCACCCTCGCCCGCCACGCCGCGACGGCCCGGGTGCTCCTGGGCCTGCATCCCGGCGACCAGCTCGCGGACGCCCTCGCGCCCGCAGCGCCGCCGCCGGATCTGGAGACGGCCCGGGCTGCGCTCCGCCGCTGGCTGGGGCCCGCCAACCGTCGGCTCTTCGCCAGCGGGGACCCCGGTGCGCTGGCGGGACTTCAGGCTCCAGAGCCCAAGGACCCTCAGGCCCCCAGGCCTGCGTCCACGCCGAAGCGCTGAGCGAGATCCAGGTAGCGGGCGCGGATGCCCGCCACGATCTCGGGCGGCAGGTGCGGCGCCGGCGGCGTCTTGTCCCAATCCTGCAGGGATTCCAGATGGTCCCGCAGGAACTGCTTGTCGAGGCTGGGCGGGTTGGATCCCGGCTTCCACTGGTCCGCGAGCCAGTACCGGCTGGAATCCGGCGTGAGCGCCTCGTCGATGAGGATCACGCGGCCGTCGAGCAGCCCGAACTCGAACTTCGTGTCCGCGAGCAGGATGCCACGCGCCGCCGCGAGCTCGGATCCGCGCTGGTAGAGGGCCAGGGCCAGGCGACGGAGCTCCTCCGCCCGGGCCGCGCCGAGGATGGCCGTGAAGCGCTCGAAGGAGATGTTCTCGTCGTGCCCGCTCTCGGCCTTGGTCGCCGGGGTGAAGATGGGCTCCGGCAGGCGGTCGGCGAGGGTGAGGCCGGGCGGCAGGGCGATGCCGCAGACGGCCCCGGAGGCCTGGTACTCCTTCCAGCCCGATCCCGCCAGGTAGCCCCGCACGACGCACTCCACCGGGAAGGGCTCGGTCTTGCGCACGAGCACCGAGCGGCCCCGCAGCTGCTCTGCGAAGGGCGCCAGCTCCGCCGGGTAGTCCTCCACCCGGGTGGCGAGGAGATGGTTGGGCACCAGGTCCTGGGTGGCGCCGAACCAGAAGTTCGCCACCTGAGTGAGGATGGCGCCCTTGCCGGGGATGCCCTCGGGCATCACGCAGTCGAAGGCGCTGATGCGGTCCGTCGCGACGATGAGCAGCCGGTCCCCGCCGACCTCGTAGACATCGCGCACCTTGCCCCGGCGGAACACCGGGAAGGGCAGGTCGGTCGTCAGGATCGCGTCGGCCATCCCTCCATTCTCAGGGCTGGGCGGCCTCCTGTCAGCCTACAGTTCCGGCAGCCGGTGGGGCGTCGGCGCGGTCCAGGCGAGCCCCATGGGCAGCAGCTGGTAGCGGTTCTGCACCCCCACCCAGCGGGCGAGCTCCGATTCGCGCACGGTGCCCTCGGCCCCGGTGGCGGGCAGGCCGTGGACCTGGAGGAAGCGCTGGACCTCGGCCCCGGAGACGCCCAGCAGGGTGGGCAGGTGCTCCAGTTCGTAGGTCCGTTCCCCCGCTGGCGGATGCAGGAGGCGGAAGTCGAAGGTCTCCCGCAGCACCGAGGCGGTGCCTTCCCGGTCCAGCTCGAACGCGGCGTCCAGGTGCGGGAAGGGGTCGCCGCCGAGGCGCGCGAGTGCCTGGCCCATGCCTAGGTGACCGAGCAGGTGGTGCGGGTCCGCCGCCAGGACGGACTGGAACTGGGTCCGGGCCTCCGCCGCGCGGTCGAGGGCGAGCAGGCCCTCCCCCAGGCGCAGCGCGGGTTCGAAGGGGTGGGGATCTTCGGCCCGCCAGCGCTCCGCCAGCGAGACCATCTCCTCCACCATGCCCTCGGATCGCAGCACCTCCGCCAGACGGGCCAGGGCCCCTCGGTCCTTCGGCGCCAAGAGCAGCAGCCGCTCCAGGAATTCCGCCGAACGGGCGGCCTCCCCCTCCTGGGCCATGCGCAGGCTCCAGTCCCGGAGGATCTCTACCTGCTGGGGCACAGGATGGTTTGGGGTGGACCGGGCCGGCTCCACCGGATGGAGCACCTGGGTCTGGACCCAGAGGTAGCGCAGCGGGTTCCGCCCGCCCGGACCCTCCAGCTCGGATTCCAGGGCGTGGACGATGGTCTTCAGGCCCTGTTCCCAGAGGGGAGGCAGGGAGGTCTGGGCGTGGGTCCGGAGCTCCCGGCGCAGGGGCTCCAGCGCATCTCCCGCCCGGCCCAGGTGCAGCTTCAGGCGGAGGAGGGTCCAGCCCTCCTCGCCGGACTTCAGCGCGGCCCGGAGCGACAGCTCCCCGGAATCCGGATCGAAGCCGTCGAGCAGGAGGTATCCCAGGGCGGGGCGCATGGGACAGACCATATCAAAGGCCAGGTTCGGCACGACCAGCAAGGTCCGTCAAAACCGGGAATGCATGCCGACTATTGACAAGCGTTCTTCAGCGTTTCAAGCTCCTTCTTGCCCTTCCCAACCGTGCCCTCCGGGGCCCTAACCCTGATGGAGTCCCCATGAAGAAGTCCCTCGCCCTGCTGGCCCTCGCCAGCGCCCTGCCCCTCGCCGCCCAGAGCTTCGAGGTGAGCGCCCTCTACACCTGGAACAAGCCGAAGAGCGGTTCCTTCTCCGGCGGCGGCAACAGCTACGACTTCACCCCGGACACCTGGAAGGCCGCCGGCCTCCGCTTCGGCTACACCTTCGCCAAGGTTGGCCTCACCGAGTTCCAGGGCAACGCCACCATCCAGTTCAAGAACACCCAGGACTACACCCTGATCATGAACGGCGTCACGGAGCCCTATCCCCCGGGCGTCCCCCACCTGACTGAGGCTTACAGCTATTGGGCCGTCGGCGCCGCCGCCAGCTGGTCTCTCCCCGTCCGCCTGACCGCTGGCCTGGAGTACCGCTCCGAGAAGCTTGATTTCAGCGGCGCGGGCCTCGGCGCTTCCGACCAGAGCAGCACCTACGGCCGCGTCTGGCTGCGCGGCGGCGTGGGCTACGACTTCAAGAACAGCTCCCCGGTCACCCCCTTCGTGGCGGCCGAGTTCGCCTTCCCCCTCACCTCCACCTCCCCCGACTACAACCAGCTCGTGGCCGACAACTGGGAGTCCCTCAGCAAGGGCGTCGCCCCCAAGTCCCAGTACGGCGTCAACGTCGGCATCCGCTTCTAGGCCGATCCCGATCCGCAGGGAGGGCGCCGCAAGGCGCCCTCCCCTGGAGTTTGGACAGTAGGACCCGAGAGAGGCCCCGAATTCACGGGGCCTTCTTGCTGTTCTGATTCAAAAACAGCCAGGTCGTGACCCCGGCCGCGACAACCGTTTTTCGAGTCGGAGAGTTGCTGGAGGGGTGAACTCCCTCCGAAAGCTACCTGTGGTCCGGCATCGGGCATCCATCCATGGATACGCCGAGTCGGAATGCCATGTCCTTCCGCCGAGCCCAGACGCTCCCGTAGCCCCTCACGGGGCGGTGGTGAATTTTGGTTGTGACGCTGCGCCTATGCCGCGTGGTAGGTCTCGCGGGAACTCAATGCCCACCCCTTGGGCAGCTTGCGGTTCGGCAATCCTCCAGGCATCACGCCTCCCGTGTTTCTCTATGAGCTCCTGAAACCACCACGGAAGAAGCCTCCTCCGTTGGCGGATTCATATCAAGCGGCCCATCGAAGGTCTACAACGGCTTCGAGCAGGGATGGTCCCTGGCCTACCAGTACCGGACCCAAGGGCACCGCTTCACGATCATCGCCACCACCATTCCTGGAACGACGGCTCATCAGGTGCTGGGCGGAGATTACGAGGGCTACGGACCGCGTTCGTCCAACTACTGGTCTCTGGGTTTCAACCTGATCCGGATCTTCTAGACGGGCACCCGCATTCCCCGGGCCTTCACCATACGCATTCCCACGGGGATTGAGCAGCTGAGACCTCCGAGGAAAGCCCGGGTCTTGACTCTGTACCAAGGTATAGACTCTACCCTGGAGACGAGGAGTGCCTATGGTCGATCAAGGCCTCATGAAAATGGCCGACCTCACGAGAGCCTGTGAGGTCAGCGATCAGGCCGTCCGGCTCTACGAACGCGAGGGCTTGTTGAAGCCCGTCTCGCGGACGCCCAAGGGCTACCGCCTTTTTGATCCCCAAGCTATCGCAGCCCTTCATTTCATCAAACATGCCCAGCGCTGCGGGTTCACGCTGGCGGAGATCCGCGGCCTGCTCACGGCGAATGCCGCGAACCCCAAAGCCTGTGATGTCACGAAGGCGCTGCTCGACCAAAAACTCCAGCATGTCGAAGATCAACTGGCCGATCTTCGATCCATGAAAGAGGTCCTCGCGAGCTTGAGAACCGCCTGCGAGGGTGCGCCCGGCCCGGCCTGTCCGGCCTTTATCCGCCTATGCGCCGCCGAAGTGCCCGCGTCCCGGTCCAAACGAAAGTCGAGGTGAGTTCTTCATGAAGATCGAGCTGATGGTCTTTGAAGGTTGCCCCAACGCCGAGCCTGCCCGGCTCTTGTTGAGGGACTGCATGGCATCCCTGGGCATCTCCGGGAGCATCACCGAAGTGCAGGTGGATACCCCCGAGCTTGCGAAGCTCCTGGCCTTTCCAGGATCCCCTACCCTCCGCGTGAATGACGCCGATGTGGCCCCTCTGGATGTGCCCATGGAAGGAAGCCTGGCCTGCCGGACCTACTGGGTGAACGGCCTTCTCCAAGGACTTCCAGATCGAGCATGGGTGCTGAGAGCGCTTCGCGATGCTCAGGAGGCCGAGTCCCATTCCTGCTGCACACCCATCACTGCCTCCAAGAGTGAGGTGCTCTGCCCTTACAGCGGCACCCGAGGCAAGCCCGTGAAGCCGGTCACGCTCCGGGCTTTGCTAAAACCCCACCTCCAGGAACAGGTTCGAGATCAGGTGTACCGCTTCTGTGGGGATCCGACCTGCGAGGTGGTCTATTTCAGCGAAGACAGGACCCAATCCTTCCTCAGAGGCGACCTCACGGTCCGGGTCGGCATCAAGGAATCCGAAGCTCCACGGCCGCTCTGCTACTGCTTCAGTCATAGCGTCGAGAGCATCCGGGGCGAGTACGCGGCCACTGGGGAGTCCACGGTGGTCCAGGCCATCAGGGCCGAAGTGAAGGCGGGCACCTGTCGCTGCGAGATCACCAACCCCGGCGGCTCCTGCTGTCTCGGTGATGTCACCAAGGCCGTGAAGGAAATCCAAGACGGGAATCCTCGCGGAACAACCCCCGCGCTGAAAGAGGCAATGACCCACGACTGTTGTGCGGTTCCGGAGCCACCCAAGATTGGGCCTTCAGCCTCTACCCCGGTTGCAGAGGGTTCCACAGCACGCCGGACGGTGTGGGCCGCAGCCGGGCTTGGTCTGCTGGCCTCGGCATGTTGCTGGATTCCCTTGGCCCTTGCAGGGGCCGGTGCGGCTGGAGGAGCCGCCGGAGCCCGCGTGGCCTGGCTGCGCCCCTGGGCGCTCTGGGGCCTGGCGTTGCTCATGGTGGGAACCCTCGGATGGTGGATCTACCGGCACTCGATTAGGGGAAGGCCTCAGGAGGATTGTTGCGCTCCTGCACCCCGGTTCCCGGCCTTGCCAATGTTGGTCTTGGTGCTGTCGTTCATCGGGGCGTGGTCCGCTCCCCGGCTTCTCTTTCTCTACGCGCACGAGAGCGCATCCAAGAGCGCGGAGTCGGCTGCTGTGACTGATGGCGGCACCCTCCTGGTGCTGAGCACACCCCAGTTCGACTGTCCCCCGTGCGCAGGGGCCCTGCCCGAGACCATGGCCAAGACACCTGGAGTGGCTTCTGTCCATATGGACTTCGATAAGAGAGAGACGAGGATCCAATTTCGCGAAGGGGCGAATGTGCCAGGCATCCTTGCCCATTGGGATCATGACCTCGGGTTCTCCGGGAAAGTGATCCTGCGTCAGCCATAGCCGTTGAGGCCGATCGGTCGAGATTCCTCGCCTCATACAAGGAGACCCACCAAGTCGCACAATCCAGAAGGCGCGCCGAGTTGTTCCGCTTCCTTGGGGACTCTCGCACTCATTGCAAAGGGAAGTGGAAACCTTGTCCAGCCGCCAGGGATAAAGCCCTGGCGGCTGGCTGTGTGGGCTCATGGATGGGCGGCCTTGTTCATCGGCCGGAGCACCTGCTGGACCAGGGCGAGGGCATCGGACTCACTCAAGGCACCTCGGAAGGCGGGCATGTGGCCTTTGCCGTCCAGGATCACCTTCACGATCTGAGCATCCGTGCGGCTGGCCTGCCATTTGGGGTCGGTGAAGTCCTGGCCGTGCATCTTGTGGCCGGAAGCCGTGCGGGCGGAGCCATCTTGCCCGTGACAGGAGGCACACATCTCCAGATAGACGCCGTGGAAATCCGGTGGAGGCGGCGCGGGCGGTTTCATCTCCGCCTGCATCTCCTGATGGGCGGCCTGCATGTCCGCCGGGTGCGCGGTGTCAGGGAACACCATGCGGCCGCCCCAGTGCCCGGCGGCGCCCCAGGCGCCTGCCCAGACGAGGCTGAGCAGGAGCGCGGTGGATAGGCCGCGTTCGGCCTTGCGGTGCAGCACGGCGAGGGTCAGGAGACCCAGCACGAATCCGCCCAGCGCGAGGAACTGGTGGGTCCGGAGTAAGCCTTGAAGATGTCCGTCCTGCGTGTTCGCGATCCATCCGCCGGGCGCGATAAGGTCCATCTGGCGGGCCCAGAGCAGCCCGCTGAGCAACGCGGCGCAGGAACCGATCAGCCCAGCCCAGGCCAGGAACTGCGCAGTGAGCCGCCAGCCCTCCCCCTGCCGCCAATGCGATAGGAGGAGGGCCACGGGCACAAGCAGGGCCGCGGCGATGGGGAGGTGGACCATGGCGGGGTGCTCGTGGGCGAACCACGCGATGGGGTCGAAGAACAGAATCGCGGTCATGGCTTCTTCCCGTGGTCCATGTCCTTCATTTCCATCCCTTTCATGTCCATGCCCTTCATGTCTTTCATATCCTTCATCTCCATGGGCTTCGCGGGAGGCTTGGAGGCAGGCACGGCCGCGCCTTCCGGCAGGTCCACGAAGACTTCCTTCGACAGATCCACGGGATGCGCGAGGGTTCCCGGTGGGTCCTGGTACCAGCCCGGATCCTCTTGGCCGTGGATGCGGTCACGGACCTTCACCACGGTGAACATGCCGCCCATCTCGATGGGGCCTTTGGGACCGTCGCCCGTCATCATCGGCAGCGTGTTCGGCGGCCCGCCCATGTCCATGCCCGCCATGTCGGACATGCCGTTCTCGCCCATGGGCATGTAGCCGGGGAGCTGGGCCTGGATCTTTTCGGCAAGGCCGTCCTGGTTCACATTCGTGAGGTTCGGAACGGCGTGATTCATCTGGTTCATGGCGTGGTGGGCCTTGTGGCAGTGGAGCACCCAGTCGCCGTCATGCACGGCCGTGAACTCGATGTCGCGTGTCGTCCCCGGCGGCACATTCACCGTCGTCTCGGGCACCCATGCGGCGGGCTGGATGGGCCCCCCGTCCGTGCCGGTGGTGACGAAGTCGTACCCGTGGATGTGGATGGGGTGCGAGTCCATGGTCAGGTTGGCGTAGCGAATGCGAACACGATCACCGCGCTGCACCACCAGTGGCACCGTGCCTGGATAGGCGCGGCCGTTGAAGGTGAACATGTTGAAGTCCGTCATCGTCGCGGGGTTCGGCGCGTAGCTGCCGGGCGGGATATCCCACTCCTGGAGGAAGATGGCGAAGTCCTTATCGATGCGCCGGGGCTCCTTCTTCGGGTGGATGATGAAGAAGCCCATCTGGCCGAGCGCCATCTGCGTCGTCTCGTCCGCGTGGGGGTGGTACATCTGCGTGCCGTGCTGCTTCAGCGTGAATTCGTAGGCGTAGGTCTCGCCGGGCTGGATGTGGTGCTGGCTGACGCCACCCACCCCGTCCATGCCGCTGGGCAGGATGACGCCGTGCCAGTGGATGGATGTCTGCTCCGGAAGCTTGTTGGTGACGAGGATGCGGACCCGGTCGCCCTCCACCGCCTCGATGGTGGGGCCGGGGATGGAGCCGTTGTAGCCCCAGCCCTGGATCACCATGCCTGGCGCGATCTCGTGGCGCACGGGCTCGGCGATGAGGTGGAAGACCTTCACGCCGTGGTCCATGACGAAGGGCAGCTTGGGAACGCCGGGCGTGATGGTTTCGGTGTAGTTGGCGCCCGGCGCCACGAAGGACTGCGTCTTCTGAGCCGCGGCCAGTCTGGACGGGAGGGCGAGCAGCACCATCGCCGGGATGAGCATTCTCAGGATCGGTTTCATGGCTTCACCTCTTGGGTCTGCGTGTCGCTGGGCAGGGCGCCGCCGAGGGCGCGGACGAGTTCCGCGCGGGCGGTCCAGTAGCCCCGCATGGCGTCCAGGTAGTCGCGGTAGGCCGCCGTTTGGGCCTGTTTGGCAAGGATGAGGTCGTAGACCCCGAGCAGCATGCCGTTGTAGGAGTCCTGGGCGAGCTTCATGACGCGCTCGCGGCGGGGCAGGATGGCGTCCCGGTACTGCTCGGCCATGGCTCGCGCCGCGCGCAGCCGCTCTCGCGCCTGGCGGACTTCGGAGCGGATGTCCACGGCGCGCGCCGTCACACGGTCCTGGGCCTGGCGGGCCAAGGCTTCCAGCCGCGCCACGCGGCCCTGCCCGTGATCGAAGAGCGGCAGTTCCACGCCTAAGGTCGGCCCGAGCGTGCGGCCGCCCTCCGCATCCTTATCCGCCCGGATGCCGAGATCCACATTCGGGGTGAACCGGGTGTGGCGGGCGAGGGTCGCGGCGTCCATCAAGGCCTTGGCCTGGGACTGCGCCGCGCGCAGATCGAGGCGCTGGCCCACGGCGAGGGATTCCAGTTTGTCGACCGCGATCTCCTCGTGGGGCAGTTCCGGCAGGCCGTCCTGGACCTTCCAGCCCGTGTCCGCGCCCCACAAGCCGAGGAGCCGGTTCAAGGATTCGTGGCTTTCGATGAGCTTCGTTTCCGCGCGGGCGAGATCCAGCCGGGCCTGCTCGGAGAACGAAGCCTGGGTCTGGTAGGTCAGCTCGCTGATGTTCCCGGCTTCGTATTGCCGCCGCGCCAACTCGGTCGAAGCCTCCGCCGATTCCAGCAGGGTGGCGTCGAGGTCTCTCATGCCCTGGTCCGCCTGGACCGTGCGGTAGACGGATTCCACGGAGGCGAGGAGATCCAGCGCGGACGAGGCCACTTCGGCCTGGTCCGCCTCCAGCTGGAGCGAGGCCACCTGCTTGCGCCTTCCCCGCGTGAAGAGCGTCACCAGTTCCTGCACGAGGCTGAACTCCGTGCTGGAGCCGCGGCCATTGCGTGAGAATCCGATGCCCACCCCGAGCACCGGGTTCGTGAGCAGCCCCGCCTGCACGAGGTCGGCTTGCGCGACGCCCAGGCCATCCATGCGCGCCTGGAGGTCTGGATTGTTCAGCAGCGCGACGGCGCGGGCGCGGTCCAGAGTGAGGCCCTGGCGGAGCAAGGCGTTGACCTTGTCCCGCACCTGATCCTGGGCCGCGCCGGGGGACCAGGGCTCGGGCTGCTGGGCGAGGGCGTTCACCTGCTTCGCCACCTGCGCTTCCGGGCTCTGCGCCGCGACGGGCAGCGCTGCCACGGCCCACACGAAGATCGAGACGCGGACGCTCATGGCTGGCCTCCTGTTTTCGTTTCCGGCACCAGCGTCATACCGCATTTCGGACACTTCCCTGGATGGTCCGCGTGGATCTCCGGGTGCATGGGGCAGGTGTAGGTGGTGCCCGCCTCTTCGGAGGCTGGCTCGGGTGCCGGGGGAGGCGCGGGAGCCTGCGCCGGGATTGGGCGCGTGAGCGGCTGGATGGGCGCAGGCTGCAAGGCAGCCGGGAGCGGTGGAACGGGGCTCTCCGCCGCGGAAGCGGAAGCTGGATCAGGGTTGGGGCGGGGCGGCACAGCCGCGGGTTGTCCGCAGGCCAGGAGCAGCCCCCCCAGGCCCAGGGCCAAGAGGATTCGCATGATGGGTTCTCCAGGGTTGGTTCAAGGATCGAGACAGCCGGGGCAAGAGCCCCCGTCTCAGATCCGCCAGATCCCTAATCGCGCCAGATGCCGCCCAAGGTCTGCGTCCCGGCTTCCTGGCAAGGACACGCCTTCGATGGCAGGCGACGGATTCGCGAGCAAGAAGGGATCAAAGGTCCGTGCCTGCTTCCGAGCTTGATTCACCTCCGATGCCTGGGTCGCCTGGATGACCGCCGTAGACGGCGGAGCAGTCGAAGGGGCTCGGCATGGCGCATTAGGCGCTTGAGGTGGCGGGCACGGGCAGCCAGGGTCTGTCCCCATGGCGCAGCAAGCCATGACGGGTTTTGGCACCACCGTCACGCCAGCCCCGAGCCCTCCGATAAGGAGGGCCAACGCCAACAGGGGCTGAAGCCATCGCCTCATAGGAAAGGAGTGTATTCCCTAAGATCTAAATTGAAAAGAAAGCCCTATCGTTGCTGGGCTTTGAAAGCTCTCATGGTCGAAATGTCCAAACTCCAGGGGAGGGCGCCGCAAGGCGCCCTCCCCATGTCTGGCGATCCGACGGAGATGCCTAGAGAATCTGGTTCGTCTCCATAAAAAACCGTCTTCCTCCCCATTGACGGAGCCCGGGGCCCCGGCCGATGCTGGGGCTGCCCTTTCCCCCGTGCCCGGTTCCCGGGCCCCATCAAGGAGACTCCATGAAGAAGACCCTCGCCCTCCTGGCGCTCGCCGGCGCCCTGCCCCTCGCCGCCCAGAGCTTCGAAGTCGGCGCCCTCTACACCTGGAATCCCGGCCACGCGAATACCGTGTCGGTCGGCGGGCCCTCCTCGGAGATCAAGGCGGACACCTGGAAGGCCGCCGGCCTCCGGGTCGGCTACAACTTCGTCTCCGTGGGCCCCATGGAGTTCCAGGGCAACGCCACCATGCAGTTCAACAACAAGCAGGACATCACCGTGAATGGCCAGAGCGCTCCGGCCCCGGGATCATTCACGGAGGAGTACAAGTACTGGGCCGTGGGCGCCGCCGTGAACTGGAACTTCCTGGTCCGTCTCGGCGTCGGCCTGGAGTACCGGTCCGAGCGCCTGCACTTCAACCAGTCCTATGCGGGCGTCACTCAGTACGATGGGGCGACCACCTATGGCCGCGCCTGGGTCCGGGGCACCGCCGGCTTCACCATCCCCGCGCCCTTCGTGAAGCCCTTCATCGGGGCCGAGGTCGCCTTCCCCTTGAGCACCAAGAGCCTCACGGCCGACGACCTGCTGACCAACAATATCGACAACCTGAACAAGAGCCTGGCCCCCAAGGCCCAGTACGGCATCTACGCCGGCATCCGGTTCTAGTCGGACTCTCCGTCCCAGCCGAGGGGGCGCCCAAGGGCGCCCCCTCGTCGTTGGGTCCGGTCAGGGTGCCCAGGACGCTCGAAAGGTTCCCGGGGTCGCTTGACCCGCCCTGAGCCGGGGCCGATCATGCAAGGACCGAGATCTGGCCCCTGGGAGGTAGCACCATGAAGAAGCTGACGTTGCTCCTGGTCCTGACCGCCCTGCCCGCCTCCGCCCAGAGCTACGAGGTGGGCGTCTTCCTCGGCCAGAACACCTACAAGGCCCAGACCATCGGCGGGGTGGAGTTCAAGCCGGAGACCAAGACGGTGGCCGCCGCCCGCCTGGGCTTCTCCATCGTGGACCTGGGCCCGGCCCTGTTCGAGTTCACCGTGGGCTACCAGCCCAAGGCCAAGACCCCCGTGGAGGCCAACGGGTCCCCCACCCCCCTCGATTACGGCCATGAGTACTGGTCCGCCGGTCTCATGTTCAACTTCAAGGCCTTCGTCGCCGTCGGCGCCGGGGTCGAGTACCGGGGCGAGCGCCTGACCCTGGAGGGACCCGGCGTGAACGAGCGCGCCACCTACGGCCGGCCCTGGGCCCGGGTGAACGTGGGCCTCTCCTTCCCGACCCCCCTGGTGAAGCCCTTCATCGGGGTGGAGGCCGCCGCCCCCCTCAGCAGCCAGAGCGTGAGCGAGGTGGACTACCTCAGCGACCCCGCCAAGGCCCTGAAGTCCCACGCCCCGAACTTCCAGGTGGGCGTCTACGGCGGCATCCGGTTCTGATCCGCATCGGAATTCCTTCCGATCCACAGGTCTGATTGCAGCTTTTTCACAAGCCGGTTACCATGGGTTCACCTCTTCCGACCCCTTCGGGTCCACCCAGGAGAACCCCATGAAGCTCCGTATCCTCCCCCTGCTCCTCGCTGGCCTGGCCCTGCCCGCCGTGGCCCAGGATCGCTCGGTCGCGCTCTTCGTCGATAAGGCGCCCGGCGTCGACGGCACCTTCAACCAGTCCGGCTCCGTGACGCACCTGAAGACCTCCGACTACTCCGGTTTCGGCATCAAGTTCGGCGCCAACGTCACCAAGTGGGGTCCGGCGACCCTGGAGTTCAACGCCTCCTACCGCTTCAAGGGCAAGGAGGATCTCACCATCACCCCGGGCTTCGGCCAGACCGCCAAGTTCGAGTGGAGCTACCTCTCCGCCGGCGCCGATGTCAATTTCACCAATGTGGTCGATTTCGGCGGCGGCATTGATCTGCGAGCCCAGCAGAGCACGCTGATCCTCCAGAGCGGCAGCACCTCCCAGGAGATCGGCGTCAATCGCTTCAGCCCCTGGATCCGTGCCCACGTCGGCTACACCTTCAATGCCGGCGCCGTGAAGCCCTTCGTCGCCCTGGAGGGTGCCTGGGACCTGAGCGCCAAGGACAGCTACGATGTCGGGACCACGGACATCGATGCCAACAAGGCCTACGGCGTCGCCAGCCCCAAGTCCGAGTACTCCCTCCAGGTGGGCCTCCGCTTCTGAGCGGATCCTCCCCTGGACTTGGCGGGGCGCCCCAGGGCGCCCCGCTTTTTTCTAGCTGCCGGGTTATGATGTCTGGATTCTCAGGAACCCCATGGAGTTGCGGATACTAGGCTGTTCAGGCGGAGAAGCCGAGGGCGAGCGCCTCACGGGCCTGCTCGTCAACGGCGCCGTGGCCATCGACGCCGGGAGCCTCACCGGGGCCCTCACGGTGCCTGAGCAGATCGCCATCCGGCACGTCTTCATCAGCCACAGCCACCTGGACCACATCTGCACCCTGCCCTTCTTCACCAAGAACGTCTTCGGGCACGTGAAGGACCCGGTGGTGATCCACGCGCTGCCGGAGACCCTCGACGTCCTGCGACGCCACCTCTTCAACGACGAGCTCTGGCCGGATTTCAGCGTCATCCCCACCAAGGACCAGCCCACCATCCGCTACACGGAGGTCGAGCCTGAGCACGGCTATTCCGTCGAAGGGCTCACCATCACCCCGATCCGGGTGAACCACCTGGTGCCCTGCGTGGGGTACAAGGTGGATGATGGCAAAGACGCCTTCATCTTCACCAGCGACACCACCGTCACCGACCGGATCTGGGAGGTCGCCAACGCCACGCCCAACCTGCGTCTGGTGATCGCGGAGGCGAGCTTCCCCAACGGCCAGCGCTGGCTCGCGGAGGCCAGCAAGCACCTCACCCCCGCCATGCTCGGCGAGGAGCTCAAGAAGCTGGAACGGGACGTGCCCGTGGGGATCTACCACCTCACGCCCGGGGACCGGGCCGAGATGCTGCCGGAGCTGGAGGCCCTCGGCGATCCCCGGGTGCGGCTGCTGGAGCAGAACGCCGTCTTCGCCTTCTGATGCGCCAGGCCCCCTTCTTCCTCACCGGCGCGCCGAAGTCGGGCACCACCTGGCTGGGCAAGCTCCTGGACGCCCATCCGGAGATCAGCTGCCGGGGCGAGGCCTGCGTGCACCACTTCGGCCAGCGCCTGGTGGCGGCCTGCAAGGACTACAACGACCTCCTCGCCCGGCGGAAGGTGGCCATCACCGACGCGAACGACTTCCCCCCACTGAAGTGGGAGGAGGTCCTGACCCTCATGCGCACGTTCATCGAGCTGCGCTTCCAGGCCATCGCCGATCCGGCCAAGCCAGCCCTGCGGTTCCTGGGGGAGAAGGATCCGGAGCATGCCCTCCACTTCAAGGAGCTGGGCGGCCTCTTCCCCGAGGCCAAGGTCCTCCACATCGTCCGGGATGGGCGCGGCGTCTTCGTCTCCGCCTGGCACCACAATGTGCGCTCCAACTACGAGCACCTGAAGACCCACGGCTTCGACGACTTCCTGGACGTGACCGCCCGGGAGTGGGCTGACCGGGTGAGGCGGGCCCGGGCCGGCGCCGTCCACCTGGGGGACCGGTACCTGGAGGTCCGCTACGAGGACCTGGTGGCCGACCCGGAGCCGGGCTTCGCCCGTGTCCTGCGATTCCTCGGCGCCGACGCCTCGCCGGAGGTGGTCCAGGTCTGCGTGGCGGCGGCCTCCTTCGAGACGCTCAGCCAGGGCCGCAAGGCCGGCGAGGAGGACAAGGCCTCCTTCTTCCGCAAGGGCGACCCCCAGGACTGGCGGAACCACCTCACGCCGGCGCAGGTCGCCCGCTTCGACGCCCTCTCCGGCGGCCTGCTCGGGGAGCTGGGCTACCCATGAGAAAGCGGCCCTCGCGGGCCGCTTCTCAGGAGGGTCCCGCAGGACTCAGAACCCGTGGCCGCCGGGGTGGCTCGCGGCCTGGATGCGGATCAGGCTGGAATCCAGCGCCGCCTGGGCCTCGGCGAGGTCGTGCTCGGTCTGGGCCTCCTTCAGCAGCTTCATGGCGTGCTGCTTGTCGGCCTCGGCCTGGGACAGGTCGATCATGTCCACGGTCTCGCTCTCCCGGGCCAGGATGACCACATGATCCGGGGCGACCTCGGCGAAGCCGCCGAAGACCGTCAGCCAGTGGCGCTGGCCGTCCTGGACGAAGTAGACCAGGCCGTTGCCCATGGGCGTCATCACCGGCGTGTGGCCGGGGAGGATGCCGTAGTAGCCGTCGGCACCGGGGAACTGGACCTCGGACACCTGGGCCGAGAAGACCCGGCGCTGGGGCGTGATCACTTCGAGCAGGATGGTATCGGCCATGTAGCTCAACCCTTGGAATGAATCCCCCGCGAAGGGCCGCGAAGGTGGAGTGCAGAGGGCCGCAAAAACCAGGTGACGCTTCGCGGCCCTGTTGTCCCGCGCGAAGCGCCTTCGCGGCCCTTCGCGGGAGAGGCTTTAGACGGACGCCGCCATCTTCTCGGCCTTCTCGACGGCCTCCTCGATGGTGCCGACGAGGTAGAAGGCCTGCTCGGGCAGGTGGTCCCACTTGCCGTCGCAGATCTCCTTGAAGCCCTTGATGGTGTCCGAGAGCTTCACGTACTTGCCCGCCATGCCCGTGAACTGCTCGGCCACGTGGAAGGGCTGGGAGAGGAAGCGCTGGATCTTGCGGGCGCGGGCCACGACGAGCTTGTCGTCGTCGCTGAGCTCGTCCATGCCGAGGATGGCGATGATGTCCTGGAGCTCCTTGTACTTCTGGAGGATGGACTTCACGCGCATGGCGGTGTTGTAGTGCTCGTCGCCCAGGACGCGGGGATCCAGCAGGCGGGAGGTGGAGGCCAGGGGGTCCACGGCCGGGTAGATGCCGAGGGCGGCGATCTCGCGGCTCAGGTTGGTGGTGGCGTCCAGGTGGGCGAAGGTCGTGGCCGGCGCGGGGTCCGTGTAGTCGTCCGCAGGCACGTACACAGCCTGCACGGAGGTGATGGAGCCCTTCTTCGTGGAGGTGATGCGCTCCTGGAGGCCGCCCATCTCCGTGGCCAGGGTGGGCTGGTAGCCCACGGCTGAGGGCATGCGGCCCAGCAGCGCGGACACCTCGGCGCCCGCCTGGGTGAACCGGAAGATGTTGTCCACGAAGAGGAGCACGTCCTTCCCTTCCTGGTCGCGGAAGTACTCGGCGACGGTCAGGCCGGTCAGGGCCACGCGGGCACGGGCGCCGGGCGGCTCGGTCATCTGCCCGTAGATCAGGGCCACCTTCGACTTGGACAGGTCCTCCTTGTTGATGACGCCCGAATCCATCATCTCGTGCCAGAGGTCGTTGCCTTCGCGGGTGCGCTCGCCAACGCCGGCGAACACGGAGTAGCCGCCGTGGCCCTTGGCGATGTTGTTGATGAGCTCCATGATGAGCACCGTCTTGCCCACGCCGGCGCCGCCGAAGAGGCCGGTCTTGCCGCCCTTGGCGTAGGGCTCGAGGAGGTCGATGACCTTGATGCCCGTCTCGAACATCTCGGAGGCGGTGTTCAGGTCCTCGTACTTGGGAGCCTCGCGGTGGATGGGGAGGGTCATCTTGTGACCCACGGGGCCGCGCTCGTCCACGGGCTCGCCGACCACGTTGAGGATGCGGCCCAGGGTCTCGGGGCCCACGGGCACGGAGATCGGCGCGCCGGTGTCGCGCACCTGCTGCCCGCGGATCATGCCTTCGGTGGGCTGCATGGAGACGCAGCGGACGCGGTTCTCGCCCAGGTGCTGCTGCACCTCGAGGGTGACCGTGCTGGTGGTGCCGTCGACATTCCTGATGTCGGTCAGCAGCGCGTTCATGATGGACGGCAGGTGGCTGTCGAACTCGACGTCCACGGCGGGGCCGACGATGGCGATGACGCGGCCGGTGAGCTGGTTGGACATGGGGGCCTCGGTGAAAGGGAGCGGCTGTTGGATCATTTCTGGATCAGGCATTCGCGCCGGACACGATCTCGATGATCTGGTTCGTGATCGAGGCCTGCCGGATCTTGTTCATGGTCAGCGTGAGCTTGGCGATCATCTCGCCGGCGTTGTTGCTGGCCTTGTCCATGGACGCCATCCGGGCGCCATGCTCGGAGGCGCTGGACTCGAGGAGGCCGCGGAGCAGGGTGACCTCGAGGTAGCGGGGGAGCAGGGCTTCAAGGATCGTGTTGGCGTCGGGCTCGAGGAGGGGCGCCGCCTTCAGCGGGGCCTCATCGGCGGAAGGGAGCTCCACCGGAAAGACCCTCACCACCGTCGGCTCCTGGGAGACCGCGGAATGGAAGTGGTTGTAGACGAGGTAGAGGGCGTCGATCTCGCCCGCCAGGTACTGGGCCGCGGCGGACTCCGCCAGCTCCCGGGCCACCCGGTCGAGGCCCGCGAGGGGCACGCCAAGGTGCTCGGAGGCGGGCCGGTGGCCCTGCTTGCGGGCCCAGTCGTTGGCCCGCTTGCCCACGGCGTCCACGGTGACCTTCACGCCGTCCTTGGACTTCACGAAGGCCTGGACCTTCTTGAGGACGTTGGCGTTGAAGCCGCCGCAGAGGCCCTTGTCACTGGCGACGGCCACCACGCGGATGGCCTTCTCGGGCCGGGGATTGGTGAAGGCCATGGCGACGGGGCCGAACTCGGCGTCGTCGCCGCCCTGCACCGCCGACACCACGGAGAGGGCCATGTCGCGGAGCTTGCCCGCGTAGGGGCGCATCGCGACGAGGCGCTCCTGCGACTTCCGCAGCTTGACCGCGGAGATCATCTTCATGGCCTTCGTCACCTGCTGGGTGTTCTTCACCGAGCGGATGCGGCGGCGGATGTCCTGGAGGCCGGCCATGGGATCAGGCTCCCGTGGGGGCGCTCAGGGAGGCGATGAAGCCCTCCTTGAACGACGCGACCTGGGACTTGAGGGTGGCCTTGGCGTCGTCGGAGAGCGCCTTGCTCTCGCGGATGCCGCGCAGCACCTCGGGGGCGTTCACGCGCAGGTGGTCCAGCATCTCGGCCTCGAAGCGGCGCACCTCGGCGGTGGGGATGTCGTCCACGAAGCCGTTGGTGGCCACCCAGATGGAGGCGACCTGCTCCTCCACGGGCATGGGCTTGTACTGGCCCTGCTTGAGGATCTCCACCAGGCGGGCGCCGCGGTTCAGCTGGGCCAGCGTCGCCTTGTCCAGGTCGGAGCCGAACTGGGCGAAGGCGGCGAGCTCGCGGTACTGGGCGAGGTCCAGCTTGATGGTGCCGGCGACGCTCTTCATGGCCTTGATCTGGGCGGAGCCGCCCACGCGGCTCACGGAGATGCCCACGTTCACGGCCGGGCGGACGCCCGCGTTGAAGAGGTCGGACTCCAGGAAGATCTGGCCGTCGGTGATGGAGATGACGTTGGTCGGGATGTAGGCGGACACGTCGCCGGCCTGGGTCTCGATGACCGGCAGGGCGGTGAGGGAGCCGGCGCCGCGCTCGTCGGACAGCTTGCAGGCGCGCTCGAGCAGGCGGCTGTGGAGGTAGAACACGTCGCCGGGATAGGCCTCGCGGCCGGGCGGGCGGCGCACCAGCAGGGAGATCTCGCGGTACGCGGCGGCCTGCTTGGAGAGGTCGTCGTAGACGCAGAGGACGTGCTGGCCGGGGTTGTCCTTGCCGGCGGGCTTGCCGTCCTTGCCGTGCCACATGAAGTACTCGCCCAGCGCCGCACCGGTCATGGGGGCGAGGAAGAGCATCGGGGCCGGGTCGGAGGCGGTGGCGGAGACCACGATGGTGTGACCCATCGCGCCGTACTCCTCGAGGGTCTTCACGACCTGGGCCACGGTGGAGGCCTTCTGGCCGATGGCGACGTAGATGCAGATGACGCCGTTGCCCTTCTGGTTGATGATCGTGTCCACCGCGACGGCGGTCTTGCCGGTCTGGCGGTCGCCGATGATGAGCTCGCGCTGGCCGCGGCCGATGGGGATCAGGCTGTCGATGGCCTTCAGCCCGGTCTGCATGGGCTCATGGACGCTCTTCCGGTCCACGATGCCGGGTGCGATGCGCTCGATGGGGTTGGAGCCGACCGCCTGGATGGGGCCCTTGCCGTCGATGGGCTCGCCCAGGGCGTTCACCACACGGCCCACGAAGGCGGGGCCCACCGGCACGGACATGATCTTGCCCGTGCGCTTGACCTGGTCGCCCTCCTTGATGCTGTCCGAGGAGCCCAGGATGATGATGCCGACGTTGTCCTCCTCGAGGTTGAACGCCAGGCCGGTGACCTTGGCCTCGCCCTCGCCGAGCTCCAGCAGCTCACCGGCCATGACCTTCTCGAGGCCGTAGGCGCGGGCGATGCCGTCGCCCACGCTGATGACCGTGCCCACCTCGGCCACGTCGACCTGGGCGTCGAAGCCCTCGATCTGGCTCCGGATGATGCGGGAGATCTCTTCCGCGCGGATGTCCATGGATTCCTCCGTGATCTTCGTGAAGTCGGGAAACTAGGCGGTGAGCAGCTGCTGCTTGATCTGGGCGAGCTTGCCCCGGAGCGAGGCGTCCAGGACGGTGGAGCCCACCTGCACCTTCAGGCCGCCGATGAGGGACGGATCCTGGCGGAAGGCGAGGCGGATGGTCTTGCCGGTGCGCTTGGCCAGGGCCTGGGAAAGGGCCTGGGCCTGGGCGTCGCTGAGGGGCTGGGCGGAGGCCACCTTGGCCTCGACGATGCCCGCGCGGGCGTCGGCCAGCTCGTGGAAGGCCTGGCGGATGGCGGCGGCGCAGTCGAGGCGGCCGGCCTCGGCCACCACCTTGAAGAAACGGCGGAGCAGGTCCGAGGCCTGGGCCGCGGCGAGCACGGCGTCGAAGACCTCGGCCTTCCGCCTGGGCGTGACCAGAGGGGACAGGGCCAGGCGGTTCAGGTCCGCGTTGGACTCCAGGAGGCCCGCGATGCGGTCCAGCTCCTGGCCGGTCTCCTTGGCCTTCCCGGCCTTCTCCCCGAGGTCGAGGAGCACCTTGGCGTAGCGGCGGGCGACGAGCATGCGGCTCACTGGAGGCCTCCGTTGCCGGCGCCGAGCTCGGCGATGGCGTGATCGGTCACGGTCTGGGCGGTGGCGCCCTGCACCCGGGCCTCAAGGCGCTTGGCGGCGGCCTCGACGGCCAGCTCGGCCACGAGGGCGCGGAGCTGCTGGCTGGCGAGCTGCTGCTGGCGGCTGATCTCGGATTCGGCGGCGGCGAGGATCGCGGCGGCTTCGGCCCGGGCGGCCTCCAGCACGCGGACCTTCTCGGCCTCGGCCTCGACGCCGGCCTTGGCCAGGATCTCGCCCAGCTCGGACTGGAGCCCGGCCATCTTGGCCTCCAGCTCCCGGATC
>DASTWQ010000180.1:0-9128 GCA_035758545.1 Holophagaceae bacterium | reverse complement strand
CACCTCCCTCATGGACCTGGGCCTCGCGGGCTGCGCGGCGCTCATGGCCGAGCAGCTCAGGGCTCTCGCATGAGGCGCGCCGCCCTTCTCCTGCTGGCCGCGGCCCTGCCGCTGGCCGCGCAGGATGCGGCGGGCCCGGCTTCGGCGAGCCCAGTGGCGGACCCCCTCACCGTCAATCCCAACCGGCCCACCTTCGCGACTCCGGCGCGGACGACCCAGGAGGGCGTGCTGGAGCTGGAGGCGGGGCTCCAGGAGAGCCGCTTCAAGGACGGCTCCCGCTCCGACTTCGAGCCGATCCTCCTGAAGCTGGGCCAGACGGCGCGCTTCGAGTGGCGCCTGGGCTGGAACGGGCTCCTCCGGCAGACCGCGCCGGATGGCGTCCACGTCCAGGGCCTCAGCGATCCCACTTTCGGCTTCCAGTGGCACCCGCTGGACCAGGACCGCCTCGGCTTCGACGGCGCCGTCGGGTACTCCCACAAGTTCGCCACGGCGGACGCGGCCAAGGGCCTCGGCTCGGGCCGCGCGGACGACACCCTGGTGCTGCTGGCCAGCAAGGACGTGGGCCCGGTCCACGGCGACCTGAACCTGCTGGAGGGCTGGATCGGCCAGCCGGACGGCGTGCGGGCGCGCCAGACCTCGGGGACCTTGTCCCTCAGCTGGCCATTGGCGGGGCGCTGGGGCATGGGCGCGGAGATCTACGCCGTGGGCGCCACGCCGGGCGCGGCGCGCGATTCGGCCCTCCTCGCCTACGGGTCCTACCAGCTCTCCAGCCGGGTGGTCTTCGATGCCGGCGTGGACCACGGGCTCTCCGCGGGTGCGCCGCGGTGGAACATCTTCTGCGGCGTGACCTGCGGGCTTGGCCGACTCTTCCACCCCAGGGCGCCGCGATGAAGCCCCCCGCGCCGGCCCTGCTCGCGGCCCTGCTCGCGGCCAGCGGGTTCGCGCAGGCCCCCCCTCCGCCGCAGCCGGTGAAGCGGTTCGAGGTCCAGGTGCTGCCACCGGATGACATCCTCCACTTCATCCCGCGGGTGGAGCTGCCGGGGCGGCCGCGCATCACCCTGGCCCTGAGCGGGGGCGGCGCCCGGGGCGTCGCCCACATCGGCGTGCTGGAGCGCATGGACGAAGACGGCTTCCCCGTGGACGCCATCACCGGCACGAGCATCGGTGCCTTCGTCGGAGGGCTCTACGCCGCCGGCTACTCGGGCCAGGAGATCGAGGACCTCTTCCGTACCCAGGACTTCAACCGGGCCTTCCTGGACCTGCTCCGGCGCCGCCCGGGCCAGACCCTGTCGGAGCAGGAGGCCCAGGATGCGCCCCTGCTACGCCTGGAGTCCGACCATGGGGGGTTCCGCTTCGCCCAGGGCCTTCAGTCGGGCCTGCCCCTCCAGCGGGTGCTGGCCGCGCTCTTCGCGCGGGCGGCCTACTTCAGCGGCGGCGACTTCGACCAGCTGCGGGTGCCCTTCCGGGCCCTGGCGACGGATCTGCAGACCGGCGAGGGGCGCGTCTTCGCCAAGGGGGACCTGGCGGAGTCCGTGCGGGCCTCCATGACCGTGCCCGGGGGGTTCCAGCCCGTCTCCATCGACGGCCAGCCCTACGTGGACGGCGCCCTGGTGGAGAACCTGCCGGTGGATACCGCCAAGATCCAGTTCCCCGGCAGCTTCGTGCTGGCGGTGGACATCAGCTCACCGCTGGCCTCGGGCCCCGCCACCAGCATCTTCTCCGTGGCGGCCCGGAGCCTGGACCTCACCATCGAGCGTCGCCAGTGGGAAAGCCGACGGGACGCGGACTTCCTCGTCCGGCCGGAGCTCGGCGACGTACCCTTCGCCGATTACTCCAGCCATTTCGAGGAATCGGTGGAGTCCGGCCGCCAGGCCTTCGAATCCCGCCGGGCCGCCCTGGCCCAGGCCCTGCAGGCCCGGTGGCCCAGCGCGCCGCTGCCGGAGGGCACCCGCATCGCCGTGGATGCCCAGGGGCTGCCGCCGGAGGCCGACGCCGCCTTCGCCTGGCTCCGGCCTGCCGCGGCTCAGCCCACGGAGCGCGATGTCTACATCGTCCTGCAGCAGCTCCTGGCCCGGGGCTGGGCCCGCACCGCCTGGGCGGAACTGCGCCCAGGGCCGGTGCTGGTCATCCATGCGACGCCCTGGCCGGAGGTGAAGGCCTGGCGCATCGAGGCGCCCGACGCGACGGATGAGGTCAGGGCCTCCCTGGCCGCGGAAGCGGCGGCGGCGCTGCCCCCCGGCGCGCGGTTCGACCCCGTGGCCTTCGGCAGCCTGCTGGGCCGGGTGGTGCACGCCCGCATCCTCACCGACGCGCCCCTGGCCGATGTGCGGGGCTCAGCGTTCGATCCGGCCACCGGCCTCGCCACCCTCGCCCTGAAGGAACCCCGGGTCCGGGCCATCGAGCTGCGCCCCCCCGCCGGCCAACAGCTGCGGCTGGACTACCTGCGGGAGCTCATGCTCCCGCTCATGGACCAGCCGGTGCGGATGGCGGACCTCCAGCGCCGGGTGGCCCTGGGGGAGGAGCGCCTGGACCTGGGTGAGCTGCGCTGGCGGCAGATCCCTTCGGGCCCCGGGGCGGTGGAGCTGGACCTCGTCCCCGTGCCCCTTCGCAAGCAGACCATCGACGCCTCGCTGGGCTACGAGACCACCCTCGGCGGCCAGTGGGGCCTCGGCTATGCGGCCCGGAACCTGGGGGGCAGCGGCATCGGACTGGAGCTCTCCGCCGCCCGCAACCGCCTCCAGCAGCAGGCGGCCGCCGAGGTGCGAGGCCCCTTCCGGGGCTACCCGGGCGCTGGCCTGGAGCTGGATCTCTCCCTGCAGGAACAGCGCCTCCAGACGGCCTTCCCGCTCGCCTCCGAGGAATTCCAGGGCCTGCCCCAGGACGCCAAGGTGAGGGCCCTGGACGGCGCCCTGGGCGTCTACCTCCGCTTCGGGAACGAGGGCACCGGGAAGCTGGATCTGGCCCTGGGGGCCCGCCGCGCCACCTACCTCGACAGCGGGCCCGAGCGGCTGCGGACGGAGCGGACGGCGGCCCTCTCCGTGGAATGGGACGACCTCGACCGCATCAGCCTCCCTCGCCAGGGCCTGCTGCTGCGGTCCCGGGTCCTGGCCGGGCGGGCGGAGGCGGGAGACTTCCCCGGCACGGACTTCACGGCGGCCTACCTCCGGGCCCGGGGGCTGCGCGCCATCACCGAGCATGTGGGCGTGGACCTGGACCTGGAGGGAGGCACCGGAACCCGGCTGCCCCTGGACCGCTGGTGGCCCTATGGTGGGAACGGAACGCTCCTCGGCTCCGATGCGCTGAGCCTCCTGACCCCCTCCTTCGCGGCGGCCCGCCTGGGATTCCCCCTGCGGTTCAGCGGAGCCCTGGGCCTCGACTTCGAGGTGGAGCCCCGGGTGGACGTGGCCCGGTTCGCAGGCCCCGCCCAGTCCCTCACCGCCGGGACCGCCATCCGGGCCATGGGCTACGGCCTCCTGCTGCGCACCACCCTGCTGAGCCTCTCCGTGGAGGCGGGCTATGGCTTCCTTCGGCTCCAGGACGCCCCGGGCCTGGATGCCCGCACCCACGGGAGCTTCCACGTGGCCGTCGCGACCCAGCCCTTCGATCTCTGGAAGCGCCGATGAAGACCCCGGGGCAAGCCTGAGGCCACCGGAGACGGAAAAAAGCGCTTGCCGAGAAGGGGCCGGGCCCTAGGCTGGGGGCACCTACCGGGACCGGCCCGATGGCGCTGCCGCCTGCCACGCGAACCCTGATCGGCTCGGCCCTCGCCGTGCTTCTGGTGGGCGCGTCCTTCCTCGCCACCTCGGCCTTCCTGGAAGCGGTCCAGGCCCGCCAGGACCGGCAGGCCCGGGTTTCCCGGACCCTCCAGACCCTGAACGAACTGGTGGCGGGGGCCCAGGACGCGGAGGCCGGCGAACGGGAGTTCCTGCTGACGGGGCAGGACACCTACCGGGACTCCTACGCCCAGGGACGGGCCAGGGCCGAACGGGCCCTCGCGGCCCTCCCGGAGGAGGCCGGGAAGCTCGTCCCGGCGGTGCCCCTGGACCGCCTGGCCTCGGCGACCCGGGACGAGCTCGGGGAGCTCGCCGCGGGTCTGGACCTGGCCAGGGGCGGGCGGCGTTCCGAGGCCCTCTCCGCCGTCCTCGCCGGGGAGGGCCTCCGGCGCATGGAGACCCTCCGGGCCCACGGGGCGACGCTCGCAGCCTCGCTCCAGGCCCAAGGGGGGGCCGAAGCCCGCGCCCTGGCGGCGGACAGCCGGCGCCTGAGGCTCTGGCTCGGCGCGACGGGCCTGCTCACCCTCCTGGCCCTTGGCTTCGGCGCCTGGGCCCTCTGGCGCGGGGGCCTGTTGCGCCAGGCCAGCGAACGGTCCCTGGCGGACTCCGAGGCGCGCTTCGAGTCCTTGGTGGAGGGCGTGCGGGACTACGCCATCATGCGCCTGGACCCCGAAGGCCGGGTGGCCTCCTGGAACACCGGCGCCCGTCGCATCAAAGGCTACGGGGCGGAGGAGATCCTCGGCGCCCGCGCCTCCTGCTTCTATCCCCCCGAATCGGCCGGAGCCTTCGAGGCCTTCCTGGCGGAGGCCCGGGAGAAGGGCCGGGCCGAACGGCAGGGCTGGCGGGTTCGCAAGGACGGCTCGCGTTTCTGGGCCGACGTGGTCCTGACGGCCCTCAGGGACTCGGGAGGCCGCCTGACGGGCTTCGCCAAGGTCACACGGGATCTCACGGATCGCCGGCGCGTGGAGGAGGAGCTCCGGGCCAGCGAGCAGCGCTTCCGCACCCTGGCGGAGGCGGCGCCCATCGGGATCTACGAATACGACTCGGTCCGGGGCCTGGTCTACGCCAACGGCGAGCACCACCGGCTCACCGGCGTCCCCCCGGGGGAGACGGACCGGGAGCGGTTCCGCCAGGCCATCCACCCCGAGGACCGGGACCGGGTCCTGGCGGAGGTGGAAGCGGCCATCCGGCAAGAGGGAACCCTCGAGGCGCGCTACCGGCTCCTCCGGCCGGATGGATCGGTGCTCTGGGTGCTTTCCCGGGGCGCGCCCGCCGAGGGGGCCGAAGGCCGGCGGACGGCCTACCTGATCATCACCCAGGACATCACCGAGGCCCTGGCCGCCGAAGCCGAGATCCGCGCCCAGACCGAGGCCCTGGCCTCCGCCAACAAGGAGCTGGAGGCCTTCGCCTACTCGGTCTCCCATGACCTGCGGGCCCCCCTGCGCCACGTGGACGGATTCGTGGGCCTGCTCAGGAAGTCCCTGGGAGACGGCCTCAGCGACCGGGCCCGGTCCCAGCTCGACGTGATCTCCGCCTCGGCGCGGCAGATGGGGAACCTCATCGACGATCTGCTGACCTTCTCCCGCATGGGCCGTGCCGAGGTGAGCCGGGCCACCTTCGACCTTGGGGCCCTGGTGCGGCGGGTCATCGATGACCTGGCCCCGGACCTCGCCGGCCGGGAGGTGGACTGGCGGGTAGGGCCCCTGCCGAGCCTCCACGCGGATCCGGCCCTGATGCGCCTCGTGCTCCAGAACCTCCTGGGCAATGCCGTGAAGTTCACCCGGGGACGCCATCCGGCCCTCATCGAGATCACGGCGGAAGCGTTTCCCACCTCGGAGCGAATCACAGTCCGGGACAACGGTGTGGGGTTCGACATGCAGTACGCCGGGAAGCTGTTCGGGGTCTTCCAGCGGCTCCACCGCCAGGACGAGTTCGAGGGCACCGGCATCGGGCTCGCCAACGTGGCCCGGATCATCCACAAGCACGGAGGCTCCGTCGCCGCCGAGGGCGCCCTCGACCGCGGCGCCGCCTTCTCCTTCACCCTGCCCAAGGAGGCCCCGTGAGCGAACTGAGACGCATCCTGCTGGTGGAAGACAACGCCAACGACGTCGAGCTGACCCTCGCGGCCTTCGAGGAGCACCGCCTCGCCAACGAGGTGGTGGTCGCCCGGGACGGGGTGGAGGCCCTGGACTATCTCTTCTGCCGAGGTCCCCACGCGGAGCGGGTCCCGGGGAGCCCGGCGGTGGTGCTCCTGGACCTGAAGCTGCCGAAGGTGAACGGCCTGGAGGTCCTGGCGGCGGTCCGGGGGGAGCCCTCGCTCCAGACCCTGCCCATCGTGGTGCTGACCTCCTCCCGGGAAGAGCCGGACCTGCAGCGTTGCTACGACCTGGGCGTCAACGCCTACGTCGTGAAGCCCGTCGAATTCGGCGATTTCATCCAGGCGGTCGGCCACCTGGGCGTATTCTGGGCCCTCATCAACCAGCCTCCGCCCGGATCCCTGCCGGCCTGAGGATCCCCGATGCCCCGACTCCGCTTCCTCCACCTCGAAGACGACGCGCTCGACGGCGAACTCGCCGCCGAATCCCTGCGCCGTGAGGGGATCGAGGCGGAGCTCCGCCGGGTGGAGACCCGGGAGGCCTTCGAGGCCGAGCTGAAGGCGGGGACCTACGACCTCATCCTCTCGGACTACAAGCTCCCGAGCTTCGACGGCGTGCGGGCCCTGGAGCTGGCCCGGAGCCTCCGGCCGGAGTGCCCCTTCATCTTCGTGTCCGGCACCATCGGCGAGGAGATCGCTCTGGAGGCGGTGCGCCATGGCGCCACCGACTACGTGCTCAAGGAGCGCATGAGCCGGCTGGGCCCCGTGGTCCGCCGGGCCCTGCAGGAGGCCCAGGAGCAGCAGCAACGGGCCCAGGTCGAGCAGGACCTCCGGACCTCCGTCGCCATCCAGGAGGCGCTTCTGGAGGCCGCCCGCATCGCGAAGGTGGCGCCCTGGTCCCTTCAGGGGGGGCGGCTGGTGATGGCGGATTCCATCCGGGAGATCCTGGGCTACGACCCCATCCGCCAGGTGCGCACCCTGCGGGACCTGGAGGTCTTCCTCCACGCCGAGGACCGGGGCCTCTTCCGGCGGGCCCTCCGGCAGCCCACGCCGACCCTCCGCAGCTTCGAATGCCGCATGCGCCACAGCGACCAGGGCTGGGTCTGGACCCGCTGGACCCTCGGCGCCGATCCCGAGCAAGGCGGCGTCATCCAGGACATCACCGAACAGCGCCAGCTCCAGAGTCAGCTCCTCCAGTCCCAGAAGCTGGAATCCCTGGGCGAGCTGGCGGCGGGCATCGCCCATGACTTCAAGAACCTCCTCCAGGCCGTCGGCGGCCACGCGGATCTGCTCTCGATGCGCGGGCCTCTCACGGACCGCCAGCGGGAGAGCCTCGCCGCCATCGACCAGGCCATCGAGCGGGGGCGGGCCCTCACCGCCAAGCTGTTGGCCTTCAGCCGGGACGAACCCCTGCGGAAGTCCCAGGTCCAGCTCAACCAGGTCATCGAGGAGGTGGGCGGGCTCCTGCGCCCCAGCCTGGCCCTGACCACCCGGCTGGTGCTCGATCCCGCGCCGGACCTGCCCCCCACCCAGGCGGATTCCCACCAGCTCCACCAGGTGCTCATGAACCTGGTCCTGAACGCCCAGGCGGCGATGGAAGGCCCCGGTTCCATCACCCTCCGGACCGGGCGGGAGGCCCTGGACTCCCTCCGGGCCCAGGAGGTCCTGCGCATGCCCGGGGACTACCTGCTCCTGGACGTGGAGGACACGGGGAAGGGCATCCCCCCGGACCTGCTGCCCCGGATCTTCGAGCCCTTCTTCACCACCAAGGGCGAGCAGGGCACCGGCCTGGGGCTCTCGGTGGCCTACGGCATCGTGGAGAGCCACGGTGGCTGGATCGACTGCCAGAGCGAGGTGGGGAAGGGGACCCGGTTCCGGATCCACCTCCCCCTGGTCAGCCACGCCGCCAGCGGCCAGAACGGGGGCCGGACCCCCTCCGGGCCTCACCGGGCCGCCCGCTGAGGCCAAGTCC
This sequence comes from Holophagaceae bacterium, assembly GCA_035758545.1. Lineage (GTDB taxonomy): Bacteria > Acidobacteriota > Holophagae > Holophagales > Holophagaceae > JAFDVN01. The sequence goes on along the minus strand of DASTWQ010000180.1, from coordinate 1,288 downwards.
CGTCTGGGGGAACCCCGCTCCCGCTGATATCCTGGAGGTCTTTGGCTTGTCTGCCGGAGGACCCCCATGCGTTACCTGCCCTCGGCCCCCGCGGAGGACCGCGCCCTGCTCGATGCGATCGGGGTGAAGACCCCGGAGGACCTGCTCAGCGGCGTCCCGGCGGAGCTGCGCCTGAACCGCCCTCTCGACCTGCCGCCCACCGCGTCGGAGCTGGAGGTCCTGCGGGAGCTGGAGCGCATCGCGGACAAGAACCAGCGGTTCCGCACCCGCTTCCTCGGCGCCGGCGCCTACGCCCACTTCATCCCGACGGCCATCGACATGCAGGTGGGCCGCCAGGAGTGGTTCACGGCCTACACGCCCTACCAGCCCGAGATCAGCCAGGGCACCCTCCAGCACATCTTCGAGTACCAGACCCTCGTCTGCGACCTGGCGGGCCTGGACGTCACCAACGCCAGCCTCTACGACGGCGGCACCGCCTGCCTCGAGGCCGCCCTCATGGCGGTCCGCGTGCAGAAGAAGCGGAACAAGGTGCTCGTCAGCGCCGGGCTCCATCCCCACTACCGCGAGGTGATGCGCAGCGGCTTCGCCTCCCACGAGGGCCTGGAGCTGGTGGAGGTGGCGCTCAACGACGGCGTGACGGATCCCTCGGACCTCGCCGCCAAGCTGGACGACAACGTCGCCGCCGTGCTCATCGGCTACCCCAACTTCCTCGGCTGCGTGGAGAACCTGGAGGTGGCCGCCGCGACGGTCCACGCCAAGGGCGCGCTGCTCATCAGCGTCACCATGGAGGCCATGGCCCTGGGCTGGCTCGAGGCCCCGGGCAGGCTCGGCGCGGACATGGCCTGCGGTGAGGCCATGAGCTTCGGCAACAAGACGAGCTTCGGCGGCCCCTTCCTCGGCTTCCTCGCCGTGAAGGACGCCTACAAGCGCGAGATCCCCGGCCGCGTCGTCGGCCAGACCAAGGACCTGGAGGGCCGCACGGGCTTCGTGCTCACCCTCACCGCCCGCGAGCAGCACATCCGCCGGGACAAGGCCACCTCCAACATCTGCTCCAACCAGGGCCTCATCGCCCTGCGGGCCAACATGTTCCTGCAGCTGGCCGGCCCCGAGGGCCTGGCGGGCCTCGCGAAGCAGAACGTCGCCAAGGCCCAGTACCTGCGGGAGCGCCTCCTGGAGCTCCCGGACTGGAAAGCCGTGCCCGCCACCGGCGGCGACCGGCCCTTCTTCAACGAATTCACCCTGCAGGACACCGGCGACTGGAAGGCCGCCGAGGCCGCCCTCCACGCCG
>DASTWQ010000165.1:0-12379 GCA_035758545.1 Holophagaceae bacterium | reverse complement strand
GTCGACGGCCAGTTCAAGCAGCTCTCCCTCGCCGACTACAAGGGCAAGAAGGTCGTCCTCTTCTTCTATCCCCTCGACTTCACCTTCGTCTGCCCCACGGAGATCCTGGCCTTCTCCGACGCCATCGACCAGTTCAAGGCGAGGAACACCGAGGTCATCGGCGTGAGCGTGGACTCCAAGTTCAGCCACCACGCCTGGGCCCAGATGGACCGCAAGGAGGGCGGCATCAAGGGCATCACCTTCCCGCTCGTGGCCGACCTGAACAAGACTATCGCCGCCGACTACGGCGTCCTGCTGCCCGCCGGCATCGCCCTGCGCGGCCTCTTCATCATCAACAAGGACGGCGTGCTGAAGCACATCACCGTCAACCACAACGACCTGGGCCGCAGCGTGGACGAGGTCCTGCGCCTCCTCGACGCCATCGACTTCACCGAGGAGCACGGCGAGGTCTGCCCCGCCAACTGGCAGAAGGGCGAGAAGGCCATGAAGCCTACGGCTGCCGGTCTCAAGGAGTGGGCCGCCGCCAAGTAAGTCGGGCATCACCACGCATGAACACCACGAGCGGGCGCCGAAAGGCGCCCGCGGTGTTTACAGGAGGCCTTCTGAATCTATCCAATGGGCGGTGACCATCCGACAGCAGCGCAGCGGATGGAGGATTGGGCCGCATCGGCGCAGCCGATGGCGGGGGCGCAGCCCCGAGGGACAGCGTCCCGAGCCAGGCCTACGGCTGCCGGTCTCAAGGAGTGGGCCGCCGCCAAGTAAGTCGGGCATCACCACGCATGAACACCACGAGCGGGCGCCGAAAGGCGCCCGCGGTGTTTCAGATCCACCGCCTCACGCGGCTCCGGTAGTCCGCATAGGCTTCGCCGAAGACGGCGGCGAGGTGCCGCTCCTCCTTCGCGATGACCGTACGGTCCAGGACCAGGATCACCAGGGGCCAGAGGGCCCAGACCCACGGCGCCCGGAGGAGGAAGCCCAGGCCTGGGGTGGCGAGGGCCAGCGACAGGTAGAGGGGATTGCGGGTGAAGGCGTAGGGTCCGCTCTGGACGAGGGCCGTGGCCGCCTTGTCCGGCCGGATGGTGGTCCGGTGCCGCCGGAGCGCTGCCATGGCCGCCAGCATGATCAGCACCGCCACCGCCACCAGCCCCCATCCCGCCAGGGCCCGCGGCAGGCCCCCGAGGACCGGAAGCGGCCAGCGGCGCTGGAGCAGCCAGCCTCCGCCCACCGCCAGGGCCGCGTAGAGCGGAGGCGGCACCTTGATGCCGGGGGACGCGGCGGAAGGCTGCATGGTGGCCTCCTCTGGGAGCGGGATCTCCCCCACCCTACTCGCGCCGATGCCCCGCAGGAACCACCGGGAGTCCCTTCAGCGGACCCTCCGGAGGCGCAGCGCGTTCAGCACCACGGTGAGCGAGCTCAGCCCCATGGCCGCGCCGGCAAGCATGGCGCCACCGAAGCGCTCCAGCTGGCCGAAGGCCGCGAGGGGCACCAGCAGCAGGTTGTAGCCGAAGGCCCAGGCCAGGTTCTCGGCGATGACGCGCCGGGTCTTGGCGGACAGCGTCAGGCCGCGGCGCAGGGGATCGAAGCCGCCCCGCAGCAGGTTCAGGGGCGCGCTGGCCTGGGTGGCCTCCAGGCCCGGCAGGGAGAGGCCCGCGTCCGCCTGGGCCAGGGCAGGCGCGTCGTTCACGCCGTCGCCCAGGAACCCGACCTTGCGGCCCTCCGCCTGGAGCGCGCGGATGCGGGTCTGCTTGCCCTCGGGGCTCAGGCCGCCGGCGGCCTCGTCGATCCCCAGCTCCGCGGCCACGGCGGCCACGGACTCGGGGCGGTCCCCGCTCAGCAGGTGGAGGCGCAGGCCCCTGGCCTTCAGCTCCGCCAGCAGGGCCGGCGTCTCAGGGCGGATGGCGTCCGCCAGGCGGAACACCGCGAGGAGCCGGGTCTCTTCGGCGAGGCCGACGGCGGTGCCTTCCGGAGGCAGCGCGCCGAAGTCCAGCTGGAGGAAGGCCGCGCTGCCCAGGCGCAATTCCCGGCCCTCGATGCGGCCGCTCACGCCGCCGCCGGGATGGGCCCGGAAGCCCTCCACCGCAGGCAGGTCGAGGCCTTCGGCCGCCCGCAGGATCCCCTTGGCCAGGGGGTGCTCGGAGCCCTGCTCCAGCGCCGCCGCGAGGCGCAGGGCCTCGGGTTCCGCCAGGCCCTGGCCGCGGGTCTCCACCAGGGAGGGGCGGCCCTCGGTGAGGGTGCCGGTCTTGTCGAAGACGAGATCCGTGAGCTCCGAGAGGCGCTGGAAGGCCGCGGCGTCCCGCACCAGCAGGCCTGACCGTGCGGCGGTGCCGAGGGCCGTGCTGAGGGCCACGGGCGTGGCGAGGCCCAGGGCGCAGGGGCAGGCGATCACCAGGGTCGTCACCGCGGGCCGCCAGGCCTCCGTGAGCGCGCCGGTGTGGAGCCACCAGCCCGCCAGCGTGAGGGCCGCCACGGCGAGGATGGCCGGGACGAAGACCGCGCTGACCCGGTCCGCCAGGTCCTGCAGGGGCGCCCGGGACCGCTGGGCCTCGGCCACCCGGTCCGCGAGCCGGGCGAGCCAGCTGGCCCCGCCCGCCGCGCGGACCTCGAGTTCCAAGGCGCCGCCATGCACCAGGGCCCCCGCGAGGACGGCCTCCCCGGGCCCCTTCGGCACCGGCAGGGGCTCGCCCGTGAGCAGGGCCTCCTCCACCTCGGCGTGCCCCTGGACCACCACACCGTCCGCGGGGACGGCGCCACCGGGCTTCACGCGCACCCGGTCGCCGGGGCGGAGCTCCGCGGCGGCCACCTCGACCTCGGCACCGCCCTCGAGCCGCAGGGCTTTGGCGGGCGCGAGCTTCAGCAGGCTCTCCAGGCTGGAGGAGGCCCGGCCCTTGGCTCGGGCCTCCAGCCACTTGCCGAGCAGGAGGAAGGCCACCAGGGCCGCCGCGGTCTCGAAGGTGAGGTCGTGGGCGCCGCGCAGGGCCTCCGCCAGGGCGAAGCCCCAGGCGGTGCCCGCGCCCAGGGCGACCAGGGTGTCCATGCTGGATTCCAGCTGCCGGGCCTGGCGGGCGGCCCGGAGGAAGAAGCCCGACCCCGCCCCGAAGGTGGCGAGGCCGGACAGGACGGCCTGCAGGCGCCAGTCGAGATGGGGCACGCCGGGGAGCATGGCGATGAGCAGCGGCGCCGCCAGCAGGCCCGCCGCGAGGGCGCGCCAGCCCAGGACGGCCGCCTCGTCCCGCCGGGGGCCCGCGTCGATCCGCAGGGTGTAGCCCGCCCGCTGGACCGCCTCCGCAAGCTGGGCCGGGGCGGGGCCCTCGAAGGTCACCGTGGCCTCGTTGAGGGCGAGGTTCACGGCGGCCTCGGACACCCCGGGCACCTTCTTCAGCGCCCGCTCCACCCGCCGCACGCAGGACGCGCAGGTCATGCCTTCGACGGGAAAGGTCCGCAGGGTCATCTCGTCACCTCATCAGGGCCCTTCGGCCTCAGCGGTACTTGAGGAGCTCCATGAGCTCGTCCACCAGGCGGCCCTCGTCGCCGCGGGCGGCGGCGGTGGCGACGTGGTGGGTGAGGTGGCTCTTGAGGACGAGGCCGCCGACGCGGTCCAGGGCGCCCTCCACGGCCTTCATCTGCTTGAGGAGGTCCACGCAGTAGACGCCCTCGTCGTCCAGCATGCGGAGGATGCCCTCCACATGGCCGCGGACGGAGGCGAGGCGGCGCTTGGCCTCGGCCCGGACCTCCGGATCGAGGTGGAGGCCGTGGTGGCTGTGAGAGCCGGAATGGGCGCCCTTCACGGCTTCACCGCGGCGCCGTAGCCCTCGTCCTCGACGGCGGCGATGAGGGCCTGGAGGTCGGGCGCTCCCTGCACCACCGCCGTGCCGGCCTTCAGGTCCACCGTGGCCGAAGCCACGCCGGGGACGGCCTGGAGGGCCTGCGTGACCGAGCGGGCGCAGTGGTCGCAGGTCATGCCCGTGATCGTCAGGTTGAGCGTTCCGGCCATGGGGAGCCTCCTGAAAATACCCCACCCCAGGTGGGGTGGATTTAGCCTCCTGCTTCCCGGACGGCCCGTCAACCCCCGTGGCATGCTGGAGGGCGAGGCGTGATCTTGGACACAGTGGACATCCTCATCGTCGGCGGCGGCATCGCCGGGCTGGCCACGGCCGCGGCCCTCGTGGACCGGGGGGTGGGGTCCCTCGCCGTCCTGGACCGGGAGCTCATGCCCGGTTTCTACGCCTCCGGCCACAACGCCGGCATCGCTCGGACCCTCACCGGCCGGATGGAGCACTCCCGCCTCGCCCTGGAGGGCCGCGGCCGCCTGGCGGACGCCGGGCTTCTGGAGCCCACCGGCGGCCTGCTGCTGGCGGAGGCGGCCGACGCGCTGGATCCCCTCGAGGCCGAGGCGGCGGCACTGGGCGTCGAGGCCACCCGCTGCGAGGGAGGCGGCGAACCCGGGCTCCGGGCGGCGGCCCATCTGCGGGTCCCCGGCGACGGCGTCATCGACATCCACGGACTCCTGGGCCTCTGCGCCCGGCGGGCCCGAGCGGGGGGCGCGGCCCTGCACTACGGCCTGGAGGTCACGGCCCTCCGCCCCGACGCCGAAGGCTTCACCGTGGAGGCGGAGGGGCGCACCATCCGGGCCGGGATCCTCGTGAACGCCGCCGGCGCCTGGGCCGCGGAGCTGGGCCGCCGGGCCGGCGGCCTGGACCTCGCCCTTCGGCCCCTGCGGCGGCACCTGGCCTGGAGCGACCATCCCTTCGGCGCCCGACCCTGGGCCTGGTGGGTGGATCGGCCCTTCTACGCCCGCGCCGAGAGTGGCGGCACCCTGATGTGCCCCTGTGACGAGGCCGAGGTCCCCCTGCCCGCCCCGGGCCAGCAGCCGGCGACGGACCCCGCCCAGCTGGAGCGCCTCGGTGAGCTGGCGGCGGCCCTCGCCCCGGACCTCATGGAGGCCCGCCCCGTCCGTGCCTGGAGCGGGCTGCGCACCTTCGGCCCGGACCGCCGCTTCGTGCTCGGCCGGGATCCCCGCAACCCCCGCCTCGTCTGGGCCGCGGCCTTGGGCGGCCACGGCATGACCACGGGCCTCGCCGTGGGACGCCGCGTGGCGGAGGCGATCCTGGACGGCCGGGAGGACGCGCTTTCGCCGGCGCGCTTCGGGCCGACACGTTGAACCGCCAAGCCACCAAGGCCGCCAAGGTTCACGAAGAAAGGCCATTCACCACGAAGGCACCAAGACACGAAGGGGCCCTGACATGCCTCGGCCCGGGCCTGGTGGGTCGGCGCCCCTTTGCGTCTTGGCGTCTCCGCATTGAGGCTTTTCAGAACTTGAACTTCACGTGCACCGCGAGGGTCCGCGGGGCGATCACGTGCGTGCCGCCATAGGTGCTCAGGAAGTTGTAGAGGGCCTTCCGGTCGAAGGCGTTGAGCAGATCGGCGCCGATCTCCAGGGATCGGGTCTCTGAGAGCTTGAAGGTCCTACCGCCGTTGAGATCCCACACCGTGCGGGGCTTCACCCGGGTGATGGTGTTCCCGAGACCATCGCTCGCCGGCTCGATGTAGGCCAGCCCGAAGCCGTAGTCCGGATCCGAGGGCGAGATGCCGGCCGGATCCCCGGCCACGAGGCCCGAGTCGTAGCGGGCCTGGGCCTGGATGAACCAGGAGGGCTGCTCGTAGCGGAGGCCCAGCTGGCCGTTCAGCTTCTCGTCGTGGTCGATGAGGTAGCGGGTGCCGGGGGCCACGGGCGCCTCCAGGAGCAGGCCGCCTACGGTGGGCGTCTCGAAGATCGCCCGGGTGTGCCCCAGGGACAGATAGGCCGAGAAGCCATGGATGGGCACCAGGTCGAAGCGCAGGTCCCAGCCCCGGAAGAGGCCCCGGGCCGCGGCCACGGGGAAGACGATGCCGGTGTTGAAGAACTGCTCGTTGTCCGCGGCGTCCTTCGACCGCTTCTCCCAGTAATCCAGGCTGATCCGGCCCACCTGGCCGAGCTGCTGCTCCGCGCCGTAGGAGAAGCTGTCCTGGAGCTCCGAGGCCAGCGGCGGCGCCGGGGTCCCGGCCTGGGCCCCCAGGTCCCGGGCCTGCTGGTTGAGCGACAGCGCCAGGTTCTCGTTCTCAGGCGTGATCATGAGCCGGTCGTAGGAGGCCCGCAGCACCGTCCCCAGGACCGGCACGGTGTAGGCCAGGCCCAGCCGGGGCTGGAGCTGGCCCTGGGTGAAGCTCCGCTGGGTGTAGCGGTCGTAGCGCAGCCCCGCGGAGATGCGCCAGGCGGTGAGCTTCCAGTCGGACTGGAGGAACGCCGAGGCGAGGGTGGGCGTGAGGCCCTCATCGAAGCGGAAGAGGTTCCCGCCCCCCGCCGGCGTGTAGGGGTAGAGCGGATCCGTGGGATCGGTGACCTGGTTCGGATCCGTGATGGCAAAGGCGAAGCGCTCGTGGATGGGGTAGCGGATGTAGCTGGCGCCGGCCTTCACGGTCACCTGGCCCATCTGCTGGGTGTAGACGGACTGGAGGCCCTGGTTGTCGAGGCTGCGGTCCTGCTTCACCCAGATCGGGAAGTCCGGACCGCCGGCGGCGAAGCCAGGCTGCAGGTCCGCGGTGGGATCCAGCTTCGTGACCCCGTGGCGGTAGAAGGCGGTGGTCTCCAGGGTGCGGTGGTCGTCGAAGACGTGGGCCCAGCCCAGGCTGAGGCTGGCGTCGGAATCCCGGACGGCCTGGTCCATGCCCCGGGCCTCCTGGCTCGGGAGGTTCACCACGTCCCGGTCCGTGCGGCCGCCGCCAAGGGAGAGGCGGATCGTGTCCTTGTCGCCGAGCAGCCAGTCGAAGCGGGTGTAGAGCCGGCCCGTCTGCCCGTGGTTGTGGAGGTTGCCGAAGGTCACCGGGTCCTGGAAGCGGTCGGTGGTGCTGGCCAGGCCGCTCACGAAGTAGCCGAAGGTGCCGGTGCCGCCCCGGAGGTTCACGCCGCCCTCGAAGGCCGAGAACCGCGAGGTGCTGGCGAACACATCCCCGGCGATGCCCGTCTGCCCCAGGCCGGTCTTCGTGGTGAGGTTGATGACCGCCGCCGGCTTGCCGCCGTACTCCGCGGAAATGCCGCCGGTCACCACTTCCAGGCTGTCCACCTGGTCGGGGTCCGGGCCCGAGCCGCCGGCCATCTGGTCCGTCACCGGCACGCCGTCGATGACGTAGGTGACCTGGCCGTGGCTGCCCCGGAAATGGAAGCGCCCGTCCGCGTCCTGGGCGAAGCCCGGGGTCTGAAGGATGATGTTCTCCAGGCCCTTGGTCTGGCTCGTGGTGGGCACGCTATCGATGACGCTCTGGGTGATGTCCACGTGGGCCGCGGGGGTGGCCTCCACCAGCTGGCTGGTGTCCTGGATGGTGACGGTCGCCGCGGCAGTGCCGAGGCTCAGGTCCGCCTCCACGGCCACGCCGGTGCGGATCTCCAGGTTGCGGTGGGCGGTGGTGAAGCCCGGGGCCCCGGCCTCCAGGTGGTAGTTGTTGAAGGGCACGTTGAAGAAGGTGAAGCGGCCGTCGGCGCCGGTGCGGACCGTCTCCCGGTAGCCGCTCACCTTGTTCTGGAGCCGCACCAGGGCGCCCTTCACGGGCTGGCCCGCGCCGTCGTCCACCCGCCCCTGGAGCGTACCGGAGCCGGCGGCGGCGGGAGCCACGGGGGCGGCCGCGGCGGCCGGCAGGGCCGCGAGGAGAAGGACGAGGCTGGACAAGGCGCGCATGGGGCCCCTCAAAGAACTGGATACCTCCTAGCGTGAGGCTTGGCCCGATGGAGTTCAATGAAAATATTTTCCATTTAGAAAATGTCAGCCGCGCCTAAACGCCGGGTCCGCTGGCGCGGAACCATTCCCGGAACTGCATCCGTCGGCCGGAGGCCTTTGACATGAAGCGCAAGAAGCTCTGGTTCATCACCGGGGGCGTGGGCCTCCTGATCCTCGTGAGCCTCGCCGCCACGCGGAATGGCGAGAAGGGGATGGGCGTCCAGGCCGTCCAGGTCAAGCGGGAGCGCCTCGTCTCCAAGGTGAGCGCCAACGGCAAGGTCCAGGCCGTCACCAAGGCCGACATCTCCGCCAACGTCATGGGCCAGGTCACGCGCCTCGCGGTGAAGGAGGGCGACCGGGTCAAGAAGGGCCAGTTCCTCCTCGAGATCGACCCCACCCGCGCCCGGGCGGACGTGGCCGGCGCCTCCGCCGGCGCCGAGGCCGCCCAGGCGGACCTCGCCACCGCCCAGGCCCGCCTGGCCCAGGCCAAGGTGGACTTCGAGCGCGCCCAGGCCAACTTCAAGGCCGGCATCCTCTCCAAGGCCGACTACGACCAGGCCCGCACCGGCCTGCTGACGGCCCAGAGCGCCGAGGCCGGCGCCCGCCAGCGGGCGGACCAGGCCAAGGCCGGCGTCCGCGCCTCCCGGGTGAACCTGGACTACGCCATCCTCACCGCCCCCATGGACGGCACCGTCACCGCCAAGCGCATCGAGGTGGGCGAGACCGCCGTGCCCGGCATCCAGAACCAGCCCGGCACCGTCCTCGTCACCGTCAGCGACATGAGCAAGGTCGAGGCGGAGATGGAAGTGGACGAGGCCTCCATCCCCAACGTGAAGGTGGGCCAGCAGGCGGTGGTCCACATCGACGCCTACCCCAACCAGGCCTTCGACGGCCAGGTGACCGAGGTCGGCGGCAGCCCCATCGTGCAGACGAATACGAACGAGGCCATCAAGTTCAAGGTGAAGGTCTGGATCAAGAACCCGCCCCTCACCATCAAGCCCGGCCTCAGCGCCCAGGCGGACATCTACACCGGCGAGAAGCCCGATGCCCTGGCGGTGCCCATCCAGGCCCTGGTCATGCGCGACATCCCCCTCAAGCCCGGCGAGACCCTGAAGCCCGGCCAGGCCCGCGAGGAGGAAGGCGTCTACCTGATCCAGGACGGCAAGGTCCACTTCGCCCCGGTGAAGACCGGCCTCATGGGCGACCTCGACGTGGAGGTCTCCGAGGGGCTCAAGGGCGGCGAGCAGATCGTCCAGGGCCCCTACCGGGCGCTGCGCGAGCTGAAGGACGGCGCCGAAGTCCACATCCAGAAGGACGCCGGCAAGGGCGAGCCTGACGGCAAGCAGGGCTGAGGCCGGAAGGCGCCCGCCATGGACCACCAGGAACTCTTCCGGGTCGCCCTACGGGCGCTCCGCGCCAACAAGCTCCGCAGCTTCCTCACCCTGCTCGGCGTCATCATCGGCGTCTCCACCATCGTCGGCGTCGTGGGCGTGATCTCCGGACTGGACCGCTACGTGAAGGACCAGCTCGCCGTCATGAGCCCCGACGTCTACGTGGTGACGAAGTTCGGCATCATCCGCTCCCGGGAGGCCTTCCTCCAGGCCATCAAGCGCCCGCCTATCCGCTGGTCGGACTATGAGCGGCTGATGGGCGCCGGGCTCCGGGCCACGGGCGAGATCTGCCCCAGCGCCGGCCGCCCCATGAAGGTGGTGAACGGGACGAAGCAGCTCCCGAGCGTGAACGTGAACGGCGTGACCGCCAACTTCGGGGACATGTTCCGGCTCCAGTTCGAGGCCGGCGGCTTCTTCACCCCCCAGGAGGACCAGGCCGCCCAGCCGGTGGCCATCATCGGGTCCAACACCCGGGAAGAGCTCTTCCCCATGGTGGACCCCATGGGCCGCACCTTCACCATCAACGGCCTGCCCTTCCGCGTCATCGGCGTGATGCCCAAGCAGGGCCGGGGCATCGGCCTGGGGCAGGACAACGAGATCTACATCCCCATGCAGGTCTACCGGAACAACTTCCTCGCCGCCAACGAGTCCCTGGACCTCCAGATCAAGGCCGCCGGCGGCGTGGCGGGGCTGGAGGCCTCCGAGGACGAGGTCCGCGCGATCCTCCGCGCCATCCGCCACACGCCCTACCACGACCCGGATCCCTTCGGCGTGGTCACCCAGGACATGCTCAAGCAGCTCTGGCAGAGCATCAGCATGGCGGCCTTCATCCTGCTGATCCTGATCTCCTCCGTCTCCCTCGGCGTCGGCGGCATCGTGATCATGAACATCATGCTGGTGAGCGTGGTCGAGCGGACCCAGGAGATCGGCGTCCGCCTGGCCCTCGGGGCCCGGAAGTCGGACATCCTCCGGCAGTTCCTGCTGGAGGCGGCCCTGCTCTCCCTCGCGGGCGGGCTCCTGGGCGTGGGCCTCGGCAGCCTTGGCGTGCTCCTGGTGAAGGCGGCCTTCGGCTTCCCCGCCCAGGTCACGGCCTTCATCGTGGGCATGGGCCTCGTCCTGGCCGTGGCGGTGGGCATCGCGGCGGGGCTCCTGCCCGCCTGGCGCGCCTCCCGGCTCCTCGTCATCGACGCGCTGAGGGCCGAGTGATGGCATCCCTGAGGCACCGCTCCCCCGGACTCCGCGCCATCGGCAAGGAGAACATCCGCTTCGCCTTCCGGGCCATGGCGGCCCAGAAGCTCCGCAGCTTCCTGACCCTGCTGGGCATCATGGCCGGCGTGGCGACAGTCATCGCCATGGTCAGCTTCGTGGCCGGCTTCAACCAGAGCGTCACGGACTCCTTCTCCTCCTTCGGGACGACCCTGGTCCAGTTCCAGAAGTACGAGCCCCGCTTCGGCGGCGGCGGGCCCATCCCCGAGGACCAGAAGCGGCGGCGGGACCTCACCATCGAGGACGCCAAGGCCCTCAAGGAGCTCTGCCCCCTGGCCGAGGCCGTGAGCCAGGAGCGCTACCTCTTCGGCCCCGGGGCCGCGGACCTGATCATCAAGGGCTCCGACGGCCAGGTGGCCAACGCGCCCACCTTCGTGGGCACCAATCCCGACTACGCCCCGGCCAACAACAGCTTCGTCCAGGACGGCCGCTTCCTCGTGGACGCGGACATCCTGCACGCGTCCCGCGTGGCGGTCATCGGCCCGAGCACCGCCAAGACCATGTTCGGGGCCCGGGACCCCATCGGGAAGCCGATCTTCATCCAGGGCGTGCCCTTCCGGGTCGTCGGCCTGCTGGTCAGCAAGGGCTCGGCCTTCGGCGGCGACAACGACAACATCGTCCTCGTGCCCATCTCCACCTTCGACGGCATGTTCCCGCAGATCAAGAACGGCGGCGGCGACAACCTCCACGTCGCGACGGTCCCCAAGGACCCGGCGCAGATGTACGCGATGCAGGACATGGAGACCGCCATCCTGCGGGCGCGCCGCGGGCTGAAGGCGAACGAGCCCAACGACTTCGCCATCTTCACCAGCGAGGCCCAGCTCAAGTCCTTCCAGCAGGTCACCGGCGGCATCGCCGCGGCCATGATCCTCATCGCGGCCATCGCGCTGCTGGTGGGCGGCGTCGGGGTCATGAACATCATGCTGGTGAGCGTCACCGAGCGCACCCGGGAGATCGGCGTGCGCAAGGCCCTGGGCGCCACCCGCAAGGACATCAGCTTCCAGTTCCTGGTGGAGGCCGTGACCCTCACCGGCTTCGGCGGCGCCATCGGCATCGCCTCCGGCCTGGCGGTGGCCTTCCTCGTCCGCTTCGCCCTCCACTTCCCCGCCGCGGCGCCCCTCTGGAGCATCCTCCTGGGCTTCGGCGTCAGCACCGCCATCGGCCTGGTCTTCGGCATCTGGCCCGCCATGAAGGCCGCCTCCCAGGATCCCATCGAGGCCCTGCGGTACGAGTGACGGTTCGCCCATCAGGTGGAGGGGCGCGGAAGTCGCAGACCTGGTTCCTCCTCGCCCTCCACGTAAGGGGTTTCCTGGCCCGGCGGCGCCTGAGCTAGCCTGTTCGCATGGACTCCCCCCAGCCGGTCCCCCGCCGCCTCGGCCGCTTCGAGCTGATCCGTCCGCTCGGGCAGGGCGGCATGGGGCAGGTGTTCCTGGCGCGGGACACGGCCATGGGCCGGGAGGTGGCCCTCAAGACCATCTCGTCGGACATGCTCCTGACGCCCAAGGCCAAGGAGCGCTTCCTCCAGGAGGCCAAGGCCGCCGGCGCCCTGAGCCATCCGGGCCTCGTCACGGTGCACGAGCTCGGCGAGGACGCAGGCACCCTCTTCCTCGTGATGGAGTACCTGCCGGGCGAGGACCTCTCCGCCCTGCTCCGCCGCCGGGCCCTCCAGCCCGCGCAGGCCCTGGAGCTGCTGGCCCAGGTCTGCGACGGCCTCGCCTACGCCCATGCCAAGGGCGTGCTGCACCGGGACGTGAAGCCCTCCAACATCCGCGTGCTGGAGCAGAGCGGGCGCCTCGTGGCCAAGCTCATGGACTTCGGCGTGGCGCGGCTGCCGGATTCCCAGCTCACGGGCACCGGCGACCGGGTGGGCACCCTCTCGTACATGGCGCCCGAGTACCTGCGGGGCGGCGCGCCCACGATCCAGTGCGACCTCTACCCGGTAGGGATGATGCTGCACGAGGCACTGACCGGGCACCT
>DASTWQ010000244.1:0-17499 GCA_035758545.1 Holophagaceae bacterium | reverse complement strand
TCCATCTCGATGCGGATGGGCCCTGAGCCGGAGGACGGGGTTGGGCGGGCGGGGGCGCCCTGGGCGGCCCGGGCCCGGAGCAGGCCGGCCTTGGCCCGGGGATGGGCCGGATCCAGGTCCAGGGCCTGCTGGAAGGTGAAGGCAGCTTCCTCGAACCGCTGCATGCCCATCAGGTGTTCGGCCTGGGCGGTCTTCTCATCCGCCGCGCTGGGGGCCGGCGCCGCCGCGGGCGTGGCGGGTGCGGGCGCCTCGGCGGCCTGGGCCAGGTCCTTGTGGGCGCTGTCCAGGAAGCTCTGGATGTCCGCGCGGTGAGGGGCCAGCCTGAGGGCCTGCTCCCACTTGCCGACGGCCTCCTCGGTCAGGCCCATGTCGTAGAGCAGGCAGCCCTCGCGGAGCAGCTTGTCCGCCGCCTCCTCGTCCGCGCCGTAGACGGGCACTTCCCGGGTGACCGGGTGGCTCGCGCCCGCGGGGGCCGCGGGGGACACGGAGCCGTCCAGGGGCAGGTCCAGCTCCCGGCGGGCACCCTGGGCGTACTGCAGGGCCATGGCGTGGTCCGGCACCGCGGCGAGGAGCTGGTCCCACTTCCGGAGCGCGTCCTCCACCTGGCCCATGTCGTAGAGGGTGCAGCCCTCCCGCAGGAGCTTGTCCTGGGTGTCCTCGTCCATGGCGGCCACCGGGGCCGGCGCGGATTCGGGGACGTAGATGGCGGTGGCCTCCAGGGGCGCCGGCGGTTCGGGGGCGGGCTCGGGAACGGGCAGGGGCGCGGGCGCTGCCGGGATCGCCGGCGCGAGGGCGACTTCCGGCTCCTGGTAGGCGGGAAGCTCCACGGAGCTGTCCGTGGCGCGGCGGTGGGCGGCGTCGGCCTCGGCCTTGCGGGCGGCGGTGTCCGCCTCGGCCCGGGCCGCCGCCTCCGCGGCCTGACCGGCCACCTGGGCGTCCAGGGCGGCCTTCACGCGGAAGAGGCCCTCCCGGGCGGGGCCGTGGTCCGGCACCTGCTTCAGGATGGCCTGCCAGATCTGGCCCGCGCGCACGACATCGCCGGCGCTGAAGAGCTCTTCCGCTTGCTGGAGGTAGCGGGCGTAGGGATCCGGGGCCATGGGCGCCTCAGTGCATGGGGAATTCGTTGAGGTCCCGGACCACGAGCATGAAGGTGCTGTTGCCGCAGGTGAACTCGTCCTGGTGGTTCAGCAGGACGGGCCGGTCGATGCGCTGGCCGCCGACGAAGGTGCCGTTGGTGCTCTGCAGATCCGACAGCCACACGGTGCCGTCCCGGCGGATCTCCAGGGCCGCGTGCCGGCGGCTCACTTCGGGATCCTTGGAGACGATCTCGCCATCCTCGCGGCCGACGGTGTTGAAGGGCTTCTCCAGCACGTGGACGGAGGAGGCCTGGGGGCCGGCCACGATGGCGACGCTGAACCGGAGCCCCGGAGGCATGGCGGAAGCGGGATCCGGACCGAGCCCGGCGGCGGCGAGCATGGTCTCCCGGTCGCTGCGCTGGGTGGTCCGGCCGGTGGGCTGGGTCGGATCGCCAGCGGCGGGGATGTCCAGGAAGGGCGACTTCAGCGCCGTGGTGAGGGGCGGCGGGGTCAGGTCCGGCAGGGCCGTCGTGGCGTCCGGCACGGGCGCGGTGAGCAGGGGATTCGCCACCTCGAACACGTGGGCGCACTTCGGACACTTGAAGCGCTTCTTCTGGACGCCTTCGAAGCGTCGTTCGTCGTACTGGAAGCGGGCCTGGCAGGCCGGGCACACCACGATCATCGGCGGCATCCGTTCGGGTTGGAGGGGAAGTTTAACGCTACTTGTGCGGTGTGGCGAAGAAGCTGAAGGACTTCGTGAGGGGCGTGCCCGGGGGGACCTGGAAGCCAGTCACCGAGGCCGGCAACGGCTGGTTCACCTTAAGCGGGCCCAGATCCAGCTGCCAGGTGTCCCCGCCCCGGTCCACCCAGAGGACCCGCCGCGGCAGCCAGGTCTTCTGGTCCACCCAGAGGTCCAGGGCCTGCATGCGCCGCTTCATGCTCAGGGTGCTCGGCGTGAGCGCCAGGAACCAGGTCCCGGGCACGTCCGAGGAGGCCCCCAGCCCGATCTGGAAGTAGCTGGAGAGGTAGCTCAGCTTCTGTCCGAGGCCCAGGAACTTGCGGTTGGCGTGGATGACCTTGCCCACCTTCAGCAGCTCCCCCTGCCGCGCGGAGGGGCTGTAGGAGATCAGCTCCTTCGGCGTCAGGTGGAGGATGAGGTCCTCCGGGGCCGCGAAGGCGAAGTGGGCGAAGTCCGAGCCCTGGAGGTAGAGGGTCCCGTGGGTGACCGTGGGCGTCTTGAGCAGGGCCCGGCGGGTGGTGAGGGTGAAGGGCGCCTCCAGGGTCTGGACGGAGGCCTGGGCGGCGTCGAAGCGCTCCACCACTTCCTGCAGGCTCGGCTGGGCCGGGGCCTGGATCGCGGGCGGGAGGAGGATGGGCATCAGGGGGCTCCAGGAAGGCGAAGGGCCGCGGCGGCGAAGGGGCGGTCATCGTCGAACCGGAAGCCGAGGGCGACCTGCAGGGGGGAGAGCTGGAGGTGAAGGGCCGCCCCCAGGATCGTGGAGGCGGGTCCGTCCGCGTAGCGGCGCCGTTCGCCGCCCACCGTGAGGAAGCTCCGTCCGGACAGGGCGAGCCTCAGGCTGGCGGAGGCCACGCGCCGCTTCACCGGGAGGGGGAGCCGTTCCACGGCGTTCAGGTCCGACTCCACCGCGAGCTGGAGCGAGGGGCCCAGGTCCACCTGGAGGCCTGCGCGGCCCAGGGGCTGCTCGTGGAGATCTCCGAACCACCGGCCCGCGAGTCGGTCGAGGGTGAGACCGAACCGGGCCCGGCGGCCCAGGTCCTGCACCAGCCCCAGGTCCAGGGTGGCGGAGGTCACGGATCCCGTGCGGTCCACGCCGTCCAGGGGCGCCTGGGGGTCCGCCAGGAGCCGCTGCCCGGGCCCCGGCGCCGTGGCGAAGGTCGCCTGGCCGAAGCGCACCCGCTCCAGGCGGACCTTGAAGCCGAAGGCGGTGGTCCCCGCCAGGCTCCCGGCGCCGGCGTAGAGCCGGTCCACCACCGCCTGCCGGGCGTCCAGGGTGGCCGTCAGGGACGCTGGATCCACCGTGGCGAAGCTGCCCCGGAGGTCCTCCCTGCTGTAGCCGAAACGCAGGCCGCCGGCCCCCGCCCAGGCAAGGCCATAGGCGCGCTCCCGGAGGGCCCAGGGGCGGTCTTCCAGGGCCTGGAGGGCCGGCGCGAGCCGGGCGGGGTCCCCGCCGGCGCCCACGAGATCCTCCAGGGCCTGGGCCTCGCCCCGGGGCTTCAGGTCGCCCAGGTCGCCCCCGAGGTAGACGCCCCGCGTGGCCCGGTCGAAGCGGGCGGGGTTGCCCGCGGGATCCAGGCCCTCGGAGAACACACTCGAACCGCCGAGGGCTGGACGGTCGGTGAAGCTCTGGGCCGCCGCCGGGAGGGCGGCGAGGAGGAAGACCAGCAGGGCGCGGGTCAGCTCGCTCATCGTCCTCGTCCCCGCCATCGGGCGCGTCACCGGGCGCGGCACCGGGCTCGTCATCCTGGGCGCCGTCATCCGGCCCGCTCCAGAGCCAGGTCCAGGGCCAGAGGGGTCTGCTGGGTGGCCAGGTGGAGGTCGGTGGCGTCGCCCCGGAGGGCCTCCAGGGCCGCCAGGCGGGCGAGATCCGGGTGGTTGTTCTGCTCGCTGAGGTGGGCCAGCACCACGGCCCGCAGCCGGGGGGAGGCCACCCGCGCCAGCAGCTCCGCCATGGCGGTGTTGGACAGGTGCCCCACGCGGCTGAGGATCCGCGCCTTGAGGGCGTCGGGGTAGGTTCCGTTCCGGAGCATCTCCACGTCGTGGTTCGCCTCCAGGGCGAGGAAATCCAGCCCCGAGCAGTGCTCCGCCACCAGGGCCGTGCCGTGGCCAAGGTCGGTGACCACCGCCAGGGCGAGCCCCTCGGCGTCCACGCGGAAGGCGACGGGATCCACCGCATCGTGGGGCAGGGCGAAGGGCGTCACCTCCCAGCCCTCCCAGGCGCAGCGGTGCCCGGCCCGGACCTCGATCCAGCGCCCGGCGGGGATGGTCTCGCCGACGGCGGCCTCCACGGCGGCCTTCGTCTCGGCGGTCGCGAGGAAGGCCCAGTCGGTGTTCCGCACGAGCACGCCCACGGCGGCCCGATGGTCCGAGTGCTCATGGGTGAGCGCCACCGCGCGGACCGAGGCGGGATCCATCCCGCAGGCGCCGAGCCGCGCGCGGATCTGGGCCAGCGAGATGCCCGCGTCGATCAGGAGCGTCCGCCCTCCGCCGGAGACGGCATGGCAGTTCCCCTTCGAGCCCGAGGCGAGGGCGGCATAGCGCATGGCTCCAGCTTAACCCCCTGGGGTGATCGGGCAGCTGAAGCCGAGGCACGGATGTGGGATGATCGAAAAGTTCCCGACTGGAGCCTGGATGATCCGCACCGCACAGCTTCCCTGCCTTGGCCTCGCCCTCGCGGCGGGTCTCCTCCCGGCCCAGGCCCCGCGCCCGGCGCGGCCCCGGCCCCTGAGTCTCCCCCAGAACCTGCTGGGCCTGCCCCTGCCCACCTCCCTGAACCCCGTCATCGACCAGGTGGAGATCGTCGGCGGCACGACGCTGCGGATCCACGGCGCGCGCATCGGTGCCGGAACCCCCAAGGTGACCCTCGGCGGCGCGGCGCTCACGTCCACCGTCCTGGGCCCTGACGAGCTCGAGGCCGCACTCCCGGCGAGCCCGGGCTCGGGCACCTTCCTGCTCGTGGTCTCCACCAACGCCTACACCCAGACGAGCTTCCCGGTCTCCCTCGGGGTCTCCGGCCCCGTCGGCCCTCAGGGCCCTGCCGGTCCCATGGGCGCCCCCGGGATGCCCGGCCCCATGGGTCTGCCGGGCCCCATGGGCATGCCCGGCCCGGCCGGCCCCCAGGGCGCGACGGGGGCCACGGGCGCGATGGGACCGATGGGTCCCATGGGACCGACCGGCGCCCCCGGACCCATCGGCCTGACGGGCCCCATGGGGCCTCAGGGTCCTGCCGGTCCTCAGGGCCCCATCGGCAACATCGGTGATCCGGGCCCCCAGGGTCCGATGGGTCCCCAGGGGCCGCAGGGTCCGGTCGCGCCGGTGATCCAGACCCTCACCCAGGGTGAACGCACTTCCGGAACCGCCTCGGTGGTGGGCCTTCACTACATCATCGCCCTGTACGGGGTCTACCCGAGCCGGGACGGCGGCTCGCCCGCTTCGGACGCCATGATCGGCGAGGTGCGCCTGTTCGCCGGCACCTTCGCGCCTTCCGGCTGGGCCTTCTGCCAGGGCCAGCTGCTCTCCATCGCCCAGAACACGGCGCTCTTCTCGATCCTGGGCACGACCTACGGCGGCGACGGCCAGACCACCTTCGCGCTGCCGAACCTGAAGGTCGCGGTGCCCATGGAGCCCAACTACTGAGGGACCCGCCCCGGGAGCCGGTCCGTCACAGGCCCGGCTCCCGGGGCATCCTTCTGCCGAACCCTCCAGGAGGCCCCCATGGGCGCCACCGTCCGTCCCGCGACCCTGGCCGATCTGGAGACCCTGGTCTCCCACCGGTGCGACATGTTCCGGGACATGGCCTACGGGGACGAAGCGGGCCTGGCCCGGATGGCCCCGGAGTTCCGGGCGCTGCTCCGGACCTGGCTCACCACGGGCCAGGTCCGGGGCTGGATCGCCGAGGCCGCCGGCGCCTCCGTGGGCGGCGCCCTGCTGGAGCTGAAGGAGGCGCTGCCCTCGCCCCTGACGCCCCAGCGGGTGCGGGGCTACCTCTTCAACGTCTACGTGGCGCCCGAGGCCAGGGGCGCGGGCCTGGCCCGGCGCCTGACGGAGGCCGCCCTGGCGGAGGCCCAGCGCCTGGGCCTGGAGATGGTGGAGCTGCACGCCAGCCGGGAGGCGGAGGCCCTCTACCGCGGCATGGGCTTCGAGCCCACGCCGGAGTTCCGGCTCATCCTCTCCGGCGACTTCAGGAAGCCGGGGCAGTGGTCGGACCGGCGCTGACCGGGCGGCCCTTCCAGAGGGCCAGCGCGATCACCGCGGCGAGGCAGACCACGGCGCAGGGCAGGCTCGCTTCCAGGCCGAAGGCGCCGCCCGTCAGCCACTCGGGGCGGCCATGGAAGACCGGCTGCAGGAGGCCCTTGGCGTCCGTGGTGCCGCTGACGCCGAAGCCCAGCAGGTTGCCCTGGGTGAAGTTCCAGCCGATGTGGACGCCGATGGGGAGCGCGAGGCTCCTCGTCTTCAGATAGCAGAGGCCCAGCAGGATGCCGGCGAGGGCGATGTTGACCGCCGCCCAGAACAGCGTGGCGCCGTGCATGCCCGGATTCCCGAAGTGGGCGAGCGCGAAGATGGCGCCGCCCAGCAGGAGTCCCCCCAGGGAGCCCAGGCCGTCCACGGCCCTCTGGAAGTAGTAGCCCCGGAACAGGGTCTCCTCATTGAAACCCACGAGGACGAAGAGCAGCAGGCCCCAGCCGGTGGAGGTCAGGTCGCCGGCCCCCCGCGTCCAGTGGAAGCCGCCGACGCCCAGGGTGACCAGGGCGGTCAGCACCATGATCCCGGCGCCGCCAAGGACACCGAGGCCGAGCTCTCCGCCCCATCGGGCATCCAGCCGGTATCCCATGGAGGCGAGGGGCTTCCCTTCGATGGCGAGGCAGATCCACGCGGCGCCGAGGCCAACGGCCGTGCTGAGGGCGACGTTGGTGAGCATGCCCACATGGTGCACGTGGAGGAGGTACTTGGTCGTCACGTTGACGAGGGCGACCAGGGCGACAAACACGAGCAGGAAGCCGCCGGCTTTCCACCCGTTGCGGACTTCGCCCTTCGAGTTCTTCAGCAGGTCCATGGGATCTCCAGGAATCCCCAAGCTACGACCCGGCCGTCGCGCCGCTTAGGCGACGGGGCCGGGTCGCGGCGAGAGCGGGTTCAGAACGAGGTGCGGGCGGGGGTGCCCTGGTCGGCGTAGGCGAGGGCGATCTCGTTCCACATGCGCTCCTCCTTGGGCGCGGCCTGGGTGGCCCGGGAGAACCAGGTGGCGGCGGCGTCCAGGCGCTTGGCGCGCACGCAGGCCCGGCCGTACTCGGCCACGTTCTCCCAGTCGCCCCGGTCCAGGTTCCAGGCCTTCTCCATGAGCGCGTCCGCGGCGGCGGTCTCGCCGGCGTCCTGCAGCAGGACGGCGGCCTTGGTGAAGGCGTTCTTGGCCTTGGGGTCCATCGCCTGCATCTGGGCGAAGACCTTGAGGGCCTCGGCCTTGAAGCCCGCCCGCAGCCAGGCGTAGCCGATGAGGCGGTAGGTCTCGCCGTCCTTGGCGTCACTCTTCACCGCGGCCGCGAAGGCCTGCTCGGCCTTGGCCCGGTCGCCGGCGGCGAGGTAGGCGCGGCCGTACTCCGCCAGCATGCGGCTGTCCTTGCCCTCGATGGACCGGGCATTCTCCACGGCCATCAGGAGCGCGGCCTTGGGGTCCTTGAAGGCGGAGGGCTCCGCGGGGCCGGGCTTGGCGGCGAGCAGGGGCAGGGCGAGGGCAGGGGCGAGGGCTGTCGCGAGGAAGGCGCGCATGGAGGCTCCGATGGAAGGGAAGGAGCCCCCATTCTCGCGGGGCCCGGAGCCCCGCCGCAAGCGGATCAGAGCGGGATGTTGCCGTGCTTCTTGGGGGGCATCGCGTCCCGCTTGGTGTCCAGGAAGGCCAGGGCCTTGACCAGCTTTCGCCGGGTCTCCCGGGGCAGGATGACCTCGTCCACGAAGCCGTGCTCGGCGGCGATGTAGGGGTTGGCGAACTTGTCGTTGTAGTCCGCGACGAGCTCCGCCTTCTTGGCGGCGGGATCGGCGGCGGCGGCGATGGCCTTGCCATGGAGGATGTTCATGGCGCCCTCGGCACCCATGACGGCGATCTCCGCGGTGGGGTAGGCGAAGTTGAAGTCCGTGCGCAGGTGCTTGCTCGCCATCACGCAGTAGGCGCCGCCGTAGGCCTTGCGGGTGATGACCGTGACCTTGGGGACCGTGGCCTCGGCGAAGGCGTAGAGCAGCTTGGCACCGTGACGGATGATGCCGCCGTGCTCCTGGGTGACGCCCGGCAGGAAGCCCGGGACGTCCTCGAAGGTGATGAGGGGGATGTTGAAGGCGTCGCAGAAGCGGACGAAGCGCGCGCCCTTCTCCGAGGCGCTGATGTCGAGCACCCCGGCGAAGAAGGCCGGCTGGTTGGCGACGATGCCTACGGAGCGGCCGTCCAGGCGGGCGAAGCCGACGACGAGGTTCGGGGCGAAGGCCTCGTGGACCTCCAGGAACTTCCCGTCATCCACGATGCCGGTGATGATCTGGCGGATGTCGTAGGGCTTGCTGGGATCATCCGGCACCACCTTGTCGAGGTCCGGGTTCTCCAGGGGCATCTCGGCCCGGGGCGCCAGGCGCGGCGCCTCGCCGAGGTTGTTGCTGGGCAGGTAGGAGAGCAGCTCCCGGGCGTGGGCCAGGGCCGCCAGGTCCGAGGGCGCCACGAAGTGGGCCACGCCGCTCTTGCCCGCGTGGGTGGCGGCGCCGCCCAGCTCCTCCTTCGTCACCTCCTCATGGGTGACGGCCTTGATGACGTCGGGGCCGGTGACGAACATGTAGCTCGTGCCCTTCACCATGGTGATGAAGTCAGTGATGGCGGGGCTGTAGACCGCGCCGCCGGCGCAGGGGCCCATGATGAGGCTGAGCTGGGGCACGACGCCGCTGGCGAGGGTGTTGCGCAGGAAGATGTCCGCGTAGCCGCCGAGCGACACCACGCCTTCCTGGATGCGCGCGCCGCCGGAGTCGTTGAGGCCCACGACCGGGCAGCCCACCTTCATGGCGAGGTCCATCACCTTGCAGATCTTCTGGGCGTAGGCCTCGGAGAGGGAGCCGCCGAAGACCGTGAAGTCCTGGGCGAAGACGGCGACGGGCCGGCCGTCCACGCGGCCGAAGCCCGTGACCACACCGTCGCCTGGGATCTTCTCGACCCCAGGGGTGCGGTGGACCTTGAGGGCGTCGAGCTCCTCGAAGCTGCCCTCGTCCAGGAAGGCCGCGAGCCGCTCCCGGGCCGTGAGCTTGCCGCTCTCGTGCTGCTTGGCCACGCGGGCCTCGCCGCCGCCGGAGAGGGCGGCCGTGTGCCTGGCCTTCAGGGTGTCGATCTTCTGCTCGAGGGACATGCGGACTCCAGGGGCACAGAAAAGGGCCGGGGATCCCCCGGCCCTTCCAGTCTAAGGCTTCTTTCAGATCAGGGACTTCACCTTGAGGAAGCCCCCGAACTTGTCACACCACTTCACGAACTTGTCGTTGATGGTGCTGAGGGCCGTGCCGCTGATGACGCGATGGTGCACGGCCAGGAGCAGCTCGCCGGTCTGGGCATCCACGACCTTGAAGTCGTAGGTGACCATCTCGGAGCCGGCGCCCCAACCCACGAGGAACTTGGCCGCCCGGCTGCCGGCGTTGCAGTCCACGATGCGGCCGATGAGGGTCCAGTCCCCCTCGTTGCGGCTCACCTTGGCCTTGTCGCCGAAGGCTCCCGCCAGGGCGCCGCGGAGCATCCCCGGCAGGGAATCCGTCAGCTCGGAGGCCTTCGCCTGGTCCTTGCCGTCCCGCTTCTTCGGGAGGGAGGGATCCTCCCAGGCCAGCATGTGGAGGGTGTGACCGTCGAACTTGAGGCCCGGCTTGGCCCAGAAGAAGTCCACGTCATCCCCCTTGGCGAAGGCGACGCCGGGTCCGAACCACTTGGTGTGGAGCAGGCCGTCGTCCAGGACCTTGTCCGCCACCTCCGGGGCCGGAGCCGCCTTCGGAGCGGGCGTGGCCACAGGGGCCGGGGCGGGTGCGGGCATCGCCGCGGGCGCGGCAGCCGACGCAGGAGCCGCTGCCGGGGCAGGCGTGGGAGCGGGAGCCGGCGCCGCCTGCTGGGCGACGAGGGGGAGGGACAGGCCGAGGGCGAAGAGGGCGGGCTTCACAGGGGGGGTCCTTTCGGGTGAAAGGATCCAGTCTAGCGGGCGGCTGGGGCCGGGGTGGAGCCCTCGTCCTTCGTGATGGCGTCCTCGCGGAGCTTCTCGCCGCCCACCACGTGGAAATGGAGGTGGGGCACGGTCTGGTTGGCGTCCGGGCCGTTGTTGGCGATGACGCGGAAGCCGCGCTCCGCCAGGCCGAACTGCTTGGCGACCTTGAAGCAGGCGTCCAGCAGGGCCGCGCGGGTCTCCACGGGCAGTTGGTCCAGCTCATCGAGGTTGCGGATGTGCTGCTTGGGGATCACGAGGATGTGGATGGGGGCCCGGGGCGCGATGTCCCAGAAGGCCACCACCCGGTCGTCCTCGTAGACCTTCCGGGAGGGCGCCACGCCCGCGACGATCTTGCAGAAGATGCAGTCCGGGTGGGCGTGGTACTCCGGGTGGAGCCGGACCCAGGCGGGACCGGGCGCGGGCGCCTGGGGGCGCTGGCAGGCCAGGAGCGGGAGCAGGGCCAAGGCGGCGAAGAGGGGTCTCATGTTCCGGTCTGCCTTCAGCGGCCGCTCTTCTTCTTCGCCTGCTCCGCAGGCTCAGATCGGTGAGACCAAGCCATCGCTACCTACCACCCTTCTTCCAATCGCTCAGGAAGCCTTCGATGCCCTTGTCCGTGAGGGGATGGGCGAGCATCTGGTCGAAGACCTTGGGGGGGATGGTGGCCACGTGGGCGCCCGCCAGGGCGGCGTCGGTGACGTGGCGGGGCCCGCGGATGCTGGCGGCCAGGCACTGGGTGTGGAGGTGGTGGTTCTCGAAGATCGCGACGATCTCGCGGATCAGCTCCATGCCGTCCAGGTTGATGTCGTCCAGGCGGCCGATGAAGGGCGACACGAAGGTGGCGCCGGCCTTGGCGGCCATGAGGGCCTGGGAGGCGCTGAAGCAGAGGGTGACGTTGGTGTGGATGCCCTCGTGCTTGAAGGCGTGGGTGGCCTTCAGGCCCTCGGCGGTGAGGGGCACCTTCACGACGACGTTGGGGTGGATCTTGGCGAGCTCGCGGCCCTCCTTGACCATCCCCTCCGCCTCCAGGCTGATGACCTCGGCGGAGATGGGGCCGTCCACGATGCCGCAGATCTCCTCGATGATCGCCTCGAAGGGCCGACCGGTCTCCTTGGCGATGAGGGAGGGGTTGGTGGTCACCCCGTCCAGCACGCCGAGCGCGTTGATCCGCTTGATCTCGCTGATGTTGGCGGTATCGATAAAGAACTTCATCGGGACTCCTGGGACGGGCTGCCTGCCAAGCCCTTCCATTCTCCCAGGGCCGGGCCCAAGCTCAAAGACGGGAGTTCCGATGAGCCAGCCCGAGATCCAGGTCCTCGACCGCGGCTTCGTCCGCCTGGTGGACGCCATGGGGAGCGACCTCTCCGTGGTGAACGCCGCCCGGGTGAGCTACGGCAAGCGGAAGGAGGCCTTCGACGAGAAGGACACCAAGCTCATCCGCTACCTGGCCGAGCACGAGCACACCTCCCCCTTCCGCCACGCCTACCTGCAGTTCCACGTGAAGGCCCCGATCTTCGTCTTCCGGCAGTGGATGAAGCACCAGGTGGGCTGCAGCTGGAACGAGATCTCCGGTCGCTACGTGGAGTTCCCCGAGGACGAGTTCCACCTGCCCGCCCTCTTCCGCCAGCAGGCGAAGGTGAACAAGCAGGGCAGCGAGGGCGCCGTGGCGGACCAGACGGCGGCCACGGCGGCCTTCGAGGCCGCCTGCAAGGCCAGCGTGGCCTCCTACAAGCAGCTGCTGGAGCTGGGCGTCTGCCGGGAGCAGGCCCGCTGCGTGCTGCCCCTGGGCCTCTACTCCGAGGTCTACTGGACCACCTCCCTCCAGGCCGTGGCCCACTTCATCCGCCTGCGCTCCGACAGCCACGCCCAGTGGGAGATCCAGGAGTACGCCCGGGCCGTCCGCGCGCTGGTGGAGCCCCGCTTCCCCGCGAGCCTGGCCGCCCTGCTGGACGCCACCGTGGGCTGAGGCCCCGGATTTCCGAAGGGCCTCGACGATGGCCGCCCCCCTCAACCCCGCCCTGTTCCATCTGGATCCCCAGGTGGTCTGGGTGATGCACTGCGCCGAGGGGCCCGTGCCGCGCTCGGCCATGCGGAGCGTGCGGGCCTTCATGCACAAGGAGCTGCGGCCCTGGCTCATCGGCTGGAGGGAGGACATGGTGGGCCTCCCGGCCGGCGTACGCGCCGAGGCCGCGAAGCTGCTGGGCGGCGAGGCCTCGGACCTGAGCCTGGTCTCCACCACCTCCGAGGGCCTGCAGCGCGTGGCCATGGGCTTCCCCTGGTCGCCGGGGGACGAGGTGGTGGCGCCCCTGGGCGAATTCCCCAGCAACGCCTGGCCCTGGAAGGCCCAGGCCGCCCGGGGCGTGGTCTTCCGCCAGGTGCCCCTCTGGGAGGGCCAGACCGCCGGCGCCGACACCTGGGCCAGCGCGCCGCCGCCGGTGGACGCCGATCCCGAGGCGCGGCTCATCGCGGCCCTGGGCCCTGCCACACGGATCCTCGCCGTCTCCTGGGTGCGCTTCCAGGACGGCCTGAAGCTGGATCTCCCGCGGCTGGCGGCGGCCTGCGCCGAGCGGGGCGTGGCCCTGGTGGTGGACGCCATCCAGGGCCTCGGCACCGCGCCCATGCCGCCGCTGGCGGGTCTCGCGGCGGTGGCCAGCGGCGGGCACAAGGGCCTGCTGGCGCCTCAGGGCCTGGGTCTCCTCTGGACGGACCCCGCCTTCCGCCTGCGCCTCATCCCCGGCGGCTCCTGGCTCTCGGTGGAGGACGCCGGCGACTTCTCCCGGGCCAACACGGACCTGGACCGGGACTGGGTGGCGAACGGCGAGCGGCTGGAGGCCGGCGTGCCCAACCTCGTCGGCTGCTCGGCTCTCACGGAGAGCCTGCGGGCCCTCAATGCCGTGGGCATCGGCGCCATCGCCGACCACATCGCCCGGCTCCAGGGGCGGCTCCTGGAGCGCCTGGGCGGCACGGCCTGGGAGGCCGAGGCCGCCCGGCTGCGAGGCCTCCTGGACCGGGGCCGGCTCGGCGCCATCCTCGCCTTCCGCCACGGCGGCCTGGGGCCCGAGGGCCTGCAGGCCGTGCTCCAGCGAGGGATGCGCCAGGGCGTCTACGCCTCCGCCCGGGAAGGCTACCTGCGCATCGCCTTCCACGGCTTCCACACCGAGGAGGACGTGGACCAGGTCCTCGCGTGGATGAGGAACGGCTGAGGGGACCTCTTCACCGCAGAGACGCCGAGGGCGCAGAGACCGGTGGATAGGCGCGCATCCTCATCTCTCCGCGTCCTCCGCGCCTCGGCGGTGAACCTATCGGATCAGCCAGCTCACCTTCATCTGCAGCACGTCGTCGCTGGGGAGGTGGGACAGGGCGGCGAGATCCGAGACGGGGCTGAGGGCGGCGCGGCCGCTGGTGAGGGCGTCGGTGCTGGCGCCGTGGGTGTAGACGAGGAAGAGGGCCGAGCCCGGCTGGAATTCCCAGCGGGTGATGAGGTTCAAGGTCCAGAGCCGGTCGTTGAAGGCGGTGGGGTCCGAGGTCGCGGCGGGCACGAGGGTCCAGTCGTCCTGGTAGGCGCGCAGGTCCCGGTAGTCCCAGGCGTCCTCCAGCCACTGGCTGAACATCTGGAGGGTGAGCCGGGGGCTGAAGGCGTAGGAGATCCGCAGGGTCTGGTTGAATTCCGCCAGCCGCCGCAGGCCCGTCAGGGGGGTGCCCGGCGCCTGTCCCGGGACGGGCGAGGGCGCGTCGCCCGCGGTCTCCAGCCAGGCCCGCGTGCCGGCGTCGTGGGAGACGCTCGTCTCAAACTGGACCTCCATCGCGGGATGGGGCTTCAGGCTCTGGAAGAGGTCGGCGCCGAAGCTGGTGCCGCCCTCGTCCCAGCGCTGGGAGAGGCTGACCCGGCCGTACCAGGGGCGGTTCCCCGGGGTGTCGAAGCCCAGGTTCAGCGAGGGCCGCGCGGGACGGCGGAGGTACTTCTTCACCGGCGCGTCGTAGGCCCGGAGCTCCCGGTCGTCGAAGCTCGGCAGGCTCAGGGCGGCGCCGCCCCATAGGCTGTAGAAGGTCGTGAAGTCCGTGTGCGCGTCCAGGCCGACCGCGCGGTCGAAGACCCTGCCCGCCTGGTCCCGGGTGAGGTTCGTCCAGGCGCCCCAGCCCCAGTTGCGGAAGACACCGTCCGTCGCGTCCCAGGTGCGGCCGAGGGAGGCGTAGGCCGATTGGTAGTCGGCCCGGCCCAGGTAGCCGAGCCCGTTCACGTCGAAGCTGCGCCCCGCGTTCTCCAGGGAGCCCGAGGCGCGCCAGCCGCTGGCCCAGCTCCGGGAACCGGAGGCCATGCCGTACCAGCCGTCCTCCCGCGCGTCCTTCGTCCCGGCCTCGCTGCGCACCAGGGCGAAGCTGAGCTTGGAGCTCCGGTCCTCGCTCTTCCAGGTGCCGTCGGCGGCGGCGAGCCGAGTGGCGGTCCCTCCGGCCTCGGAGGGCTCGCGCAGGCCCGCGAAGCCGCCCAGGAAGCTGCCCCGGTCGTCCAGGGTCTGGGTGGCCCGCATCACGCCGAAGGTGTCGGCCCCGGCGACCTGGGGATGGAGGAGGCTGCCATCCGCCTCCCGGACCGTGGCGTCCGCGGCGCCGGTGCGGGCGGCCAGGGCGCCGAAGGCCAGGCCATCCTCGGTCTTCACGGTGTACTTGGCGGCGCCGTCGATGTCCTGGGCCAGGGGCTGGGCGAGGATCGTCTCGCCGGCCCGAGGGCTGTAGCCCGGGACGCCCGCCCCGATGCGGCGGCTGTAGAACAGGGTCGGCCCGTTGGTGCGGAAGATGTCCGCGCCGTCCAGGAAGAAGGGCCGCTTCTCCGGCAGGTAGGACTCCACGGTGGAGAGGTTGAGGGAGGCCTGGTCCACCTCCACCTGGCCGAAGTCCGGCCGGGCGCTCAGGTCCAGCTGGGCGTTGGGGCCGAGGCCCAGGTGGGCGTCCCCGCCGGCGGCCCAGCGCGCGCCGCGGTCATCGTAGGCCTGGGCCGTGGCGATCTTGTCCTGCACGCTCAGGTAGGGGATCAGCTCCCGCCGGGGCCGGGGCCGAAGGCCCTCGAGCCCGGTGAGCTCGGGGAAGCGGCTCACGAAGGCGTTCTCGCCCCGGGGCGGCACCATCCACTGGGAGCCTTCCCGCACGCGGCCCTGGTCCGTGCGGCTGAAGTTGATGCCCCACACCTGGCGGTCCTCACCGGGCCGGATGCGCAGCAGGGAGAGGGGGATCTTCAGCTCGCAGGTCCAGCCCTCCGCGTCCACGTGCACCGCGCTCTCCCAGACGCCGTCCCAGGAGACGTCCGTGCCGGTGTCGTTGTAGAGGGCCGCGTCCCGCTGGACCCCGCCGGCGTTCACCCAGAAGCCGTAGCCGCTGCGGTGGTCGTGGAGGCTGTCCACGAAGACGGCGAACCAGTCCGAGGGGCTGTCCTGGTCCCGGCGGTGCACGCGCCGCACGACGTCGCAGGCACCGGGACCGTGCTTCATGCGGGCCCCGATGTAGAGGTCGTGGTCGTCGTAGAGGACGCGGACCTCCGTGTCGCGGCGGGCCGGCGTGCCATAGTCCGGCCAGGTCTCCCGGAAGCCCGAGGCCACGGGTGCCGGGGCCCAGGCCGGGTCGTCGAGGCGGCCATCCAGGACCGGCGGGTGGTCGGTGCGGTCCGCCCGCAGGCTGAGGAGCGCGTCGTCCTGGCGGGCGGAGAGCCCCAGGGCCATCCCCGCCGCCACCAGACCGCACCAGCCCCGCGCCATCACCGCCTCCGTGGAACCCGCGGCCGCGGAACCCGGCGCCGAGATCGCGCACTCAGATATACCACGTCCTGCGAGGCATGGCCTATCATCGAAGCCCAGGAGACTCCATGCGCCGCATCCTTGCCGCTTTCGTCCTGCTGCTGCCCGCCGCCCTGATGGCGGGGGGGAAGGGGACGGTCCAGGCCCGGGGCCACCGGTTCACCGCCGAGGTGGCCTCCACGGAATCGGAGCGGGAGCAGGGTCTCATGGGCCGGCACAGTCTGGCCGCCGACCGCTGCATGATCTTCATCTACGAGCAGGACGGTCCCCATCCCATCTGGATGAAGAACTGCTTCATCTCCCTGGACGTGGCCTGGACCGACAAGGACGGCAAGGTGGTGGAGCTGGTGCCGGACGTGCCGCCGCCCTCCCCCGTCCAGGTCTACGCAAGCGACGCGGACTACCCCACCTTCGGCGGCCATGCGGACAGCCGGATCTTCGTGGAGTTCCCCCAGGGCACCATCAAGCGCATCGGGCTGAAGGTAGGCGACCGGCTGGGCTGGGATCTCAGGCTCGACGACGGCACCCTCGTGAAGGGCGGCGCCGCGGAAGCGGCCAAGGCCGGCAAGCCCTCCAAGCCCGCCCGGAGGAAGTGAGTCAGTCCTCCCGGCTCGACCCGCCGCCCGGCGTCTCCCGCCGCTTGCCGGCCCGCTGGGCCAGGGCGGCGAGGTGGGCGGGGGGCGGCGGCAGGTTGGGCAGGTCCAGGGGCGCGAGGCGGTCCGAGAGCACGCTCCAGGCGCGGGCGTGTCGTGGCAGCCGCTCGGGCTGGATGACTTCGAACCCCTGGGCCCAGGGCACGAAGGGCGGGAGGATGAGGGCGTAGCCCGTGTGCAGGAAGGCCGGCACCCGGAGCCAGTCCGCCTGGCCGCTGGGGTCCTGGGCGGGGAGGGCGAAGAGGGGGTGGACCCCGCCGTTGATCCAGACGGCGCCTGGCTCCAGCCGTGGGTAGACGAAGATCCGACGGCGGTGGAGCAGGGCGTAGGGTCCCACCCGATGCTGCTCCACGGGCGTGACCCCGGTGTCCTTGAGGGCGGGGCCGTCGGCCCGGTCCGGGTGCCCGACCACCTGGATCACCTTCCGGCCTCCATGGCCGAGCTTCTTCAGGAGCTGGCGCAGTTCCTCCCGTTCCTCGGCCTCCACCTGGCCCTGGAGGGGCTTGATGTCCCCCAGCACCGCCACCTGGGCGGGCTTCAGGTCGTCCAGCAGGGAGACGAGCCGCTCCCAGAGCTCCTGGTGGGTGCTGCCCTGGAGCTCGGGCTTCTTGCGCCGGGCCGCGCCCAGCCCCAGAAAGAGGTCCGCCACCACCAGGGTGCCGGTCTTCGGGAGCCAGACCGCCCGCCGGCTGTCGAGGATGAGATCGTCGGAAATCGCCACCTGCATGAAGCCATTGGATCATGGGGGGATGGAGATGACCGAACGGTGGCTGGAGCTGGATGGGCAGGGAGGCCGCCGCCGGGCCCTGCTGCAGGGCCGGACCGGGGAGGGCCGTGTCCCCCTCGTGCTGGCCCTCCATGGCACCGGGGGCACGCCCCGCCTGATGGCGAAGCTCACGGGCCTCACCGCCCGGGCGCCGGGCCTGGTGCTCTATCCGGCGGCCCTGGGGGAGCCGGGCCAGGAGGACCCCGCCCGGGGCGCTGCCTGGAACGCGGGCCCCGGCCTGGGCTGCCCGGCCTTTCCGGACGCGGACGACCTCGGCTTCCTGAGGG
>DASTWQ010000003.1:0-2005 GCA_035758545.1 Holophagaceae bacterium | reverse complement strand
GTTCCGGCTGAAGCTGGAGGGCCGGGGCTTCGCGGAAATCCAGGGGCTCCTCGGCGCCGAGTCCCTGAACACCGTCTACACCTGGGACCACCGCTGCCGGCGGCGGCTGCTGGAGGAGATGGGAGGCCGGTGGTGAGCGATCCGCGGAAGCCCGAGCAGCTGCTGGGGGGCCATGCCGCCGGGATCCTCACGGCGGCGGAGCGGGAGGCCCTCTACGCCGCGGCCCTGGAGGACCAGGCCCTCTTCGACGCCCTGGCGGATGAGGAGGCCCTCCGGGAGCTGCTGGCGGATCCCGCGGCCCGGGCGCGCCTCCTGAAGGCGCTCCAGCCCCGGCCCGCGCGGCCCTTCTGGCGGCGCCCCGGTGTGCTGGCCCTGGCCGCGGGCCTCATCGGCGCCGCCTGGGTCGGGCTCTTGAGGGAGCCAGCGAAGGACCTGGCGGAGCGGCAGACGCGTCCGGAACTCGCGCCGACCGCCCCCTCCGCGCCGCGGGCGGCGGAGGCGCCCAGGGTCCTCGCCGAACCTGCCCCGGCCCCCATCCCCCGGCGGAACCGGCTCGGGAAGGTTGCGCCGGCGCCGGCGCCATCGCCTTCCCCCGCGGACAAGACGGCCAACGCCGAAGGCTTCTTCGGGGCCGTGCCGAAAGCGTCCGAACAGAGGAAGGCCGCGGACAGGCCCGCCCAGTTGGCGCCAGGGGTCACGGCCGAGGCTGGTGCGGTGCCCGTTCCACCCCCACCCCCACCTCCGTCGCCCCAGGCCGGTGCCGTCGAAGGCGCCCCCATCGCCAGCACGGCCGTCGTGGTGAGCATCCCCTCGGGCGCGACGGATGCGGACCATCCCCCCGAATGGGCCTTCACGGGGCCCGGACTGCTGCGCGTGGCCTGGGGCCCCAGAGGGGAGATCTATCTCCTTCACCGGAATGTGAAGGGGGCCACGCTCCTCCGCCCCGCGAGGGAGCAGACCCAGGCCGACGGCCGGAGGACGCGCGTCTACCAGGTCCCCGCCGACGGCTCGACCCTCGACCTCTACTGGCTCCCCTCGGGAACCGAGCATCCGGAGCGACTCGACCCCAAGGCGCCGCCGGACGGCACCTGGACCCGGATCCGCTGAGTCACTTCCCTCTGGCCAGGAAGGCCGCGATGGTCCCTTCCACGGCCTTGGCCGCGCCGTTCGGCACGGTGAAGGCGAGGTTGTACTGGGCGATCTTCCAGCCGCCGGCGGTGAGGATCAGGACGCCGGAGCCCCGGCAGGGGCCGAGGTTGGGCGTGTCCAGGTCCTCGTCGAACCAGGCGGTGCGGCCGTCCGCGGCGAGGGTGATGGCGCGGCGCACCGGCCGGAAGGACCAGGCGCGCCCCTTGGCGAAGTAGGGATGGGCGTAGGCCTGGAACTGGGCCTTGGTCCAGCGCTCGGTGGCGTCGGTGCCGAGGAAGACGGCCTGCTCGTCGAGATGGCCGAAGTACCGCGCCTCGTCGGCCTGGGCCGCGGCGGCGTGGAAGTCGTCCAGGACGGCGGCGACGGCGGCCTCCGGCGCGGGCTGCTGCAGGGCGGGCGGGAAGATCATCGGAGCCTCCTCGGTTTCCGGGCGCGCGGCGCGGCCAGGGTGATGCGCACTTCCAGCCGCCCGCTGGCGTCCGCGGCCAACACCTCGAAGGCGAGCCGGCCCTCGCGGCCCTTCGGGTTCTCGCCGGGGCCGAGGTTGAAGGCTGCGTCGTCCAGCTCCCAGCGACCGCAGGGGAAGCGGGGCTGGGGCGGCTCCGGGGAGCGGGGATGGGCGTCGAGGACGCGCTCGGGCCCCTGGGGCTCGTCCTCCACGCTGATGAGGTCGGGATCCACGTGGGCGACGATCAGGCCCTCGGAGCCGGGCCCGTGGCGGAAGCCGACCTCGCCGCCGTCGAAGCCCCAGGGCCGGCGCACTTCGAAGGTCCAGAAGGCGCCGGGCACGCCCGGATCCGGCACCACCACCTGCTGGGGGTCCTCCCGCTGAGGACCTGGGCCCGGCGCGCGCTCC
>DASTWQ010000196.1:0-9172 GCA_035758545.1 Holophagaceae bacterium | reverse complement strand
CACCATCCACACCGCCTCCTGGGCGGCGGGATCGGTCCAGGCGTCCCCGAAGACGGCGGCGTCCAGGGCCCGCAGCCAGGCGGGAAGGGGCTCCCCCGGCCCGAGCCGGACCACGGACGGGTTCACCGGGCCATTCACCGCGATAGGCCCCGGCGGTGGGCCTCGTCCAGGTGCGCGGCGGCCTCCGGGAAGTTCAGCTCCGCGTCCGTCTCCCGCAGGTAGAAGGGCTGCAGGGGCGCCTCGGGGGCGCGGCCCGCGCAGGCGCGGGTGAGGGCGACGAGGCCCGCCCGGGTGTGGGCGTCCTCGTCCACCGCGAGGCGATGGTCGGGATCCAGGTCCGGCAGGCCCTCCGCGAGCTTGGCCGCGAAGGCCTCCGGCGCCCACCAGGGGTCCGCGCCCACCAGGGCCGGCAGCTCCGCGAGGGGCACCTTGCGGGCGGGGGCCAGGGCACGGCCGTCCCAGGCCTGCACGAAGGCCTCCTTGCGCTGGCCGTCCAGGAGGATCCAGGCGAGGCCTTGGTGCCCCGCAGCCGCCAGGGCCGCGGCCCGGAGCTCGAAGGCGCTGAAGCCCCAGGTGGGCAGGCCCGTGAGGGCCAGGCCCTCCGCAGTGGCGACGCCGATGCGCAGGGCCGTGAAGCCGCCGGGGCCCACGCAGCAGGCCACGCCGGTGAGGTCCGCCGGCCGGGCGCCGGCCTCCGCCAGCAGGGCGTCCACCGCCGGCAGCAGCCGCTCGCTGTGGCCGTGGCCGGGCACCGTGACCTCCCGGCGGGTCCAGGCGCGGTCCCCGTCCACCAGGGCGAGGTGGAGGCACTCCGTGGCGGTGTCGAGGCCGAGGATCATGGGCTTTGGGCTCTTGGCGTTGGGCTTTCGCAGGGCACGGCGCACGGGCCCTGGGGTGGGTCGGCGCAAGCTCAAGCCTAGGGCCGAAAGCCGAAAGCCCAAAAGCAAAGGCGGCCCCGCAAGGGGCCGCCTTTGCGAGCGCGTGAGCGCTTAGGCGGTCTTGGCGCCCTTGTTCAGGCCGCGGGGGGCCTTCAGGATCTTGCCGGCCTGGATGCAGGACGTGCAGACGGTGACGCGCTTCGGGGCCAGGCCCACCCAGGCGCGGACGGTCTGGAGATTCGGGTTCCAGCGGCGCTTGGTGACGTTGTGGGCGTGGGAGATGTTGTTGCCGAACTGGGGCTTCTTGCCGCAGATCTCGCACTGACGGGACATGGCAACCTCGACGGAGTGGGACAGGCACGGGCCCGGGAGGCCCGGACACAAGACGGTTAGTCTACCAGTTCCCCCCCTTCGATCAAGGAAAAAGCCCTGAGCCCCTCCCTCCCGGATCCCGCCCTGCTGGCCCTGGCCTTCGCCGCGCTGCCCTGGCCCGAGGCCCGCAAGGCCGCGCTCTGGCGGGCCCTCGAGGACGGCCAGCCGGTGCGCCTGCCCCCCGCCATGCAGCGGGACCTGGACCGCCTCGCGGCGGAGCTGCCCCGCTGGCGGGACCGGGCCGCCGAGCGGGGCGCGCGGCTCTGCCTGCCGGGGGATCCCGGCGTGGACGCGCTGATGGCGGGCCTGCCCTACCCGGTGGCCCTGTGGGTCCGCGGCACCCTGCCGCCCCGGCCGGCGATCGCCGTCGTCGGCGCCCGCAAGGCCACGGACCTCGGCCTCGCCCGGGCGAGGGAGCTGGGCCGCGACCTCACTGCGGCGGGCCTCGCGGTGATCTCGGGCCTGGCCCGGGGCATCGACGGCGCCGCCCACGAGGGCGCCCTGGAGGCCGGTCTCACCTGGGGCGTGCTGGGCTCGGGCCTGGACCATCCCTACCCCAAGGAGCACGTCCCCCTCATGGACCGCCTGGCGGCCCGGGGCGGCGTCCTCACCTGCTTCCCGCCCTGGGCGCCGCCGAAGCCCACCCACTTCCCCCGGCGCAACGTCCTGCTGGCGGCCTGGTCCGAAGGGGTCCTCGTCGTCGAGGCCCAGCTTCGCAGCGGCAGCCTCGTCACCGCCAAGCTCGCCCTCGACCACGGCAAGGAGCTCTTCGCCGTGCCGGGCAGCGAGGGCACCGATGCGCTCCTGGAAGAAGGCTGCGCCCACGAGGCGAGGACGGCGGAGGACGTGATGAAGGCGCTTGGATGAGTTCAGCGCCGAGGCGCAGAGGACGCCGAGGAGCCACGGCATGCCAGCGGCCTGGGCTGGTCAGGAGGCGGCAGCGGCGGATCCACACGGAAGGCGTGGGGCCGCCGCTGCCGCCTCCTGCCACCTTCGCGGTCCCCGCGAAGGCCGCCGCAGGGCGGCGGGCCCGGGCCGGGTGGGTCGGCGCCCCTCTGCGTCCTCCGCGTCTCTGCGGTGAAGGTTTATCTCATCCCCCTAAAGGGGGATGCCGAAAACACCCTTGACGGGCATGGAATGATCGAAACCCGACGGAGTGGACCGTGACCAAGCTGGTGATCGTCGAGAGCCCCTCGAAAGCCAAGACCATCGAGAAGTACCTGGGCAAGGGGTACAAGGTGAAGGCCTCCGTGGGCCACATCCGCGACCTCCCGACCAAGGAGGTGGTGGAGCAGGGCGGCAGGAAGGTCGAGGTCATCGACATCGCCAACGGCTTCAAGGAGGTCTACGAGGTCCCCGCCACCAAGGAGAAGGTGGTGAAGGAGCTGAGGGCCGCCGCCAAGGAGGCCGACGAGCTCATCCTCGCGACCGACCCGGACCGCGAGGGCGAGGCCATCAGCTGGCACCTGCTGGAGGCCATCAAGCCCCCCAAGGGCATGGTGGTGAAGCGGGTGCGCTTCAACGAGATCACCCCCAAGGGCATCGCCGCCGCCATGGAGAACCCCACGGAGATCAACGGCGACCTGGTGGACGCCCAGCGGGCCCGCCGCGTGCTGGACCGCCTCGTGGGCTACAAGGTCAGCAAGGTGCTCTGGGACAAGGTGCGCCGGGGCCTCTCCGCCGGCCGCGTGCAGAGCGTCGCCCTGCGCCTGGTGGTGGACCGGGAGCGGGAGATCCTGGCCTTCAACCCCGTCGAGTACTGGGTGCTGAAGGCGAAGTTCGCCGCCTTGGCGCCGCCCTCCTTCTGGATGAAGCTCACGAAGCTCGGCGGCCAGGCCCTGCAGCTCGGTAACAAGGAGACCAAGCGCCGCATCTCGAAGGAGAAGGAGGCGGAGGATCTCCGCGGCCAGCTCCAGAAGGCCAGCTACGCCGTCACGAAGCTGGAGACCAAGGAGAAGAAGCGCAACCCGGCGGCGCCCTTCACCACCGCCAAGCTCCAGCAGGAGGCCGCGCAGAAGCTGAAGTACAGCGTGAGCCGCACCATGCAGACCGCCCAGCGGCTGTATGAGGGCATCGACTTCGGCCAGGGCCCCATCGGCCTCATCACCTACATGAGGACGGACTCCCCCCGCCTGGCGCCGGAGGCCATCGACGCCATCCGCGACTTCGTGGGCAAGCAGTTCGGCCAGGACTACCTCCCGGAGAAGCCCCGGATCTACAAGGGCAAGGACGCCGCCCAGGACGCCCACGAGGCCATCCGCCCCACGGACATCACCCGCACGCCGGAGAGCCTGCGCGGGGCCCTGGAGCCCGACCAGTTCCGGCTCTACGCCCTCATCTGGCGCCGGGCCATGGCCTGCCAGATGGAGGCCGCCCGCTTCGACGAGACCGTCGTGGAGACCGAGGCCACCCTGAAGAACGGCGAGACCGCCACCTTCGAAGCCAAGGGCGAGATCGAGCGCTTCCCCGGCTGGCTCGCGGTCTACCGCGCCGACGCCGCCGAGCAGAAGGCCGAGGACGCCTCCGGCTCCAAGGAGGACGAGGACGAGGAGGAGAGCTCCGCCCTGCCGGCCATGAAGCCGGGCGAGCGCCTGACCCTGGAGCAGCTCGATGCGGACCAGCAGTTCACCAAGCCCCCGGCGCGCTTCAACGAGGCCACGCTGGTGAAGGAGCTGGAGGAGGACGGCATCGGCCGCCCCTCCACCTACGCGAGCATCATCAGCACCATCCAGGACCGCGAGTACGTGAAGAAGGTCGAGGGGCGCTTCAAGCCCACCGAGATCGGCATGGTGGTCGTGGACCTGCTGGTGCAGGGCTTCCCGACCCTCATGGACCCGAAGTACACGAGCGGCATGGAGGACGAGCTGGACCGCATCGAGGCGGGGCAGATCAGCTTCCAGAAGGCCATGAAGGCCTTCTACGGCCCTTTCGAGAAGGCGCTCCTGGCCGCCGGCGACCAGATGCAGAACCTCAAGGCGGGCGTGCCCTCGGACAAGGCCTGCAAGAAGTGCGGCGCGCCCATGCTCAAGCGCATCGGCCGCAACGGCCTCTTCTACGGCTGCACCCGCTACCCCGACTGCGACGGCACCGAGGAGGTGGAGGTCTTCGAGGAGCCCGAGGACGCGCCGGAGTGCCCCCTCTGCGGCGCCACGCCGATGAATCTCCGCAAGGGCCAGTGGGGCCCCTTCTGGGCCTGCACCAACTACCCCACCTGCAAGGGCATCCGGAAGGCGGACCCGAAAGGCATCCCCGTGCCCGCGGACGTGCCCACCGGCGAGAGCTGCCCCACCTGCGGCAAGGCCTTCGTGAAGCGCCACGGCCGCTACGGCGAGTTCATCTGCTGCGTGGACTACCCGAAGTGCAAGACCGTGAAGAAGGAGATCCTGGGCGTGCCCTGCCCCAAGGACGGCGGCGACCTGAGCCCCCGCAAGACCCGCTTCGGCAAGGTCTTCTACGGCTGCACCAACTACCCCAAGTGCGACTTCACCGCCTGGGACAAGCCCACCGCCAAGACCTGCCCCGCTTGCAAGAACCCCTGGATGGGCGAGAAGACCCGCAAGCCGAGGGGCAAGGACCCCATCCAGGTCCTCGTCTGCCCCGAGTGCAAGCATGAGGAGCCGCTGGCGTGAGGCTTGGGGCATCGAGGCGGCCAGGCGAACGCGCCGATGATGGAGTACGCGCCCAGGAGGCTTCATGCCCCGCCTGAAACTGGATGGCCTCTTCGAGCAGTTGGCACCGGAGCTGCAGCGGGCCTTGGCCTCCGCGGTGAGGGAACTGCACCCCGAGGTCACGGTGGACGACTACGCCCTCTACCGCGCCTTCCAGCGGGCGGCGCGCCGCGCGGCGGGTGATTCGATGGAGATCTCCAGCCGCCATCTGGAGTCCTGAACGCGTCTGTTGTGCCGTGGCGCCGGGGATTCATGTTCCTCTAGGGCATCCCCCGGAGCCTCCATGGCTGAAGCGATCTCGTCCAAGCAGCTCGCCATCCTGGCCTTCATCGCGAAGCATCCCGGCGTGGACGCGGCGAACCTGGCGAAGAGCGCGGGCGCCACGGCGGCGGACCTGGCCTACCTCGGCGCGCACGACCTGATCCGCGAGCAGCGGGAGGGGGGCTACCGCATCGCCCATTTCGGCGAGCGCGTGCTGCGCCGGGGACTCTGAGAAGGCCGGGTGCTTCCTTGGGCCGGAGTGCCCGCTAGACTCGTCGGAATGCCCGGAGGTCCCTTGGTGGAACCACCTCAGACCCCATTTGTCCCGCCATCCGCCCCGCTCACGGAGGACGGGGGGCGGCCCGTGGTCCTTGCGGGTCTTCTTTGGGCAGTCTTCCTGGCAGTGGTTCTGTTCGACATGTTCTATGTCGGGCACACCCGGGCCTTGTTTGCCTCCATGTATGAAGGTCTGGGTCCGTCTCTTCCAGGTATGACTCGTTTCTTCCTGAGCTCTGTCAGTCACGCTGCGGCCTTGGTGGCCGTCCCCCTTTTGTCGGTCGCCGCGGGTGTCGCCTGGCGTCTCCGGGCGAGGGCTGGCATCGCGGTTCTGATGATTGCGGTCGCTCTCGGGGTTGGATGGGGGCTCGCCTACCGATGGGCCCTGAGGCTTCCCCTCGCAGAATCAGGGATGGAGTCCGTCTTCGACGCGACGAATGGAGGACGAACCCTTCTATGAATTCCGCTGCATCGATACCCCCTTCTCGCCGCACCACCTTCCTCCTCGCCCTCCGCCGGTGGCATGCACGCGTGGGCATGTCCGGCGCGGCCTTCGGGCTGATGTGGGGGTTCACGGGCTTCCTCCTGAACCACCGGGAGGTGATGGCGATCCCCCGGGGGCGGGTGGAGGCCACGCAGATGGTGCTGGCCCTGGACGCGCCGCCGGCGACGCCGGACGCCCTCGCGGCGGCGCTGGCGGCGAAGCTGGGCTTCCCGCCCGCCCAGGCGGCGGCGGAGGTGCAACCGGCCCGCCCCGTCTCCCTGGGCGGCACGGCGCTGCCGGCGGCGGAGGTCTGGCGCGTGGAGCTGGCGGGCCACCACCGCTGGGTCTTCGGCACCTACACCCCCGGCGACCGCTCCGTGAAGCTCCAGCTCCGCACCGCCGGCTTCCTGGAGACCCTCAAGCGCCTCCACAAGTCCGAGGCCGGCAGCCCCGGCTGGATCCTCCTGGCGGACGGCGTCGCCGGCATGCTGCTCTTCATGAGCCTCAGCGGCATGCTGCTCTGGTCCCGCCTCGCCGGCCCGCGCCTCCTGGCCCTCGCCCTCTCCGGCGGCGCCATCGCCACCGCCCTCATCGTCGCCAGCCGGGCCTGGTAGGCGATTCAAGCTCGGTGGCCCAGCTATCCGCCCCAGCTGATCGAAAACCTATTCACCACGGAGCTCACGGAGGGCACGGAGGTGCGCCGACCCATCAGGGAAGGGCCCGCCGCAGGCATGCCTCGCCCTCTCCGTGATCTCCGTGTTCTCCGTGGTGAAAGCCTTCCCACGCCTCCGGCCACCGGCTGGCGGAGCCCTCCGGGCTAGAACAGGTGCAGGTCCACCGGAGGCAGGGCCTTCACCTGGCCGCCGTCGGCCACCCAGCAGTCGCCGTAGACGGACGCGTAGGTGACCTTCAACGCGAAGTGGTGCTTCTGCTGCTGCTCCTGGAAGGCGAGGGCCGCCTTCAGGTCGGGGATGCGGAAGAGGACGACCTCCTCCCCCGGCGCGAGGACGCGGTTCTCCAGGGTCGAGTTCTGGTAGTCCAGCTGGGCGCCCGGCCCCAGCACCCCAGCCACCAGGTCCGCGTTGCTGCGCAGCGCCTTCCCGTCCAGGGTCATCTCCACCTGGCGCACGAGGGCCGGGCCCACGCCCTTGTTCCGCACCACCAGGCGGTAGTCGTCCACGTTGCTGTAGGTGGCCTCCAGGTAGGGCCACACGCTGGCGTGCTGCTGGGCGCGCATCATGCGGGCCTGGTAGAGGTACACGCCCAGCGTCGCGGCGCTGACGAAAAAGGCCACGGCGGCGAGGAGGATCTCAACGGTGTGGGAGCGCTGGAGGGTCATGGGGGATCCGGGAATTCAAGTGTGACCGGGGACGGGTCGAATCGCCTTCTGCCGCCACCCGCGTGAGGCGTGTCTTGTCGTTCACAACGTGCGGCTGCGCGGGAGGATCTCCGGCTTGACCCTCGGCACATGAGACCCCACGCTTCCCCTCGTCCCTCCCTCGAAAGGTCGCCATGTCCCTCCTCAGGCCCGCCGTAGGCGCAGGGCTCGTCACGCTCCTGGCCCTGTCCCTGGCGGGCTGCGCCGGCGGCGGGGCCCCGGGCCTGCGCGCCACCACCACCGGGGCGCTCCAGGTGCAGATCAGCCCCGCGAGCCTCAGCCTCCCCGCGGGCACCGGCGGCACCGTGACCCTCACGGCGGCGCGCCCCCTCGCGCCCCACTTCCAGGGCCCGCTGACGGTGACGGTGGAAGGCCTTCCCGCGGGGATCCAGGCCCAGGGCAGCGTCCCGGCGGACGCCCGCACCGGCACCCTCCGTTTCTGGGTGGACGCCTCCGTGGTCCCCCAGACCCTGGCCCACCTGCGGGTGGTGGCCACAGGGCAGGGCGTGAGCGCCGCCACGGCCCTCTCGCTGACGATCCTGTCCCCGCTGCCCGTGGGCGCCATCACGCCGGACGGGGTGCAGGCTTCGGGCCGTCCCCAGACCGGCGGCAGCTTCTCGAACATGCCCGTGGTCCAGGAGCCCGTGGCCGCCACCGAGGCCACTGACAGTGTCCAGGTGGTGGCCGTGCGCCACGGGTACCTGCCCGACACTCCTTCCCACTGATCCAGCTTCTTTGACGCAGCCCCTCCCTTCCGCGAGCCGCCCATGCCCTACCGCCCCGCTTCCCTGACCTTGGCGCTCGCCGCGCTGCCCGCCGTCCTGGTGGCTCAGACGCCGGCGCCGCCGAGCCCCCAGGTGGCCTACCAGGGTCGCCTGACCCAGTCCGGCATGCCGGTGACGGGCACCCACACGCTCACCTTCTCGATCCTCGACGGATCCAGCACCGAGCTCTGGAACTCCGGGCCCCAGACCGTCGGCGTGAACAACGGCCTCTATGCGGTGGTGCTCGGCGGCGCCGGCATGCCCGCCATCCCCGACACCCTGCTGGGCACCCCGAACCTCAAGCTGCACCTGCTGGTGGACGGCGTCGCGATGGGTCCGGACACGGACCTGGTGCCGGCCCTCCAGGCCCGCAGCGCCTTCCGCTTCTCCGGCGCCCTCGCCGGGGACGTGACCGGCGGCCAGACCACCACCCTGGTGACGGGCCTGAACGGCGTCCCCCTGGGCACCGGCACGGCTCCCAGCGCAGGGCAGGCCCTGGTGTTCGACGGCTCCACCTGGTCGCCGACCTTCGCGGTGGGGCCCCAGGGACCACAGGGGCCTGCAGGCCCGACGGGCCCCATGGGCCTCCCCGGCCCGACGGGCCCCATCGGTCCCACCGGCGCGACGGGCGCCGCGGGCCCCGCGGGCGCCACGGGTCCGGCCGGCCCCGCGGGCCCCGTCGCCACCTTCCAGGGCACCTGGTCCTCCAGCACGGCCTACAGCACCGGGGATGCGGTGGCCTTGAACGGCTCCAGCTGGGTCGCCCTGACGAACAACTTCAACGTGACGCCCGGCAGCGACGGCACCGTCTGGGCGCTGCTCGCGGCCAAGGGCGACACCGGGGCGCAGGGGCTCCAGGGCGTCCAAGGCATCCAGGGCATCCAGGGCCCGACGGGCGCCACGGGTCCCCAGGGCGCGACGGGCGCCACGGGTGCGACGGGCGCCACCGGGGCCACGGGCCCCCAGGGCCCGCCGGTGACCTTCAAGGGCGCCTGGTCCAGCGCCACCGCCTACGCCATCGGCGACGCGGTCTCCCTCAGCGGCGCCAGCTGGATCGCCCTCACCGGCAACCTCAACGTCACGCCCGGAAC